>NZ_CP071457.1 GCF_017352135.1 Rhizobium lentis
TGGCCGCAAAGATCTCGGCGCCCGAATTGAACCTGCGGAAGTCGATCTCATATCCCGTCGTCTTGGCAAATTCGCCATTGGCGATCGCGACCGAAGATGGCAGCGCGTCGGTTTGATAGCCGACGACGACCTTTTTGTCCGCCGCCTCGGCGATGAAAGCCGTTGCAAGTGTTCCGACGCCGACGGCAATCGCGGCAATCAAATTTCTGAAATTCATCTTGAGCCCCTTTGTACAGGGCCACATCCGGCCCTTGATCTCACCCTCAAAAGCGTAATGGTTCAGAACGGGCTAGCGGGAGAAATAACAAACTATATTTATAGACTATAGAGACATTTGTTTTCGTGATTCTGCCGCTGCGCGTCCCGGGGATCGGGTGGCGGCGGGAGCCAAGGTGACGGACCTTCAGGGAGAATGCGTTGATATACGATGTTATCGTGGTCGGTTCCGGTTTTTCGGCGATAGCCGTAACCTGCAATCTCATCGAGCAGCTTCCCGCTTCGGCCAAGGTTGCCGTCGTTGGCGATGATCCCGGTTTCGGTCGCGGGACGGCGTACCGGACAGAACTCTATCTCCATCGACTGAACGTACCGGCGGGCCGCATGAGCCTGTTGCCGCATAAGCCGGATGACTTTGTCGAGTGGCTGAAAAATCGCGGGCGGCGGCTGCAGGCCGGCGATTTCGCCTCGCGCAGCGATTACGGTCTGTATGTCAGGGATACGCTCGCGCAGCTTCTTCGAAAGCGGGATGGCCGCTGCCGGGTCGATTTCATCAGGGCCAAGGCGGCGGGATGCGTGGAACGCTACAACAGCACGCTGGCCTTCCATCTCGGCAATGGCGACGAGATTGCCGGAAAGACCGTGGTGCTCTGCCTTGGTGTCGGCAACGCCAACCTGCCGGTCGATCCGGCCGGCGTGCCGCTATCGATGCGATCGCGGATCGTCGAGAACCCGTGGCGGCTCTCCTGGCTGAGACGCGTCGCATCCTCTGATACGGTCTGCATCCTCGGCTCGGGCCTGACGATGATCGATCAGGTTCTTGCTCTGCGCGCTCACGGCCATAGGGGCAGGATCGAGGTGCTTTCGCGCCGCGGGCTCGCGCCGCTGGGGCATGCGAGGAAACCGCCCGCGCCGCTGCCGATCGAGGTTGAGGCGCTTCCCGCTACGATCAGCGGCATATTGAAGAGCCTGCGGGAAATGGCCAAGTCGGTTGACGACTGGCGAAGCCTGATGGATGGCCTGAGGCCTGTCACGCAGGCTCTCTGGCAACGGCTTTCCAATCAGGAGCGGGCCCGCTTCCTCAGGCACGCGCTTCCTTGGTGGAACATCCATCGTCACCGCGTCGCGCCTGACGTGTTCGACAGCTTCGACAAACTTGTCTCTGAAGGAACCGTGCGCTTCCATGCAGGCTTC
Source organism: Rhizobium lentis (assembly GCF_017352135.1). Classification (NCBI taxonomy): domain Bacteria; kingdom Pseudomonadati; phylum Pseudomonadota; class Alphaproteobacteria; order Hyphomicrobiales; family Rhizobiaceae; genus Rhizobium; species Rhizobium lentis. The sequence continues at coordinate 1,411 of NZ_CP071457.1, forward strand.
CTGCAATCGCTCGGGGCCGAGGAGGGCAGGCTCGTTGCCGGATACAGGGTCAGGGCGACACCTGAGATCGCCGAGATCAGGCCGGATTGGCTGGTCAACTGTACGGGAATGGAGCGCGCAGGGATCAGCCATTCACCACTTTTGAAGGAAATGCGCCGATTTCAGCTGATCGCCGCCGATCCTCTCGGTCTCGGAATCCAGGTGGATGCCGCTTCCGAGGTGATAGCCCCCTCCCGGATCTCGCCTGCCCGGGTGTTTGCCGTCGGCGCCTTGACGGCGGGGCAGTTCTGGGAAATTACCGCCGTCCCCGACATTCGGGTGCAGGCCAAGGCCGTAGTCGAAGCAATCGTTGCGCAGCGGCCGGCGCCCGAGGCCTAGACTTGTCGATCCCCAGGGCCGGTTCGGTGCTTGTTGAATTGCCGGCCGCCGCCAGCTACAGTGTCTGGTACGCCATAATACGATTCTTGAATTCGACTGCCGCGGCGAGCCTTGAGCATGCGAAGTCGGTCCAACACTGAGGTGCAGAATGAGCGGTGCTTTGAAGGACGCAGCAATCAGGGTCGAGCGTCCTGCAAAGACATTGCGGGAACTGGCGCTCGACAAAGTCCGCGAAGCCATCGTTAACGGGTATTTCCGTCCGGGAGATCGTCTCGTCGAGCGCGACCTCTGCGCTCAGCTCGGTGTCAGCCGGACCGTTGTGCGCGAGGTTCTGAGGCATCTGGAATCGGAAGGGCTGGTCGCCAATTTGCCGAACAAGGGGCCGATCGTTGCACAGCTCGACATCGAGGAAGCCAAGCAGATCTATGAGATCCGCGGTGCGCTCGAGGGCATGGCGGCGCGGCTATGCGCGGAACGCAGCAGCCCCGAAATCGTCGCCGCACTGGAAGAATCGCTGGCGGGCATCCGCAACAGCTACCGCGACAATGATATGGCGGCTGTGCTGGCGAACACGTCTTCCTTCTATCAGACGCTGTTCACAATGGTCGACAGGCACGTCGCCTGGGGTGTCGTCAACCTCCTAACCGTGCGCATAAACCACTTGCGGTCGATGACGATCAAGACGGAAGGGCGCGGCATCGAGGGACCGGCGCAGATGTCGAAGATCGTCGACGCCATCCGCCGCGGCGACGGCGAGGGCGCCTATCGGGCGGCGATGGATCATGTCGCCGCCGCCAGCGCGATTGCTGAAGCAGTGTTGTCGGCGAAGAAGCCTGCCGAATAAGGCCAAGTAGTCGCGCCGCTTCCATTGGTGCCATCAATCACCCATCATCATGCCAATCACGATTCCGGTAAGTCGCACTGCCCCGGCTTGACATACGAGTTTGTGCGATGTGATGGTATGCCATAATAAATAATATCCAAGGGGACATTTATCAGAGCCTGGATCGTCCTGCCTCGGGTTCGTTGCGCCCGCGGGCGGGGCATTTGCAGGCTTTGTCAGCTGACAACAGTTGACGGAAATGAAGAGACTATTCCGGTTGGCTGAAGGTGTTCCGTGGGCAGCTTGGAAATGGGGACGTGGGTTACTCGGCGATCAATGTGGTGCCGGCGGAATCAATAACGTGTTGTTTTATCATGGAATTTATAAGATCGCCCTCGATCGCGTGACGAACTTGACTCTGCGATAATATGGTATACCATAATACTAACAATCGATCGAGGTATTCAGATGGGCATTCAAATTCGCAAGACCGGACTGCAGATCGAAACGACATTGATCGAGGGCGGCAAGGCCGCGGCCGTACCGTTGAAGCTCTTTTCCGCCTATGCTGTCGTAAACAACCCCTGGGCAGGGCGCGGTTTCGTCGAAGACCTCAAGCCGGAAATCCATGCGGGCGCTCCCGTTCTCGGTGAGTTGCTCACCAAGATGATCATTGACGCCGTCGGATCCGGCGATGCCGTCGAAGCTTACGGAAAGTCCGCCGTCGTTGGTCTGGACGGCGAGATCGAGCACGCATCCGCGCTCATCCACACACTGCGCTTCGGCAACTTCTATCGCCAGGCCGTCGGCGCCAAGTCGTATCTCGCCTTCTGCAATACGCGCGGCCCTGCCAATGCGCCGATCATGATCCCTCTGATGGACAAGAACGATGAAGGCCGCCGCTCGCACTACCTGACCATTCAGACCTCGATCCCCGACGCGCCTGCTGCCGATGAGATCGTCGTGGCTCTCGGCGCTTCGGTCGGCGGGCGTCCTCATCATCGTATCGGCGATCGCTACCAGGATCTCAAGGACCTGGGGCAGGACGTTGCCAATCCTGCGGGCGTTTGAGGGAGCGGCGCTCAGATGCTGACAGCCGGATCGACCACACGCACCGCTGCAGCAACGAAGGCCGCCGGTGCCTTGTCGCGAAAGAAGACGGCAGGCGGAACGGCCTATCACGAGGCTGGTAGCGGTGAGCCGCTGGTTCTCATTCACGGTGTCGGCATGCGGCTCGAAGCCTGGACTCCGCAGATTGCATTTCTGTCGGCGGGTCACCGCGTCATCGCCGTCGACATGCCCGGACACGGCGAGAGCGCAAAGCTGCCGGCGGGCAGCCGGCTCGAGGAATTCGTCGCCTGGTTCGGCCGCTTTCTCGACGAGATGGAAATCGAAACCGCAAATGTCGCGGGGCACTCGATGGGCGCGTTGGTCTCGGGAGGGGCGGCGGCGACCTTTGGCAAGCGTATCAGCCGTGTCGCTTACCTGAACGGTGTCTATCGCCGTGACCCGGAAGCCAAGGCCGCCGTCCTCGCGCGGGCTGCGGCCATTCCGGTCACGGGTGTCGACAAGGAAGGTCCCTTGGCCCGCTGGTTCGGCGATGACGCGGACAGCACCGTTGCGCGTGAATTGACACGAGAATGGCTGAACCTCGTTGATCCCCAAGGCTATGCCGTCGCCTACGCCGCCTTTGCGGGAGGGGACGAGACCTATGCAGACGGCTGGAAGGACGTGGCTGGTCCGGCGCTGTTTCTGACGGGATCCGACGATCCGAACTCGACGCCCCTGATGGCAACGCAGATGGCGGCGCTTGCGCGCCGAGGCTACGCCCGTATCGTCGAAGGCCATCGTCACATGGTGAACCTGACCGCGCCTGAAATCGTCAATTCGCTGCTCGCCGAGTGGCTGTCGTTCGGGGAGGATGAACGATGACAATCCAGACTGTCGACCCAAGGGCCTTGCGTGATGCATTCGGCGCTTTTCCCACAGGCGTGACCGTCGTCACCGCCTGCGATGGCGACGGAAATCCGATCGGCTTCACGGCTAACTCCTTCACCTCGGTTTCCCTCAATCCGCCATTGCTGCTTGTCTGCCTCGCCAAGACGTCGCGCAATTTCGCCATCATGACCGGCGCGCAGCATTTTGCGATCAACGTGCTGTCGGAAACGCAGAAGGGCGTCTCGAACACCTTCGCGCGGCCGGTCGAAGACAGGTTTGCGGCGGTCGAGTGGAGCAAGGGATCAGCTGGCTGCCCGATCTTTTCGGACGTGGCGGCCTGGTTCGAATGCGCGATGGAAGAGGTCATCGAGGCCGGCGACCACGTCATTCTGTTGGGACGCATCGAAGCTTTCGACAATAGCGGCCGCAATGGTCTCGGCTATGCTCGTGGCGGCTATTTCACGCCGACGCTCGCAAGCAAAGCGGTTTCCGCTGCAGCCGAAGGCAATATCGAACTTGCGGCCGTCGTCGAACGCCGCGGAGAGGTTCTGCTCCTCGGCGTGGACGTGCTCGCTCTGCCGAGCATTGACGCTCATGACGGCAACCCGACCGAGGAGCTGGGAAAATACCTGGAGTCGCTGACCGGGCTGAAGATCAGCATCGGCTTTCTCTACTCGGTTTACGAGGGCAAGAGCGACGGCAAGCAGCACATCGTCTACCTCGCTGTCGCAGGCGATGGGGAGCCCGCCAGCGGCCGGTTCCAGAAACCCGACGCTTTGTCGGGCGCTCAATTCAAGACCAGCTCGACCGCCGATATCGTCAACCGTTTCGAGATGGAAAGTTCTATCGGCAATTTCGGCGTCTATTTCGGTGACGAGACCGGCGGCACCGTCCACCCCATTCCGGCCAAGGGTGCAAAAGCATGAAGTTCTCCCTCTTCGTCCATATGGAACGGCTGGACGCCAGCCAGAGCCACAAGAGCCTCTACGAGGAGTTCGTCGCGCTCTGCGAGATCGCCGACAAGGGCGGCATGCATGCGATCTGGACGGGCGAGCACCATGGGATGGATTTCACCATCGCACCCAATCCGTTCGTCACCATCGCCGATCTTGCCCGGCGCACCTCGCGGGCAAGGCTCGGGACGGGAACGGTGATCGCTCCTTTCTGGCATCCGATCAAGCTTGCCGGCGAAGCTGCGATGACCGACATCATCTGCGACGGAAGGCTCGACATCGGGATCGCGCGCGGCGCCTATTCCTTCGAATATGAACGCCTGCTTCCAGGTCTCGATGCCTGGGGCGCCGGCCAGCGCATGCGCGAGCTCATCCCCGCGGTCAAGGGCATATGGAAGGGCGATTACGCCCATGACGGCGAGTTCTTCAAGTTCCCCGCGACGACCTCGGCCCCGAAGCCACTGCAGCAGCCGAACCCGCCGATCTGGGTTGCCGCGCGTGATCCGAACTCGCACGAATTTGCCGTCGCCAATGGCTGCAACGTCCAGGTCACGCCGCTCTGGCAGGGTGATGACGAGGTCCAGTCGCTGATGGACCGTTTCAACGATGCCTGCGCGAAGAATCCTGACATCGAGCGGCCGAAGATCATGCTGCTGCGCCATACCTATGTCGGCACCTCGGAAGAGGACGTCGCCCAGGCCGCCCATGAACTCAGTGTTTATTACAACTATTTCTTCGCCTGGTTCAAGAATGAGAAGCCGGTCAAACAAGGCCTGATCGAGCGGATTCCGGACGAGCAGATCAGAGCGAATGCGATGCTTTCGGACCAGGTCATGCGCACCAACAATGTCGTTGGAGACGCCGAGATCGTCATCGCCAGGCTCAAGGCCTATGAAGCGCTCGGCTACGACGAATATTCCTTCTGGATCGACACCGGCATGAGTTTCGAGCGCAAGAAAGCGTCGCTCGAACGCTTCATCGCCGAGGTCATGCCGGCTTTTCAGGAGTAAGACCATGCGGCGTTTCCAGCATTACATCGACGGCGAGTTCTCGGACGGCGAGGCCCGTTATCTGAGCATTGATCCGGCCACCGGCGCGGTCTGGGCTGATATGCCGGAAGCGCGCGAGGGCGATGTCGACCGGGCTGTGAACGCTGCCGACAGGGCGCTTTACGAAGGTCCCTGGTCGAAAATGACGGCCACGCAGCGCGGCAAGCTGCTCTACAAGCTTGCTGACCTCGTTGCCGCCAACGCGCCGGTCCTTGCCGAACTGGAGACGCGCGATACCGGCAAGATCATCCGCGAAACATCGGCGCAGATCGCCTATGTCGCCGAATACTACCGTTACTATGCCGGCATATCGGACAAGATCGAAGGTTCCTACCTGCCGATCGACAAGCCTGACATGGATGTCTGGCTTCGCCGCGAGCCGATCGGCGTCGTCGCCATGGTCGTGCCGTGGAACAGCCAGCTTTTCCTGTCCGCCGTCAAGATCGGGCCGGCGCTCGCCGCCGGCTGCACCATGGTGGTCAAGGCCTCGGAAGACGGGCCGGCGCCGCTTCTCGAATTTGCCCGTCTCGTGCATGAGGCAGGCTTTCCCGCCGGCGTCGTCAACATCATCACCGGTTTCGGCACCTCCTGCGGCGCAGCGCTCGGCAGCCACCCGAAGGTGGCCCATATCGCCTTCACGGGCGGACCCGACACCGCGCGGCACGTTGTTCGCAATTCGGCCGAAAATCTTGCCTCCACCTCGCTCGAACTCGGCGGCAAGTCGCCCTTCATCGTCTTTGCCGATGCGGATCTTGAAAGTGCCGCCAACGCCCAGGTCGCCGGCATCTTTGCTGCGACGGGACAGAGTTGCGTTGCCGGATCGCGCCTGATCGTCGAGCGCAGCGTCAAGGACAAGTTCGTCGCCCTCTTGCGGGAGAAGGCGGAGGCGATCCGGATCGGCGCGCCGCTCGATATGGCGACCGAAGTCGGCCCGCTCGCCACCAGGCGCCAGCAGGACAATATCGGCGCCCTTGTCGAGCGGTCGATCGCAAGCGGCGCCCGTCTTGTCACCGGCGGGCGCAAGATCGATGGCGAAGGCTTCTACTTCCCGCCGACGATTCTCGATTGCGACGATGTCGCGTCGCCCTCGCTGGTCGAGGAATTCTTCGGGCCGGTGCTTTCGGTCGTGTCCTTCGAGGCGGAAGCCGAGGCGCTGCGGCTTGCCAACGACACCCGCTACGGCCTGGCCTCGGGCATCTTCACCCAAAATCTCACCCGGGCGCACCGGCTGATGAAGGGCATCCGCGCGGGGATCGTCTGGGTCAACACCTACCGCGCCGTATCGCCGATCGCGCCGTTCGGTGGCTTCGGCCTGTCCGGTCACGGCAGGGAAGGCGGCATGGCGGCGGCGCTCGACTATACCCGCACCAAGACGATCTGGCTCCGGACTTCCGACGATCCGATCCCCGATCCCTTCGTGATGAGGTAGCGCCGATGTTCTACGAAATCCGCACCTATCGGCTGAAGAACGGCGCGGTCCCGCAATATCTCAAGGTCGTCGAGGAAGAGGGCATCGAGATCCAGAAGAGCCATCTTGGCACGCTCGTCGGCTACTTCTTTTCGGAAATCGGGACGATCAACGAGATCGTCCACATATGGGTCTTTGCGAGCCTGGACGACCGGGAGGCGAGACGCCAGCGGCTGCTGGCCGATCCCCGGTGGCAGGCCTTCCTGCCCAAGATCCGCGACCTGATCGAGGTCGCAGAAAACAAGATTATGAAGCCAGCAAGCTTTTCTCCCCGGAGCGAGGCGCACTGACGGCATAAGGCATACCCGCAGGACAAACCAGAACAAGGATAAGGGAACATGAAAACAACATTTGCTTTCGCGGCCGTCGCCGCCTTCGTGGCGGTGTCCGCACCGGTCAAGGCTGACAACCTCGTCTTCTCGAGCTGGGGAGGAACGACCCAGGACGCGCAGAAGGCTGCATGGGCGAGCCCCTTCACCGAGAAGACCGGCATCACCGTCGTGCAGGACGGGCCGACCGATTACGGCAAGCTCAAGGCCATGGTCGAGGCCGGCGAAGTCAACTGGGACGTCGTCGACGTCGAAGGCGATTATGCCGCCCAGGCCGGCAAGAACGGCCAGCTCGAGAAGCTCGACTTTTCCGTCATCGACAAATCCAAGCTCGATCCGCGCTTCGTCACCGACTATTCGGTCGGCAGCTTCTATTATTCCTTCGTCATCGGCTGCAATGCCGATGCCGTCAAAGCCTGCCCGAAGACATGGGCCGACCTGTTCGACACGGCGAAGTTTCCGGGAAAACGCACCTTTTACAAGTGGTCGGCTCCGGGCGTGATCGAAGCGGCGCTGCTTGCCGACGGCGTGCCGGCAGACAAGCTTTATCCGCTCGATCTCGACCGCGCCTTCAAGAAGCTCGATACGATCAAGTCCGACATCATCTGGTGGTCGGGCGGCGCGCAGTCGCAGCAACTTCTGGCCTCCGCCGAGGCACCCGTCGGCAGCGTCTGGAACGGCCGCATGACCGCCCTTGCGGCGACCGGCATCAAGGTGGAGACCTCCTGGGAGCAGAACATCACCGCTGCCGATGCGCTCGTTGTGCCGAAGGGCGCGCCGAACGCCGAGGCCGCGATGAAGTTCATTGCGCTGGCGACCTCGGCCGAACCGCAGGCCGCCCTGGCAAAAGCCACCGGCTATGCGCCGATCAATCTCGACTCGGCCAAGCTGATGGATCCGGAAACGGCCAAGACCCTGCCGGACCAGCAGACGGCAAGCCAGGTCAATGCCGATATGAACTACTGGGCTGAAAATCGCGATGCCATCGGCGAGAAGTGGTACGCCTGGCAGGCGAAATAGGCTGAAACTTCGGATGAATGGGTACGGCGAAAATGTTCGCCGTACCTCCCGCAGCGCCACTCCTTGTCGGACGAGGCCTGCGGAATTGACGGGTGGGAAGGACTGTCATGTCGACGTGTAGCGATGCCTCCGGCGCAATCATGCCTCTGCCAAAGGTGCGCAGGGCAACAGGTTTCGGCTGGGCCTTGCCGGCTCTGGCCTTCGTCGGGATCTTTTTCGTCGTGCCGGTGGCGATCCTGCTGCTGCGCAGCGTATTGGAACCCGTTCCGGGTCTTGGCAACTATGCGCAGCTGATCGGGTCGGCGACCTATCTCAAGATTTTCGCCAATACCTTCATCGTCTCGGGTCTCGTCACGGTGATCTCACTGCTGATCGGTTTTCCCGTTGCCTGGGCGCTCGCAATCATGCCCGGACGGCTGACCTCGGTGATCTTTGCGATCCTGCTCCTGTCGATGTGGACCAATCTCTTGGCCCGCACCTATGCCTGGATGGTGCTGCTGCAGCGGACCGGGCTCATCAACAAGATGCTGATCGGCATGGGCCTGATCGACCAGCCGCTAGCGCTCGTCAACAATCTGACCGGGGTGACGATCGGCATGACCTACATCATGCTGCCCTTCATCATCCTGCCGCTCTATGGCGTGATCAAGAAGATCGACCCGTCGACCCTGCAGGCGGCGGCCCTTTGCGGCGCCAACCGCTGGCAGTGCCTGACCCGCGTTCTCTTGCCCCTGGCAATGCCCGGCATGGCGGCCGGCGCGCTGATGGTCTTCGTCATGTCGCTCGGCTATTTCGTCACGCCGTCGCTTCTCGGCGGCACCGCCAACATGATGCTTGCCGAGCTGATCGCGCAATTTGTGCAGTCGCTGGTCAACTGGGGAATGGGCGGCGCTGCGGCGCTGGTGCTCCTGGTGGTGACCCTGTCGCTTTATGCGGTGCAGCTGCGCTTCTTCGGCAACCAGAACCCGGGAGGACGTTGACATGCTGCTCAATTTCGACCGCCTCGGCTGGTGGAAATACGTCCTGTTGGCGATAACGCTGCTGACCGCAGCCTTCCTGCTGCTGCCGATCGTCTTCATCGCCGCACTCTCCTTCGGCTCCTCGCAGTGGCTGATTTTTCCGCCGCCCGGCTGGACGTTCCAATGGTACCATGAACTCTTTGCCGATCCGCGCTGGCTGGAATCGGCTCTGACGAGCTTCAAGATCGCGGTCATCGTCACGATCCTGTCGGTGCTGCTCGGGCTGGTGACGTCCTTCGGGCTGGTGCGGGGTTCGTTCATGTTCCGCGACGCGTTGAAAGCGCTGTTCCTGACGCCGATGATCCTTCCGGTCGTGGTGCTCGCGGTCGCGCTGTACGCCTTCTTCTTGAGGATCGGTCTTGGCGGCACGCTGACGGGCTTTGTCATTTCGCATCTGGTGCTGGCACTGCCTTTCTCGATCCTGTCCATATCGAGCGCGCTCGAGGGTTTCGATAAATCCATCGAGGATGCGGCGGTGCTCTGCGGCGCATCGCCCCTCGAAGCCAAGATCAGGGTCACGCTGCCGGCGATCAGCCATGGGCTGTTTTCGGCTGCCGTCTTCTCGTTCCTCACATCCTGGGACGAGGTCGTGGTGGCGATCTTCATGTCCAGCCCGACCCTGCAGACGCTGCCCGTGAAGGTATGGGCGACGCTACGGCAGGATCTGACGCCTGTCGTCGCAGCCGCGTCGACCCTTCTCATCCTTTTGACGATCATCTTGATGGCGCTGGTCGCCGTCGTGCGTAAGGTGCTGAAACAATGAACCAACCATTCCTTCAGATCCGCGGCATACGCAAGGAGTACGGCCCCGTCGTCGCCGTGCACGACGTCAATCTCGACGTCCGGCGCGGTGAGTTTCTGACCTTTCTCGGACCGTCCGGATCCGGCAAGAGCACGACACTCTATATCCTGGCCGGCTTTGAAAATCCGACGAAAGGCGACATTACGCTCGAGGGCAGGACTCTTCTCGCCACGCCGTCGCACAAGCGCAACATCGGCATGGTGTTCCAGCGATACACGCTGTTCCCGCATCTGACGGTGGGCGAAAACATCGCCTTTCCTTTGAAAGTCAGACGCAAGTCCAAGGCTGAGATCGACGGTAAGGTGAAGGAAATGCTGCGCCTCGTCCGCCTCGAAGGCTTCGAGGATCGCAAGCCGGCGCAAATGTCCGGCGGCCAGCAGCAGCGCGTCGCGCTTGCCAGGGCCCTTGCCTATGATCCGCCGGTGCTCTTGATGGACGAGCCGCTGTCGGCGCTCGACAAGAAGCTGCGCGAGGAAATCCAGCATGAGATCCGTCGCATCCACCAGCAGACCGAAGTGACGATCCTCTACGTCACGCACGACCAGGAGGAGGCGCTGCGGCTCTCCGACCGTATCGCCGTCTTCTCGAAGGGCGTCATCGATCAGATCGGAACAGGCCCTGAACTTTACGCCAATCCCCGGACCCGCTTCGTCGCTGAATTCATCGGCGACAGCGACTTCATTTCCTGCGACCTGGTGTCATCCTCCGACGGACAAGCCACGATCGCGCTCGGAGGCGGAACCATCTTTAATCAAATCCCGGTGCATGGAAAAGGTGCCTCCGGCGCCAGGGCGGCGCTGATGCTGAGACCGGAGCGCATTCGGCTGTCGCGCGCCAGAGCCGCCGGCGCGGGCCTTGCCGCGACGGTCAGCGACATTACCTTTCTCGGCAACAATATCCACGTCTCCACGGAGACGGCGACGGGCGAAGCGCTTTCGGTTCGCTTGCCGTTCGGGCATGAGGCTATTGCCGGGCTCAATCGCGGAGATATAGTCCATCTGGATTTCGATCCCGGCGCCGCTCACGTATTTTGCTGAAAGTTGTCCCATGAAGCTCAATGATCCCTCGCTGTTCCGTCAAGCCTGCCCCATCGGCGATCGCTGGGTCGAAGCGGAAGCTCGCCGGGCGGCGATGGTTCACAATCCGGCGACAGGTGAGGTGCTGGGGGCGGTTCCCGACCTCGGTGCGGCGGAAACGGACGATGCGATCCGGGCTGCTGTGGTCGCCCAGAAGCTTTGGGCGAAGAAAACCGCCGGCGAGCGCGCCACCGTTCTCAAGACCTGGCATCGCCTGATGATCGAAAACCGTGACGATCTGGCGATGATCCTGACGCTGGAGCAGGGAAAACCGCTGGCCGAAGCCAAGGGGGAAATCACCTATGGCGCGAGCTTCATCGAATGGTTTGCCGAAGAGGCAAGACGCATCAATGGCGAGACCATACCGGGACATCAGCCGGACAAGCGGATCCTCGTGCTGCGCCAGCCGGCCGGCGTGGTCGCGGCGATCACGCCGTGGAACTTTCCAAACGCGATGATCACCCGCAAGATCGGCCCCGCGCTAGCCGCCGGCTGCGCCGTCGTTCTCAAACCGGCGCTGCAGACGCCGTTCTCGGCCATCGCGATTGCCGTTCTCGCCGAGCGCGCCGGGCTGCCGGCAGGGCTCCTCAACGTCGTCACCGGTGACGCGGCCGCAATTGGCGGGGCGCTGACCGCGAGCCGCGACGTCCGGGTTCTGACATTCACCGGCTCGACCCGGACGGGCGAGCTGCTTTACCGGCAATGCGCGCCGACGATCAAGAAGCTTGGCCTCGAGCTCGGCGGCAACGCGCCCTTCATCGTCTTCGACGACGCCGATCTCGACGCTGCAGTCGAAGGCGCGATCATCGCGAAGTTCCGCAACAACGGCCAGACCTGCGTCTGCGCCAACCGGCTCTATGTCCAGGACGGCGTCTACGAGGCCTTTGCCGCCAAGCTCGCCGAGGCCGTTGCGGCATTGAAGGTCGGCAACGGCCTGGAACGTGACGTCGTGCTTGGCCCGCTCATCGACGACAACGCCGTCGCCAAGGTCGAAAGCCATATCAGCGACGCCGTGGCAAAGGGGGCCGGGATCGTCTCGGGGGGCAAACGCCACTCGCTTGGCGGTCACTTCTTCGAGCCGACGATCCTGCGCGATGTCAATGCCGGCATGCAGGTCGCGCGCGAGGAAACCTTCGGGCCGCTGGCGCCGCTTTTCCGTTTCCGCGACGAAGAGGACGTGATCGAACAGGCCAACGATACGGAGTTCGGGCTGGCTTCGTATTTTTACGCGCGCGACCTGTCGCGGGTCTTCCGCGTGGCCGAAGCGCTCGAATATGGGATGGTCGGCGTCAACACCGGTCTTGTTTCCACTGCCGAGGCGCCGTTCGGCGGCGTCAAGATGTCGGGTCTCGGCCGCGAAGGCTCGAGCCACGGGTTGGACGAATACACCGAACTCAAATATGTGTGCCTCGGCGGCATCGCCTGAGCCGGTCGATGCTCGCGCGGCCATCGATTGCATCACCTCTACCGATGTCCGCCGTTTCGATTGCGGCCAGATCGATCGGGTTCGGTGCTTTCCGATGCCGATTACGAGCCGCTGTCATTTGCCGGAGCGCTTGAAGAGCCGAATGGATTCAGGATGCCGGCTTTGCTTCCGTTTCGGCGAGACGATGAGCGATGCGATCGGCATTGGCCATGATCGTCATCGTGATATATTTCGATGACAGATCCGGAATGATCGAGCCGTCGACGATGTGAAGACCCGAGTGGAGGTTCAATTCGCCGTCCGCAGAGGTGCCGAACGGACCGGGTGCGCCCATCGGCAAGGTGCCGGCGAAATGCGCGTCGATACCGGGCTCCGCCAGCGATGCGCCCGGGAGTTGAATGAGTCCCAACCGTTTCCATTCACGACGAAGCGCTTTTTTCAACGCGTCGACCCTGATATCAAAGCCTTCCGCGAAGCCGCCTCGGATGGTCAAACTCTTTCCCGTCGTTGCATCTCGGTGGATGTAGCTCCGGCTTTGATCACCAGGATAATAGATCGTGGCGACGAGGAGGCTTCCCCCGATCGTCTCGAACGCGGCACGCCCCGCCCTCCTTCCGAGCGGCATTCGGTTAATGAAGCTTTGTGCCGGCAGGGAGCCCACTTCATAGATCGCTCCCGTCACATAATCGGATGGGCGGTCGCCGTAGCGCAAAGATAGTCCGAGCTGCGCCAAGCTGTGCGTCGGCGTTGACGAACGCAGCAATCTTGCGGGGGAGAGCAGGGGAATGGCGAGCGTCGGACTGTTCAAGAGACGCAGTCCCTGTTCCTCAATCGGCAGATGGTTCGCCAGCAGGGCGGCCGTTCCGAGCACGCCTGCGGCAAGAATGATCCTCGGAGCGGAAAATGACGATCCGTCTGCCGTTCCGACTGTCCAGGCGGCATCACGTCTCAGCGAAACAGCCCGCATGTTGTCGAGCAGACGAAAATGCGGAGACTTCCGCAACTGAAGCACGTCCTGTCTGCTGTTATAGATCGCCCCAGTCGGGCAACCATAGAGACAGTCACCGCTGAGGTCGCATGCCGCCCGTCCGGGCCTCGCCTCCGACAGTATCGCATTGATGGCGGGAAAAAGCCGAAACGATCCGTTCGCCGGCTTTGTAACCGTGTTTCTATGGAGAACATGGGCCGCTGTCGCCCCAAGCGGCAGGACGGGCTCGCCGTGGGCGCTTCTGGTGGAATTGCTATTCCTGCTGATCCCGATGCGTTCGGATATGCGCTGGTAGGATCGTTGCAGGGAAGCGATATCGATCGGCCAATCCGCAATGTCCTCGGCGTCGAGGAAGCTGATTTGCGCACCCCAGATATTGGAGAGGCCGCCGCGGGCGAGGCTGCCAATGGGGGTGAATCCAGAGCCAGTTATGCCGGAATTGCCTCGAAACCGTTCGAGAATTCCACGCGACACCGGCGTCTGCAGTTTTGGCGAGCTGCCATCGTCTACCTGCAGTGCTTCCAGATCGGCTCCCAGGACGCGCGCACTGCGGCTTTCTTCCTGCGACCCGGCATCATTGCCCGCGTCCAGCATCAGAACGCGACGGCCGGCCGCTACCAGCGGAAAGGCGGCGGAAACGCCCGCAGGCCCGCTGCCGATGATGATGAAGTCGGCATCCGGCCGATTCATCGATATCTCCTGGCGAGGAGGGCGCGGAGCGGCAGAAGCAGGATATCGGTGCCAATGGTCAGGATTGCGTCGAAAAGGCCGGCCTTTTGGCCCCGCTGCCTTTCCGGCTCGCTCGCGAGATCGGCGAGGTAGAGGGCTTTTGCGAGGCGATGCTGCGTTCGATTGGCTGGTGGTTCATAGAGCGCCAGCAGACGCGGATGCTTGATCAGCGTTGGCGAGAGACCGAGCGGCGCCAGTCCTTCACGCCGAAGCCCTTCGGAGAGGCGCTGCAATTGTGCTTCCGTGGGCGTGGAGCCGAGATATCGCAGCAGAGCTCCGGCCTCGCTTCGCGACGGTTCTTCACTCTTCTGGCCGAGTTCCTGGGAAAGCACCGTCATTGGATCGGCCAAATTCAGCTTCAGCAGTTTGAGGCTCTCCCCACTTTCCATAGGGGCCGCCCCCGCGAGTCCCAGGACGCGCTCCGGATCGACCGTCGGGACCAATGGCACAAGCTTCGTCATACGGCAGGCAAACAGGGCGGCGGCGAGGGGAATCGGTATGAAATGCAGCTTCCCTTTGCCTTGGCTGCGGCGAAGGATTCGAAGCCATGCGGCAAAGCTTATCGGCCGCTCCTGCGCGAGCACGAATGTTTGCGGCGGCTGGTTTTCGTCTGTCGCCAGCGCCAACAAGCCCGCAGCCACTTCATCGAGATGAATGGGCTGAACCTTCCGGCTAAGCCCGATCATCGGCAGAAGCGGACTTAAAACGGATAGCTTCGCCATCAGACCGAACATCGCCGTGCGCGGACCGCCGTAAACAAGCCCTATCCGCGCGATCCGAACGATCGGCGCCGCGGGGCTGGTGGCCAAATGCTGTTCGATCCTGAACTTGGTGCGGCCGTAGACATTCAGCGCTTCCCGCCTGGATGAGGTCGAGGAGGCAAAGACGAAACGGCGCACTCCGGCTGCCTTTGCCGCTTTCGCCAGTGTCACGGTGCCTGAGATATTGATGTTGTTTTCCTCGGCCGTCTCCGCGCCGGTGGCCCAGGAATGCGCGAGATGAATAACGGCTGCAGCGCCTTCCAGATCGGATGTCGCGGGCTCATCGCCAATGCGCCACTTTGCTTCGGGGCGCCGGCCGAGCTCGACCACGTCGAAGCCGCGCTCACGCGCCATCGCCGCAAGCCTTGCACCGATATAGCCGGTTGATCCCGTAATGATGAGACGCGGTGCCATTTACGCCCTCTATTGTGCAAAGGCGATACGCGCGCCGCTCCAGTCGAAACGAAACTCGATTTCCTTGAGCTCCGACAGCGCTTGCCGGACTTTCGCCTGGCGGTCTCTAGGGCAATAGAGAACGAGGAAACCGCCTCCGCCGGCGCCCGCGAGCTTGCCGCCGATCGCGCCGGCAGCACGCGCGGCATCGTAAAATTCGTCGATCGCGCTGTTGGTGATCTTCGAGGTCAGCGATCTCTTCATCATCCATCCGCGATGCAGCGCTTCGCCGAAGGCACCGAGATCCCCGCTCATCAGGATGTCGCGCATTTCGTAGGCCAACTGGACCATGCGCTCGACGGTGCGGAATTTATCTTCGTCCGTCTCCATCGCCTGTACCTGCGTCGACAGCACAGAGCGCGTATCGCGCTGACTTCCGGTGAAAAACAGGAGAATGTTGCTCTCGAGCTCAGCCATCTTTTCGGAGCTGAGGACGACCGGCTGTACGTTGACGCCGCCGTTGGAATTGAACTCGATGAAGTTCAAGCCGCCATGCGCGGCCGCGTATTGATCCTGTTTGCCGATCGGCTCTTTCAGGATATCGATTTCAAGCTTGCAGGCCTCTTCCGCCAGCTGATCCTTGGAGGCAAAGCGCGATCTGTGGGCGTAGAGCGCGTTGATCAGCGCCACGGAAAAGGAGCTGGACGATCCGAGTCCGGTCCCGGAGGGAATGTCGGCGACGGAGGCGACTTCGATGCCGGGCTCGACCCGATGCATGCGCAGTGCTTCACGCAGCAGCGGATGCGCGATCTCTTCAAGCGTGTCGGCGAGCTCGGTGCGCGTATATTTCAGATGGTATTTGTTTTCGTTGAAGTAGTTGTGCACGATGACGAAGCTGTACTTGGCTATCGCGCAGGACAGGACCGCTCCGGCTTGCCGGCGGTAATAGGACGCGATGTCCGAGCCGCCGCCGGCGAAGCTGACCCGAAAAGGTGCGGATGAAACGATCAAAGGGTTGTCTCCTCGAGATTGACGACAAAATCGGCCGATGTCCGTTGGAGATCGATCCTCGGCCACTCTTCCTGAATTCGCGACTGCCAGAGCCCTTCGACGGCGACCGGCGTGAGGCCTTTCCAGGTGTAGAAGGTGTGAAAGCGGTCCAGCAGCGTGTGCTGCGACGCTTCGACGAAGACAGCCATATCGACCTGTCCGCGGATCGACGCGTGCCCGGCAAAAATGCCGTCCAGGAGGATGACCTCGGCATCTCGCGCGTCATAGGCGGTGGTGCCCCTAAGCTGGCCGCGGCTTGCCGCGTCATAACCGGGCGCTTCGACCTGTCCGGATCGGCGCAGGGTGCTGACGATCTCGGGATAGAGTTCTACCCTGCTGCGCTGTTCCGCGCTCATATCGGGGTTTCGATGTTCGAGCGGCACTATCCAGCGGTCGAGCTCCAGCCTCAGCACCCTGCGCCCTGCCTCCGAGAGGATGCGTTGAACGGCGTGCGCGAAAGTGCTTTTCCCCGAGCGGGAGCGACCGCATATGCTGACGAGCAGCGGGCCGGTCGCATCTGGAAGACGGTCATCAATCGCTCTGAAGAGCGATTGCCCAATATCCCCGTAGCTGCATTGAAAGCGAACGGCGTCGTAGACCGTGTCGAAAATGAGATCGGCGTGCGGAATCGCTGTTTCGGTGGCGGGATAGCTCTTTTCATCGCGCAGGCCGTAACCGGTCCGCACACCATAGGCCCAGATGCCTGCCTTGCGGCCCGCACCTATGTCGCGCAAACTGTCGCCGATGATGACGGATTTCGCTTTTTCGATGGGCAATTCCGCCATGGCCTGGCGGATCATCAGATCTCCCGGTTTGCGGCAAGCGCAGTCGATCTTGAGTTCGGCGACTTCGTTGGGAAATCCTTTGTCCGGATGGTGCGGACAAAAATAGATACGGTCCAGCACGCCGCCGTCTTCGGCAAGCTCGGCCTCCAGGCGACCAAGAACATGATCCAGACCTGCTTCATCCAGCAGGCCTTTGGCGACCTGCGGCCTGTTGGTTACGGCAACCGCAAGGAAGCCGGCCTGGCGGGCGAGCCGCACCGCTTCGCCGGCTCGGCCGACCAGCTTCACCTGGTCGGGATGAATGATCCCATGGCCGCCGACGTCTTCGTTGAGCACGCCGTCGCAATCGAAAAACACCGCGGGTCTTCGAACCGACAGATGGACGGCATGAACCCGTTCCTGCCGGAGATCCTCGGCCGCGGCGGCATGTCGGCTCGGAGAGCCGGTGTCCTTCATATATTCGGGCGTATCATAAATTGCGACAGGGATGGAACGCTCGAGGAGACCGGGAATGACATCATGGATCATGTCGGCCGGTTGCCCCGGCACGAGAGCCTCGAAAAACTGGCCGCAAGCCACGTACAAACCGGCCGGCACGAGATTGCGCCAATCCGCATCGCGCGGCGCCTTGCGGGGCAACAGGCGCTGGAGATAGCCGTTCTTTTGAACGACGATATCGGATGTCCGCGGATGATCGTTGGGGTGCGCAAT
Organism: Rhizobium lentis; assembly: GCF_017352135.1. Classification (NCBI taxonomy): domain Bacteria; kingdom Pseudomonadati; phylum Pseudomonadota; class Alphaproteobacteria; order Hyphomicrobiales; family Rhizobiaceae; genus Rhizobium; species Rhizobium lentis. Next base: position 19,109 of record NZ_CP071457.1, read on the forward strand.
GATCGTCAAGGCGGCAGGAAATTGCCGACGATGACGCGCGAGTGCCGACAGATCGATATCGAAAAGCATGTCGCCATAGACGATCAGCACGTCATCGGCGATCGTGTCCAAAGTCGTCAGGCATCCTGCCGTGCCGAGCGGGGACTTCTCGACGAAGACGTCGATCGTAATGCCGAGTTTTTCGGCTTCCGGGCCAAGGGCAGGCTCAAGCTGGCTGCCGAGATGGCCGCCGAGCACACGGACGTGCCGAACGCCTTCGCGGGCGAGGACGCGAATCTGCCTGAGAATGATCGGCACGCCATCAAGAGGCAGAAGAGCCTTGGGAATGACGTCGCCCGTCATGCTGCGCGCGCGGGTACCGAGGCCCCCGGCGATGATGATTGCCTCGCGGATAGCGGTTTCAGAACCCATTCGCCAGGATCCGCTCGACGGCGAGTTCAACGGCTTCGGTCGACTTTCGCTTCGGCGTCCAGCCGAGAGCGACAAGCCGGCTTATGTCGTAGCTGAAGCGCGGCACGTCGCCCAGCCAGCCACGGTCTTCGCTGCCGTATTCGATAGCGGCTCCGGCCGCGACCTTCGAGACTACGATCTCGGCGATATCCCGAACAGATGTTTCGCCGATGCCGCTGGCGTGAAATACCTCATAGGCGCCAAGCGCCTTGTTCCATGCGAGGAGAATCGCATCCACCAGATCACCGACATAGAGATAGGGTTTTGTCTGCATTCCATTGCCGAGTACCTGAAGTCTCGTCGGATCGTCCCTCAGCCTGTTGATGAAATCGTAGATCGCGCCGTGTGTGGAGCGTTCCCCAACCACATTCGGAAAGCGCAGCACGAGCGTCTTGATGCCGAATGACAGCGCATAGACGGACAAATAGGCTTCCGCAGCAAGCTTGCTGGCGCCATAGAACGAGATCGGCCGCAGCGGGCCGTGATTTTCGTGAATGTTGCCTTCGGCTTCGCCGAACACGGCGGAAGTGCTGGCGAAGAAAAGCCTGCCGACACCATGCTTGCGCATGATGGCAAGCAGCGTCGTCGTCGTCAGCTGGTTCAGCTGCAGGTCCAGTTCCGTATTGGCGTTGCCTGCGGCAATATCGGAATTGGCGGCGAGATGGAAAACGGCATCAGGACGATCCGTCGCGACGAGCTGGTCCATGCCCTCGCGATCGAGCATATCCAGCTTTTGGAAGCGGAAATCCGGCCGGCCCAGCAGATGATCTATATTCCGCATGCGGCCAAGATGAAGATTGTCGATTGCGGTTACCCGATAACCCGAATCCAGAAGGCGATCGCAGAGATGGCTGCCGATAAATCCGGCCCCTCCCGTTACCAAGGCATGCATGTCGGCAGCTCCATATGATCTGTTAAGGCTCTTCAGAGCGCTTTGATCTTTCCCGAATGAGGACGCGAAAGGACGAATACACCACCGGCCAAGCCGACCACAAGCTGCAACAGGCCGAAAACCACCGACAGTGTTGCGGCGTCCGTCGTGCCGATGCCGAACACGGCGAGCGAAATGATCATGCCGCCTTCGCGCAGGCCCCATCCTCCGACGGAAATGGGAACCATGGCGATCAATAGCACTGGCGGGAACGCGGCTGCCGCCTGGCCCCAATCGAGCGGGAGGCCAAGACCGCGAACCAGGATTTCAAGTGTTACGACGCTCACTCCGTGAATGACGAGGGTCAACAGAAATATACTGAACGTTCTCCGATGGCTCAGAAAAGTCGCGAGCGCGTCGCTCAGGGCGTGCAGCTTTTCCGGAAGAAAACGAATGAACAATCGCCGACGCCAGCTGAAGACCACGGCCGATGCGACTGTTCCCGCGACGCCAAGGGCCGTGAGTTCGGCCAGATAGGGGATTGGAAAGGCGTGTCCGTAAAAGGCGCGCATGATGATCAGCCCGATCAGCGCAACGACCGCCAGCCCGAAAAGAGTGAGGATACGGTCCATAACGACGCCCAACGTCGCTTCCTTTATCGTCAGGCCATAGTTGATGGCCCCAAATATGCGGGCGGCATCGCCTGGAATGGGACTTGGAAGAGCCTGATTGTAGAAGAGACTTTCCATGAAGAGTTTCATGGCGCCTATCATCTTCAGCCTTTGCCCGATCATGTCAGTCAGAAGGCACCACCGCCACGCCGAAAGCAGGGCCTGCAGGAGAAGCAGGACGATGCTGACTGAGATGGTCGTCACCGGCAGGCTGCGGACCGCTGCCCACCCTTCTGCGAAATCGACCCTGCGTGCGATCCATATGACGAGGCCAAGCGCCACGGCCACTTTCAGAACTGGTATGGCGACGCGAAGCCATGCTCGGGGGGAAGAAGGAGTCACGAGGGCCGATCCGCGTCGAAGCGGTATAGCTTCCAGCCGAAGCGATCCGTCAATATCAGTGAGGAACGAGGCATCATACGGGCTATCACGCTGTTGGCCATCGCGATCTTGTCTTCGCCAATGCGTTCGGCGAGGAAAGCGCTGCCGGCATCGGGGGGAATGATGAAGTAAGCTATCTGATTGGCTTTGATGAAAGCATCGATATCTGTACCCGGTGCCGGCAGGACGTAGCGCGGCAATTGCCAGCCGCCATCGCGGCCGCCGTTGTAAGCCGCGGACAATAAGGTATTGGCCGTATCGAAAGGTTGAAACACGGTTCGCAGGTCGTGATCTGCGATATAGCGGTACATGAAATACGCTTCGCGATGGCTCTCCATGTATTTATCGACGCTGATCATCCCGAGCACGACGTCGAAGTCTTTCGCCTTGACGGGGTCAATGTCGCTACCGCCCATTCGATTCCAATGGGAAATCCAGAGCCCTCCGGCCAGCAAGCCTATGATCACCGGGCTGGCGACCATGCATGCTGGCGAAGAGGCAATTTTGGCAAGCGGGGCTATCTGCGGCAGCACTCGTCGGTCGAGCCATTGATCCAGCCGCTCGCGAACCAGGGAGGCGCCGATAAAGCCGGTCGAAAAGAAAAGCAGATAGGCCGGCGTTGCCCACCTGATATGATTGAACATGACGGTGTACCATATCACGAACATGGCAACGACAATCGCTGCGAGGAATGCGATGCGCCGGAAAGCCACTGCCAGACCGGCCAGTATCAAAGCGAGAGCGACGAAAGCATTCGGCTTGTTGGCGAGAAACCAGTCGTAAAGGATGTAGAGGAAGTCGTGCCAGCCTTGCAGCGTTGCAAGGTTCGTCACGAAGTGCCGGTCGGCGGGATCGAAGGCCCTGCCCAGTTCGAGCATGTAATCCGCCATCCAGGCATCGGTGAGGCCCGGATGCCCGAACATGAAGGGATAGATCGGATTGCCCAGGACGATCAGGTTTTTCGCATACCAATAACCGGCGATTGCGAGGAATGCGCCGAGGCATGACAGAAGGAGCGGCAGTGATATCCTTCCCTTGAGAAGCATCGGTATCAATGCAAGCCCCATGAGGCCAACCATCTGCAGTTCCGTATATTTCCCGCCGACCGCTCCCCCTAACGCGAGCGCGCAATGAAAAAGCTCCGCCGGGCGCCGGCTTTCCAAATAACGCCACAGGAAAAGCACGGCTGCGACTGAGAAACACGACCGCGCCAGGTCCGTCATCGGTTCGCCGACGCTTCCCCTGAAGAAGGGAGTGATGAGGATAAGAGCGGCCACCAGGAAAAACCCGCATGCCCGCCAACGACTGGCGCAGCTTGAAAGCAGGAACAGAAATCCGAAGAAAATCGCGATATTCATGATCGCCGCGCCGGTCCAGTGACCGCTTACCATCATGACGAGAGCAAACAGCAGATTGAAGAAGAGCGGGATATTGCCGTAGAAGGGATGGTCAATCTGCGGTGACACAAAGCCGGCGTGATCGATGATGCTGTTCGCCAGAGGGATATGGAAAACCCATACGTCGGCAACGCTGGGCGGAAATAGGGACAGGACGCTCCACACATAGCAAAGTATGAGGCATGTGAGGGCTGCAAGCGCTGGAAGCGGATTTCCGTTTTTCACCTCTGCGGCGATTTTGCGAATCAGCGAAGCCAGGTCGCAAAGAACGGCGACGAGATCGCGCCGCCGCCAAACCATCGAGACAGCCACGATGGGAAGGACGACTTCCCATCTCAAGCCATGAAATGCGCCAAGAAAGGTGGCGCCGCCGCCAGCAATCGTCAGAGCCGGCAAAATACCGCTGAGCAGAAAGTCGGTGCCGTCGCGGAAGGGCTGATTGCACCGTCGGTTGAGCCAGGCAGCGATGCCTCGGTCGATCACGAGGCCCCATAATATTATGGACAGAACCGTGCACCAGCCGACGATCATCATAGCCCCTTCGTCGATCTTATCCCGCGAGAGGCGGCACAGGCTTCTTGATTGGCAGCATAACCCCGAGTGCTCGTATCATGAGCCCTGATATAAAGATCTGGAACGCCGTGATGATAAGCCACAGCCCGAAGACAGCCCAGTTGGTCTCGATGCCGATCTCAGGCAGCACATATCCGTTCCCGACATAGGAATCGAACAGCGGAACCGCCAGCAAAACCCCTGCCAGAACGGCGATAACCGATCCCCAAATCGTTGCGTTGTAAGGAAGGATCCGCTCGAAGCGAGGCTGCACATGTCCCGAATAGTCAAATATCACCCGGCCGATCGCTGCCGAAACCAGCATTGATTGACCAAGGACGGCCAGAGCCATCGCAAACAGCATGGCGTTCGACGAGAACCGTACGCCCCCTATGGACATAGGTCCGGCGAGCAACGGCAACATTATGATCAAGCCGAGGGCCAGAAGCAGGAAACCCGGCCAAATCAAAAAGAAATCGAAGCCGTAGACAAACATTGCCTGCAGATTGCGCCAGCCCGCGCGCCAAGGTTCCATCCAGCCTCGGCGCTTCATGTGGCTCAGCCGGCCTTCCGGATCCTTCAGGAAGTGAATCGGCACCTCGGTCGTCCGAAGCTCCATGTGTACGGACTTCAGCACCATTTCCGAGGCGTATTCCCACCCTTGCGAGCGCAGATCCATGCGAAGCAATGCATCGACGCTGATGCCCCGCATGCCGCAATGGATGTCGGAAAAGCGGCTGCCGAACATGCGATTGAGAATCCACGTTGTCAGGGGCGTTCCGAAATAACGATGCAGCGGCGGCATCGCATTGTCCTCGATCGAGCCCTTGAACCGCGAACCCATGACGAATTCATTTCCCTTCCGGAACGCGTCGATGAACGGCGCAATCTGGCGAAAATCATAGGTGCAGTCCGCATCCCCCATGATGATGAACTTGCCCCGGACGAAGGGAATGGCATCGATGTAGGCTCTGCCCAAGCCGCGTTTCGGCGTTCGCAACACGCGCGCACCCCTCTCGCGCGCGATTTCCGGCGTGCGATCGGTCGAACTGTCGACGATGAGGATTTCCACCGCCGCTCCACTTGCCGCGATGCCTTGACGGCACCAGTCGACGAAGGTTCCGATCGTCAATTCCTCGTTGAGCGAGGGGACGAGGATGGTGACTTCCGGGGCAGTCACGTCGTCGTCGGGCGTTAGGAGCGTCAATTCCGGATCGTGGGTATGGGGGAAATTCATGCGCGTGATATGGCTCTTAGGAAAGGCTGGGCGGGACGAGCCCGCAGGAAAAATCCAATATGGCGTGGCAGATCGCCAGATGGGCAATCTCTACATAGCCATATTGATCGGAAGCGACGTAAAAGTTCAGATCACCGAGCGCGCGCAGCGGATTGCCCGGAGCGAAGCCGCTCAAGGTGATAACGGAGCCGCCTTTTTCGCGGGCGGTGCGGACGGCCTTGGTAATGCTTTCCGATCTGCCTGAACTGCTGATCGCAACCAACAGGTCCCCGTCATTCGCATGCATTTCGATCTGCTTTGCAAAGACGTTCTCATAGCCGAGGTCGTTCGAGAGGCAGGTCAGCGTCGCGCCGTCGTTCATCGCCATGGCGCGGAGTCCGCCGTTTTTGGAGTAGTCCGTCGCCATATGGCTGGCAATGGCCGCGCTGCCGCCGTTGCCGATGAAGATGATTTTGCGGCCGGCGTCATGGGTAGCACGGGCGAGCTGCATGGCCTCACTCATCGCAGTTGCATAATCCAGGCTTTCGTCGCCCGGCCGCGACGCGGCTGCATTCACGAGAACATGGCGGAGAAATGTAAAATAGCGATCGAGATCGCCGGTCGTCACGCCAAGCTCCGAAGATATGGTCTGGTTGTGCGACATGCTGGTTCAACCCCTACACCTTGGAAATTGGGGCGTCCTTAAAGACTAAATGATACAAAGGCAAGTTGTCCGGGCGCCTCTTTCGAAGGTTGTTAACGCGTGTCACGGCTTTGCAACTGGCGGTTTTTTCTCAAGCATCCCGGCGAGATTATCCTGAGACGGTCCGAGATCGCTCCTTGCCTTTCGCGCTCGTCTCTCCGGCATTTAATGTGAACTGCGCGGCGGGCGCGTCTGACAAAGCCTCGCCGTTCAATTGCCGATCGCGGCGATAGCGCCAATCTCAACAGTGAATTCCGGCACCGCATGTCTTGCTTCGACGGTGGCGCGCGCCGGCGCGTGGCCCGATCGCACCCAGGCGTCCCGGGCTTAGGATTGCTCTTCCGGGTGGGGCTTTTACCCGGTCTCAGAACCGGTGTTCCGCTCCTTCGACCGGATTTGCCCAGACGGTCATGCCGGACGCAAACGGCGTCTCGCCTTCGGCGCGCACGACCATCTCGCCGAGGTCGGAGACGTCGAGATAGAGGATCGCATCGGCCCCCAATCGTTCCACATGCCGGATTGTGCCCTGCCACTGTCCGGCGGTTTCGGAAAGCCGGATATGTTCCGGGCGGATGCCATAGGTCGTGCAGTTCATTCGTCGCGCCGTCTCGCCGCCATAGAGGTTCATCTTCGGGCTGCCGATGAAGCCGGCGACGAAAGGGGTTGCCGGATTGCGGTAGAGTTCCATCGGGCTGCCGATCTGCTCGACTGTCCCGCCGTTCAGCACGACGATCTTGTCGGCCATGGTCATCGCTTCGACCTGATCATGGGTGACGTAGATCATCGTCGACTTCAGTCGCGCGTGCAGATCTGAGATCTCGAGGCGCATCTGGGCTCTGAGCGATGCGTCGAGGTTGGAAAGCGGCTCGTCGAACAGGAAGACCTTGGGATCACGCACGATCGCCCGGCCGATAGCGACGCGTTGCCGCTGACCGCCGGAAAGCGCTTTCGGCTTTCTCTGCAGGAGATGGCTGAGCTGCAGCGTTTCGGCTGTCGCCGCCACCTTGGCGGCGATCTCAGCCTTCGGGCGACCAGCAAGAGAAAGGCCGAAACCAATATTCTCGGCCACCGTCATATGCGGGTAAAGCGCATAGCTCTGGAACACCATGGCAATGCCGCGGCCGGAGGGTTCGGCATAGGTCACATCCTTGCCGCCGATGGTCAGCGTGCCCGACGTCGTCTCCTCCAGGCCGGCGATGATGCGCAGCAGCGTCGATTTTCCGCAGCCCGACGGACCGACGAAAACGACGAACTCGCCGGAGGCAACCTCCAGATCGACCCCCTTGATGACTTCGAGGGCGCCGAAGCTCTTGCGAACCTGCTTGAGAGTGAGCTCAGCCATTCCTGCTACCCTTTGACTCCGCCCGATGTCATGCCGGCGACGATCTGGCGATTGAAGAAGATGAAGACGATCAGCGGCGGGATCGTCACGAGGAGGATGTTCATGAAGAGCAGATTGTACTGGCTCGAATACATGCTCTGGAAATTATAGAGCGTCAGCTGCACCGTCACGTTCTCCTTGCCGGGGAGGTAGTAGAGCGGATTGGTGAAGTCGTTGAAGATGGCGATCGACTGCACGACGATGTTGGTGACGGTCACCGGCTTCAGAAGCGGCAGAACGACCCTGAAGAAGATCTGCCGCGGCTTGGCGCCGTCGATAAGCGCCGCCTCGTCGAGATCGCGCGGGATCGTCGCGATGAACGACCGGTAGAGCAAGACCGAAAAGGAGAGATTGTAGGCGACCTGGATCAGGATCATGCCGGTCATGGTCTTGAAGAGCCCGATGTGCTGCAAAAGGCCGATTGTGGGCACGACAGCCGGCGGCATCATCAGACCGGCGAAAAGCGCAATGAGGGCCACCCGGTTCCAGGCGGTCTTGCGGCGCTGCATGACATAGCCGACCATCGCCGACAGCAGGATCAGGATCGTGACGGAGACGACGGTGATCAGGGTGGAATTGAAATAGGCGAGCACGAGCTGATAGTCGCGCGCCTTGAAGACGGCGACGAGATTATCCCAGAACAGCCAGTGCTCGGGTAGTTCGAAGTCGAGGCGGGAGGCTTCGGATTTCGATTTGACCGCCTGCAGAGCGACAAAAACGAAAGGCATGACAAACATGACGGCTGCAACGGCAAGGGCTATCGCGCCCGTCACATAAGGGCGGAGGCTTCTCATTCCTCGACCTCGCGTCGGTTGAACCACAGGGTAAACGGCAGGATGATGACGGCGATCAGCGCAAACAGGATGACGTTTCCGGCCGTCGACAGGCCGTAGAAACCAGCCTGATACTGCTTGTAGATGACCGAGGCGATCACATCGGAGGAGAAACCAGGTCCGCCGCGGGTCATGGCCCATATCAGGTCGAAAGATCGCAGCCCGCCGATCAGCGACAATGTCACGACGATGACGGTGGCGGGGCGCACCAGCGGCAGGGTGATCCGGAAGAATTGCTGGAGCCGCGTGGCGCCGTCGATCCGCGCCGCCTCGTAATAGTCGGGGCTGATCGCGGCAAGGCCTGCGATGAAGATCAGGGTGGCGAGGCCGACACCCTTCCATACATCGACCAGTGCCACGGAAAAAAGCGCGAGCGTCGGATTGGTCAGCCATCCCGGTCCCGGTATGCCGATCGTCTCGAGGGCGACATTGATGATGCCCTTCGTCGGATGCATCATCACCGCAAAGGTGATGCCGATGCCGATCGTCGAAACCAGGACCGGGAAGAAGACCAGCGTGCGCAGGAAGCCACGGGCAAAGATGTTGCTGGTCAGCAGCACGGCGAGCAGCAGTCCGAACACCGTCTTCAGGCCTGAGGTGGTCACGGCGTAGATCAGCGTGTTGACAAGCCCCTTGACCAGGAAGGGTTCGGAAAAGAACTGCTGGAAATTCTCGAGCCCGATGAATTCGGCCGTCGTCAGATCCCAGCGCGTGAGGCTGAACCAGAGGGATGAGACCGTGGGAAGCAGAAACAGAACGCCATAGATGATCGCAGCCGGAATGAAGAACCACAGTGGGTAGGGCGAATTGCGCGAGCGGGGGCGTGTCTCGGTCATGGCTACCTCTTCGATCGGGTGGAGCCTCGCTCCATCAGGAGCGAGGTGATTGGCCCGAAGGATCGCTACCAATTGGGCAGACCGAGCTGCTTGGCCTGCTTGCGCACGTCGTCATCATAAAGCTTCGCGGCGTCGGCCGGCTGGCGAATACCTGAGCCGACTTCGACCGTGATTTGCTCAAGCGACGGCCCCTTGACCGGCGAAACGAATTCGAGCGCCGGCGTCGTCTTGCCCTTGGCCTCGAAGTAAGGGGTCATATCCTTGACCACAGGGGGCACATCGGCAGGCAGATCGCAGCCCTCGACCAGGGAGGGGCCCTGAACGGTGTTGGTGTCGATCATGATCTTGCAGCCCTCGACACCTCCGGCGAAATCCACGAACTTCTTGGCTTCTTCGACATGCCGGCTGGTGGCGGGAATGTAGAGGGCAGGCGGCATCCAGACCGTCAGGCCGTTGATTGCGGCGTCATCGCTCGGCTGAGCGAAGAAGCCGACATCGCCGAGATTCTCGGGATAGTTCTGCTTGAGCACGCCGACTGCGAAAGTCAGCATCGGATAGTGCGCCGCCTCGCCGGTCGCGACCATTCTCAGCCCGTCATCATAGCTTGCCGCGCCGAAGTCCTCGTTCATCAAGCCGGCATCATGAACATCCTTCAACCGCTCGAAGCCTTTCATGGCTGCCGGCGTATCGGCATATTTCGCCTTGTTGGCGGTATAGTCGGCGGCGAAGTTCGGCACGGCGGCATGAAGATTGTAATAGTCGGCCAGAACGAACAGCTGCGAGGTCCAGGTATCGCGATAGGTCTGGGCGACTGCGACCTTGCCCGCAGCCTTGACCTTTTCGTTGTTGGCCATGAACTCCGCCCATGTCTTCGGGACGGAGAGGCCGAGCTCATGGTAGATCTTTCTGTTATAGAGGATGCCGCCCGCCATCGCCGTGCCGAAGGGGACGCCGTAGAGCTTGTCGTCGGCGCGGACGACGGTCTTGAAACCTTCGTCCACCTTTGCCTGCGATGAGAGGCCGCTGAGGTCGACAAGCGTCTGGGCAGGTTTCAGCGCCTGCAGCAGCGAACCGGAATTGTAAAGGAACACATCGGGCATCTCCCCCGTTGCCAGACGCGTCTTGACGATGTTGTCGCCTTCGCCGCCGCCAGGCCGCTGCTCGATTTCGATGATCACGTCGGGCGTTTTGGCCTGGTAGGCCGCAACCAGTGCTTCGGCCGCAGCGACCGTGTCGGGACTATTGTCGATCAGGAATGACAGCGTGACTTCCGCATGCGACGGGCTGGCCGCTACCAGCGCCAAAAGCATGGATGCGCCCGCAAGAACGAGTTTTATCCGATGTGTCATGACGTTCCTCCTCTGAACGGTGTGACGTATGCGCTCCTCAAATATTGGGTAGGGAAAAGACCAACCGGTGCGTCCCGGCGGGGAGAACTACTTCCTCGATGACGGGCTCTCCGTTGAGCGACGGGTTCTGATGCCGCCGCCCCGGCCGGAAGCGGCCGACGCAGCCTTCCGGAAGCGTCAGCACATAGGCGACCTCGCTGCCCGTGCAGAGCCAGCCGGCCTCGATGCGCCCCTGGCTGATATCGTGATAGGCCGAAACCGGCGAGAGCGACGGGATCGGCGCAGGGTCGACGATCACCTCGGCAAATCCCGGTGCTGCCGGGCTTGGCGAAATTCCGGCGACGCATTCGAACAGCCACTGGCAGACGGCGCCATAGGCGTAGTGGTTGTAGCTGTTCATATCGGGTTCGTAGATGGTGCCGTCGGGCGCCATCGAATCCCAGCGCTCCCAGATCGTCGTCGCTCCCTTCGAGACCTGATAGAGCCACCCCGGCACATCCTCCTGCAGGAAGACCTTCTCGGCGAGATCGTCCATTCCGAGCTTCGTCAGGGCCGGCAAGAGGGCAGGGGTGCCGATGAAGCCGGTGCCGATCTTGTAGTCGGCATCGATGATCGCCTGCCTGAAATGCTGGCGGGCCGCCTCATGATGCTCGCCCGGGATCAGGTCGTACAGGAAAGCCAGCGCATAGGATGTCTGGTCGTTATGGGCGAGCCGCCCAGCCGGCGTGATGAATTCGTTGGCAAAAGCCGCGCGGATTTCGTCGGCGCGGTCTTTCATCTGCACCGCAAGCGCGTGCTGGCCGAGGACGGCTGCGATCTTCGCCAGAAGATCGGTCGAGATGAAATGGTAGAGGGTGGCTGCGCAGTCGTCGGCAATCGTCGGGCGCGGCTTTCTGTTGTCACCGACCGGCTGCAGCCAGTCGCCGAAGGTGAAGCCGCGGGCGCCCCAATGCGAGGGCGGATGGACAATCGGGCCGTCCGAGATGGACCAGACGAAATCGACCCAGCGCACCATCGAGCCCAGGCACTCCGAAAGAACGGACCGGTCGCCGTAATGGGTGTAGAGGACCCAGGGGATCACGACAATCGCGTCGCCCCAGCCGGTCGAGCCGGCATAGCCCGGGAAATTGCCGGGGTGCAGACGCGTCGGGTCGGGCGAGAAATGCGAAACGGCGCCGTCCTCGCGCTGGTCGGCCATCACATCGCGCAGATATTTCCGCAGGAACGACTGGCCGTCGCTCAGCCAGCATGCGGTTGCGGCAAAGACTTGGGCATCACCCGTCCAGCCCAGGCGTTCGTCGCGTTGCGGGCAATCTGTGGGCACTTCGATGAAATTGGCGCGCTGCGACCAGATGGTATTTTCAACCAGGCGATTGACGAGAGGATTGCCCGAGGTGAAGCCGCCCGCCGGTTCCGGCACCGAGGAGATTGGGATCGACGCGATTTCAACAATCTCCGCATCGCCTTTGATCGTCACCCTGGCATAACGGAAGCCGTGAAAGGTGAAATGCGGCGCGTAGGTCTCGTCGCCATCTCCGTGCAGCGTATAGAGGGTATGCGCGGCGGCGGCGCGATAGTTGCGATTGTCGAAATGGCGTTCCGGTCCAAGGACTTCCGAGTGCTCGACCCGCACTTCGGTGCCGGCAACACCCCGGACCGTGTATCTGACGTAGCCGCCGACATTCTGGCCGAAATCATAGACGGTCCTGCCGTCATCGTCGGTCCAGCTTTCGATCGGGACAAGCGGCCGCAGCTCCTGCACCGCCGCGGTTTCATGCGCGACGAGCAGCGCTCTGTCGAACGGCAGACTTTCCGTGCCATGGGTCTCGTTGAGATTTTCCTGGCGGGCATCATAGATCTCGCCGAAATAGATCCCCGATTTCCGGATCGGCAGGGGGCCGCTGCGCCAGGTGGTGTCGGTGGAAAGAATGACGCCGTCAGGGCCGACCAGATCGGCGATGGCGCCGATCCTGTCGCCCCAGCAGTTCGGGATCGCCTTGGCGCCCCACATCAAAGGTGAGCGGTACCATCCGTCCGCAAGCCAGATTTCGATCCGATTGAGGCCTGACTTGAGCAGGCTCGAGACGTCGTATCGCTGATAGGCAATGCGATCATCGTAATTCGTCCAGCCCGGCGTCAGCAGGTCGGCGCCGACCCGGGCGCCGTTGATGAAGCAGCGGTAGAGGCCAAGCGCGGAGATGAAGAGTTCGACCGGAAGCCCGGCGCCATCGTGATCGAAGGTCTTGGAGACGAAGCTCGCGGGCGTTCCCTGGCCGCCGTCCGACAGCGGCGCGATCATGTCGCCGGACCAGGCGCGCGAAACGAGATTGCCGTCGATGGCTGCCGGCTGAAAGTTCATCAAGTCCTCCCGGTCATTTGTAGAACGTTCTCCATATAACGTTCTACATTTTTTTCGGAAGCGCAATAGAAATTTCGTCGCCACTCTGCCATGGTGTTTATGGGCTATTGTGACGGCCCGCAGAGTAGCCCAGAGATTTCATGTCGATCGACGAGAAAAAGAGACTGCAACGAAATGATCGCGTGACGATCCGGACAGTGGCAACGCATGCGGGCGTATCGGTCGCCGCCGTTTCCAAGGTGATGCGAAACGCCTATGGCGTCAGCGAAGCGCTGCGGGCAAGAGTGACCGACGCTATTGAAGCGCTTGGATATCGGCCTTCACGGGCGGCGCGGGGGCTGCGGGGCCGGAGTTTCACCATCGGCGTGCTGCTGATCGATATTCGCAACCCCTTCCTTCCCGAGGTGATCGCCGGCGTCAACGGCGTACTGGCCCCTTCGCACTACCAGGCGATGATCGGCGTCAGCGATGCGCGCGTGCAGCTCGAGACGTCACTGATCGAGTCGATGATCGACTATAAGATGGACGGCCTGATCCTCGTTGCGCCGCGACTGCCCTCGGAGATCATCGCAAAATTCGCGGCAGAGATACCGATTGTGGCGGTTGGTTACCACGATGCCGGCGCCACGGCCTTCGACACCGTCAATGCCGACGACCAGCGCGGGGCGGAGATTGCAGTGGAAGCGCTGCTTGCCTGCGGCTATCGCGACATCGAAATGCTGAGCCTCGGCGAGCGCGAGGGGCACCAGGTCTCCGTCGTCCGCCAGCGTGAGATCGGCTTCCGCCGGGCAATGCAGCGCAGCGGGCTCGGCTCGTCTGCGCCGATCACCAAGATCCCGATCGCTCCGCCAAAGCGGGAAGAAACGATGCGGAAATTCCTGTCACGGAAAAACAGGCCGCGCGCCGTCTTCTGCTGGAGCGATCTTGACGCCATCACGCTGCTCAGCCTGGCGATGGAGATGGGCGTGCGTGTGCCGGAAGATCTTGCTGTCGTCGGCTATGACAATTCGTCGACCGCTGCCCTCGGTCTCGTCAATCTCGCAAGCATCGATCAGTCGGGCCGGGAGCTCGGCCAGGTCGCCACCCGCACGCTGATTTCGAGAATAGAGGGACGCACCGGCGCCGAGCATATTTTGCAGATCCCCTCGCTGGTCGGCCGCAACAGTCTGACCCGTTCCAGCAGCGCTTCAGGCGCATAGCGCGATGGAATGGCCGGCTGCCGCTATCCGGTTTGCCGGCCCCGTTGTCTCAGGCCGCCTTGCCGAGTTTCGAGGGACGCGTGGCGGCGGCCTTCTCGACCATGGCGATGACTTCGGTGCGCCGCGCGCCCGAAAGCGGCAGCCGCGGCATGCGGACACGTTCGGAGCCGCGGCCCATGATCTGCTCGGCGAGCTTGATAGACTGCACGAGGTCGTGCTCGGCATCGAGATGCAGAAGCGGCATGAACCAGCGGTAGATCCTGCGGGCCTCTTCCCAGTCGCCGCGTTCAGCGGCCGCAACGAGTTGCACGGATTCCTGCGGGAAGGCGCTGGTGAGGCCGGAGACCCAGCCCTTGGCGCCGAGCATCAGGCCTTCGAGCGCGACGTCGTCGAGGCCGGCGAAGATATCGAAACGATCGCCGAAGGCGTTGATGAGGTCGGTGAAGCGGCGCGGATCCGGCGCGCTCTCCTTGACCGCCTTGATGTTCGGCACGTCGGCCAGCACCTTCAGTACATCGGCGCCGATGTTGACGCGGTAGGCGGGCGGGTTGTTGTAGAGCATGATCGGCAGCGAAGTCGCTTCGGCGACGGTGCGGAAATGCGCGATCAGCTCTTCCGGCTTCGGCACATAGACCATGGCCGGCAGCAACATCAGGCCGTCGGCGCCGAGCTTTTCGGCGTCGCGGGCATAGGCGACGGCACGGCGCGTGTCGAATTCGGAGACGCCCGTGACGACAGGAACGCGGCCGTTGACGACCTCGACGGCGGCTTTCAGGATTGTGCGTTTCTCATCGGGATCGAGCGAATTGTTCTCGCCGCAGGTGCCCATGACGATCAGCCCGTTGACGCCGTCATTGACGAGTGCGTCCTGAACACGTTGGGTTGCGGAGATATCCACGGAAAGATCTTCGTTGAACTGCGTCGTTACGGCGGGAAATACGCCCTTCCATCCTGTTGTCATCGATCGAAACTCCGTTAAAGTTGGTTCCTTATATACAAACTGTCGACAAGACTCAATCGTCTTGATCGCGCAAATTCGTAAGGCGTTGCGGAAATCGGTCGAAACGCAATAAAAGGCTTCTCATGAAGGGGAGGGACAGATGCAAAACGATACAGAAAATGTGCGGGTGCGCGGTTCCGGCACGCAGAGCATCTATCTCGCGCTGCGCCGGGAAATCCTGTCGATGGCGCTCGAACCCGGCAGCCCGCTCGATGAAGTTCGGCTTTCGGAGCGTTTCGGCATGTCGAGGACGCCTATTCGCGAGGCGCTCTTGCGGCTTGCCGCCGACGGCCTCGTCACGACGCTGCCGAACCGCAACACGATTGTTGCCCCGATCGATTTCGCAAGCCTGCCCACCTATTTCGAGGCGCTGACGCTGATGTACCGGGTGACGACGCGCGGGGCCGCCGAGCGGCGGAACGGCGACATCATGAAGAGAATCCGCCTCCATCAGAAGGACTTCGCCGACGCGGTTGCCGAGCGGGATCCCTATGCAATGATCGAGGCGAACCGCGAATTCCACGTGGCGATCGCCGAGCTTGCCGGCAATTCCTATTATACGGCCTTCTTCGCCAGGCTGCTCGATGAAGGCCGGCGTATCCTTCGGCTTTATTATTCGACCTTCGATGACCGTCTGCCGCGCCAATATGTCGATGAGCATGAGGAAATCATTGCCGCGATCGACGCCGGCGACGCCGAACGCGCCGACCGGCTGGCAATTGCGCATGCCGGGCAGATCGTCCGGCAGATCCAGGACTATATCGCCCGCGACCTCGACCGGCCGGTGGCGATCGACATATCGCAAAGCCGCTGAACCAAGCGCAGAAAGAACAGGAAAACGACATGTCGTGGCAGCATTCCGTACCCCGCATCACCGAGGACGAACGGCAGCTCCGTCTATCGAAACTCCGGCAAGGGATCGAAGGCGAAGGCCTCGCCGGCGTGCTCCTCGGGCCGACCGAGAGCCTGCGTTACTTCACCGGTCTCGTATGGCATCCGAGCGAAAGGTTTCTCGGCGCGCTCGTGACGCCCAGTGCCATTTCCTACATCGTACCAGGGTTCGAGCGCAGCCGCGTCGAAACCCTGCCGCATCTGCCGGGGGAAATCCTGCTCTGGGAAGAGGAAGAAAGCAGTGCTGCCCTCATCTCGCGGCTTGTCGGCCAGGGCGGCCGGCTGGCTCTCGACGACGGGCTGCCGCTTTACTTCTATCATGCCTTGGCGGCGGCGATGGGCGCCGAAAGGCTCGCCGATGGCGGGCGGCTGATCCGCGGCCTGCGGCGCATCAAATCGGCGGCCGAGATCGCGCTCATCCAATATGCGATGAACCTGACGCTCGACGTCCACGAGCAGGTGCATGCGCTGTTGAAGCCGGGCATCAGATCATCCGAAGTGGTCGATTTCATCGATCGCCAGCATCGCCAGGCCGGCGCCGACGACGGCTCGACATTCGCAATCGTCTCCTTCGGCGCAGCGACCTCGCTTCCACATGGCGCCGACGGCGATCAGGTTCTGGGCCCAAGCGACGTCATTCTTGTCGACACCGGCTGCCGGATCGACGGTTATCATTCCGACATCACCAGGACCTACATGCTGGAGGGCGGCGACCGCGAGTTCGAACGCGCCTGGCGGATCGAGCGCGAGGCACAGCAGGCGGTCTTCGACGCAGCCCGGATCGGCGCCGCCTGCGCAAGCCTCGACGATGCCGCCCGCAAGGTGCTCGCCAAACATTCGCTCGGCCCCGACTACCGCCTGCCGGGATTGCCGCATCGCGCCGGCCACGGCCTGGGGCTCGAGATCCATGAAGAGCCCTATATCGTTCGCGGCAACGACACGGCCCTTGCCGCCGGCATGTGTTTTTCCAACGAACCGATGATCGTCTTCCCCGAAAAATTCGGGATCCGGTTGGAGGATCATATCACCATGACCGCAGACGGCCCACGTTGGTTCACCGATCCGGCGGCGGGGCCGACCGAGCCGTTTGCCTGAGCGGCGTCATCTCCCGCCCGCTCAGGCAGCTGCCTGTCAATCTCGAATGCCGGCCGCGCTTGCAGTCTTGAGCTTGACCTCGATGACGGGGACGACGACTTTGGGTCGGCGCACCGGCAGGACGAATGTCAGTTCGTCCTCGGCGACGGGGAACTGCGTGTTCGCCCAGAGCGTATTGGCCGACGGGCGCAGCCAGGTGACTTCGCTGGCGTCATGCAGGAATTGCGCATATTCGATCTTGCCCGCCAGCGCATCGAAATGCAGATGCTTGTAGGGCCAGTTGAACAGGTGGATATAGAGGCGGTCGCCGTTCTGGGTGAGCCGGCAATCGGGCGGCGCGGTAAAGTCGGACTGGGTGCAGCCGACGATGCTGCGCTCGTGTAGCGCCATCCATTCCTCATAGGCGGCAAGGGCGGCGAGGGCGCGATGGTCGAGCGTGCCGCGTGCCGTCGGCCCGACATTCATCAGCAGATTGCCGCCGATGGCGACGGTGCCGACCAGCATCTGCACCAGTTGCTCCGTACTTTTCCAGGTATCCTCGTCGCGGTGATAACCCCAGGAGCCGCTGAGCGTCTGGCAGGCTTCCCAGACGACCCGCCTGCCGTCGCGTTTGGGCCAGGCGCGCGGCATATATTGCTCCGGAGTCACGATGTCAGGCTGCAGGCCGGCAAGATCGAGCCGGTTGTTGATGATGATATCGGGGGCGAGCTCGCGCACCAGGCGCACGAGCTTCTCGCTTTCCCAATCCCGATGGCCCTTGCCGACCAGCTCTCCGAGTTTCCACTGCGGATAGCTGAAATCGAACCACATGATGTCGATCCGGCCGAACTCGGTCAGCAACTCGCGCACCTGCTCGCGCATGAAGGCGGCATAACGGCTGATGTCGCGGCCTTCGTTGATCTGCGTCGCATCGGGGTGATTGCGCTGCGGGTGGCGCGGATCGACCGTAAAGTCGGGATGATGCCAGTCGATCAGCGAATAGTAGAAGCCGATCCTCAGGCCTTTGGCGCGGAAGGCGTCGACGAAGGGCCGCAGCAGATCTCTTCCGTAAGGCGTGTTGGTCACCTTGAAGTCGGTTGCCTTGGTGTCCCAGAGGCAGAAGCCCTCATGGTGCTTGGTCGTCAGCACCACATATTTCATGCCCGCGGCTTTCGCGCGTCTCGCCCACTCTCCGGGGTCGTAGAGATCGGGATCGAAATGATCGAAGTATTTCTGATAGTCGGCGTCGGTCAGTTCTTCGCGGCTCTTGACCCATTCATGGCGCGCCGGCAGGGCATAGAGCCCCCAATGCACGAACATGCCGAACCGGTCGTGGACGAACCAGGCCTTCTTCTCCTCGGGCAAGGCCAGTGACTGCAGATTGTCGCCATCCATGGGTGGTGTTCCTCCTGTTGGATTGGAATCAGGTCGTTTCGCGGACGATGAGTTCGGGGACGATGACAATGCCGTGCTGGCGGTTCTTGGTGGCGATGCGGCTGAGCAGCAGGCGCACGGCTTCCTCTCCCATTTCCCGTTTCTGCACCCTCAGGGTGGTAAGGGCCGGGGACAGCAGCTCGGCCGTTGGAATGTCGTCGAAGCCGATCAAAGCGATCTGCTCGGGGATCGAAATGCCGGCCGCTCGGCAGGCTTTCATGGCGCCGATCGCATTGAGGTCGTTGTAGCAGACGAGAGCGTCGATGCCGGGCGCTTCCGCCAGCAATTGCGCCGCCGCCGTCTGTCCCGCCGCTGCGGTAGGATCGCAATAGACTAGGCCTTCCGCCTTCAGTCCATGGGCCGCCAGCGTCTTGCGGATGCCGACGAGGCGGCTCTTGCCGCCGAAGGAACTTCGCGGCCCGGCGATGATCGCAATCCTGCGGCGCCCGCGCTCGACCAGATGATCGATGGCGCGCGACGCTCCGGTCTCGTAATCGGTGACGATGGTTCCCGCGACGTCCGTTGGAGCTTCGCGGTTGATCAGCACGACCGCGCGGTGGGGCGCCAGCGCCTTGTGCAAGGCGGCATCGGGCAGCCGCGCGCTGCAGACGATGATGCCGTCGACCCGATGCCTCAGCAGCGCCTCGATGAGCTCTTCCTCCCGCTTGCTGTTCTCGACGACGTTGGACAGAAGCAGGTTGTAGCCGGCGGCACTCGCCGCATCCTCGGCCCCCCTGATGACCTCGGGAAAGAACGGGTTGGTGATATCGGGAACGAGAAGGCCGATGGTCTTCGACCGATCCGAGCGCAATCCGCGTGCGAAGGGATTGGGCCGGTAGTTGAGTTCGTTCGCCGCCAGGAGAATGCGCTGGGTGGTCTCCGCGCTGGCGCCGCCCTGACCGTTGAGCACGCGCGATACCGTCATCGGCGACACGCCGGCGGCGCGCGCGACATCGGCGATGGTTATTTTGGATTCTGGCTCTTTGGGGCGGTTCAACGGGGTGGTCTCTTGGAATGGCATGGTATTGAGATAACGATAACTAACATACTTCCCGAGAAAACCAAGTCTGCTCGGGGGTCCATGACCTGTTTCAAAAATCTTTTTGACAATGCTGAACGGTAACGTTAACGTAAGATACAGAGGAGAATACGTTAACGATAACCTAGGCGAGATCATTGGGAGGAAACAATGCAACACGTCAGAATTCTACGACGGCAGGTTATTTCCACCGTTGCCACAGCGATTCTCATCGGTTCCAGCTGGGCGGGAGCCGCCTTCGGTTTTCAGGAGTCGCCGGAGCTCAAGGCGCTCGTCGATGCCGGCAAGCTGCCGCCTGTGGAAAAACGGCTGCCGAAGGACCCTCTCGTGCTCACGCCTCTGGAATCGGTCGGGACCTATGGCGGCACCTGGCGCACGGCCACCTTCGGCGGCGGCGACAGCGAGATCGAGCGTTCGATCGGCTATACCAGGCTGGTCCGCTGGAATCCGGAATGGACCGAGGTGATCCCCGATATCGCCAAGAGCGTCGAGGTCAACGCGGACGCCACCGAATATACTTTCGCTCTGCGTGAAGGCACGCGCTGGTCGGATGGCGAGCCCTTCACGGCAGACGATCTGGTGTGGTGGAACGAGAACGTGCTGCGCAATACCAAGATCACGCCTGCCGCGCCGGGATGGCTGACCGGGGGCGGTGAGACGGTCAAGGTCGAGAAGATCGATGATTACAGGGTGGTCTTCAAATTCGCCGCGCCGAACGGTCTCTTCCTGATGAACATGGCGACGGTGCGCGGCTCAGATATCCTGGCGGCCGCACCGGCGCACTACCTCAAGCAGTTCCACAAGGATTTCAATCCCGACGGCATCGACGCCCTGGTGAAGGCAGCGGGCGCAACAGACTGGGTCCAGCTCTTCAACAACAAGACCGGCTTTCCCGGCCGCTGGCGCGATCTCGGCCGCCCGACGCTCGACGCCTGGGTGTTGACCGCGCCCTATAACGGCACGACCCAGGTCGTCGGCGAACGCAATCCCTATTACGCCAAGGTGGACACGGCAGGAAACCAGCTGCCCTACTTGGACCGCATCACCATCGACGTGATGCAGGATACACAGGCGATCATTCTGAAGGCGATCAGCGGCGAAATCGACATGCAGAACCGCTTCATCGAGACGACGGATGCGCGCCCCGTGATCGTGCAGAACCAGCAGAAGGGTGGCTACGGTCTCTTCATCGCCAGGCCGGCATGGTCGAACGCGCTGCTGATCACCCTCAACCAGACCCACAAGAATCCGGCGCTGCGCGCCGTCTTCTCAAACAAGGATTTCCGCATCGGCCTCAGCCACGCGATCAACCGCGAGGAGCTCAACCAGCTGATCTATGCCGGCCAAGCCAAGCCCTATCAGGCGGCACCGCGCGAAGGCACCGCACTCTACGACGAGAAGATGGCGACGCAATATCTGGAATATAATGTCGATCTCGCCAATCAGTATCTCGACAAGGCGGGTCTCACCAAGCGCGATGCCGAAGGCTTTCGCCTCGGTCAGAACGGCAAGCGGATCACCTTCGCACTCGATGCGCTGACCGGAAGCCCGATCCAGGTCGACGCCCTTGAGATGATCCAGCGCTACTGGCGGGCCGTCGGCATCGATATGCAGCCGCGCCCGGCGGAACGCTCTCTGATCTTCTCCCGGCTGCAGAACAACGACAATGACGGCCTGGGGTGGGTCGGCGGCGGTGGCTACGACTTCCTCGGCCTGCTCGATCCCAAATGGTATTTCCCGCACGAATATGAATCGAGCTTCGCGACCGCTTGGGGTCTCTATTACCAGAACCCCAAGGATCCGAACGCTGAGGAGCCGAGCCCCGCCGCCAAGAAGCAGATGGACCTCTACCGGCAGGTGCAGGAGGCCCCGACGCTCGAAAAGCAGCTCGCCGCGATGAAGGAGCTGCTGGCGATCACCCGTGATGAATTCTATGTCATCGGCACCAACCTGGAGCCGGACCGGGTCGGCATCGTCAAGACCAACATGCACAACGTGCCCAAGGTCATTCCCAGCACATCCTTCTACATGACGCCGGGGCCGGCCAAGCCCGAGACCTTCTATTATCAGCAGTAGAGGCACGCGATCGGCAGGAATGGCGTTCACGGCTGCTATTCCTGCCCCAGCCCCGCCCAATCCGATCGGCGATCGCCGTCGAAGGAGCTTGAATATGGCCGGCTTCATCATCAGACGTCTGCTTTACATGATCCCGATGATGTTCGCGATCTCGGTCGTGACCTTCATCATCATCCAGTTGCCGCCGGGCGACTTCCTGACCGCGATGACCGCGCGCCTGGCCTCCCAGAACGAAACCGTTGATCCCGGCGTCATTGCCGGCCTGCGTGAGCGCTATGGCCTCGACCAGCCTTGGCCGGTCCAATATTGGAAATGGATCAGCGGCATCCTGCTGCGCGGCGATTTCGGCCAGTCCCTCGATTGGAACAAGCCGGTCAGCGAGCTGATCTGGGCGCGCATGGGCCTGACGATGGCGGTCTCGGTCACAACGCTGCTCTTCGTCTGGGCGGTGGCCTTTCCGATCGGCATCTATTCTGCCGTACGGCAATATTCGGTGGGGGACTATGTCGCCACCTTCTTCGGTTTTCTTGGGCTTGCCATTCCGAGCTTCCTGCTGGCGCTGGTGCTGATGTTCGTCTCCGCGCAATATTTCGGCCAAAGCGTCGGCGGGCTGTTTTCACCCAACTATATCAATGCCGCCTGGAGCTGGGCCAAGCTCGGCGATCTCATTTCGCATATGTGGATCCCTGTCGTCGTGCTCGGTACCGGCGCGACGGCGGCGCTGATCCGCATCATGCGCGCCAACCTGCTCGACGAACTCAACAAGCCCTATGTCGACATGGCGCGCTCCCGGGGCCTAAGCGAAATCCGGCTGCTGCTCAAATATCCGGTGCGGGTGGCGCTCAACCCCTTCGTATCCACAGTCGGCTGGGTGCTGCCGCACCTCGTCTCGGGCTCGGTGGTGGTTTCCATCGTCCTCAGCCTGCCGATCACCGGGCCGCTGCTGCTCAACGCATTGTTTGCCCAGGACATGTATCTCGCCGGCACTTTCATCCTGCTGATGAGCATGCTGACGCTGATCGGCACGTTGATCTCCGATCTGCTGCTCGCCTGGCTCGATCCGCGCATCCGCAACGGCTGAAGGACGATAGATATGACTGATCAAGCCATCGCACTCGCGCCTGAAGTGATCCGGAATTCCGACGCCGTCGCCGGGCAGTGGAAGCTCATATGGCGACGCTTCTGCCGCCATCGCTTGGCGCTTGCTGCCGGCGTCGTCATCTTTTTGATCTACATGGTCGCCCTGTTTGCCGAGGTTCTCGCCCCGGTTTCGTCGCAGACCTACGATTCCCGCTACACTTATGCGCCGCCGCAACAGCTCAGGTTCGCAGGCTATGATGCGACAGGCGGATTTCACCCGCTCTATGTCAACGGTTATTCGATGAAGGTCGATCCGATCGCGCTCAGCCGCACTTATGTGCCCGATCCGGCCGTCGTCATCCCGGTGGGCTTCTTCGTCAAGGGCGAACCCTATCGGCTCTGGGGTCTGTTCGATCTGGACCGGCATCTGATCGGCCCGATCGAGATGGGCAAACCCTTCTACCTGTTCGGCGCCGACCGTCTGGGCCGCGACGTCTTCAGCCGGACGGTCTACGGTACCCGCATTTCGATGTCGGTGGGGCTGATCGGGGTGGCGATCAGCCTTGTCCTCGGCATCATCCTCGGCGGCATCTCCGGCCTCTATGGCGGCTGGGTGGACGATGTGATCCAGCGCTCGATCGAACTCATCAATTCGATCCCGACCATCCCGCTGTGGATGGGCCTTGCGGCTGCCGTGCCGATCAGCGCCGATCCGATCCTCGTCTATCTCTGGATCACGGTCATCCTGTCGCTGATCGGCTGGACCGACCTTGCGCGTGTGGTGCGCGGGCGCTTCCTGTCGCTCAAGACCGAGGATTTCGTGATCGCCGCCCGTCTCGATGGCTGCTCGCGGATGCGCATCATCTGGCGGCACATGGTGCCGTCCTTCATGAGCCACATCATCGCCTCGGTGACGCTCGCCATCCCGACGATGATCCTGGCCGAAACCGCGCTTTCCTTCCTCGGCATCGGCCTGCGCCCGCCCGTCGTCAGCTGGGGCGTGCTGCTTCAGGAAGCGCAGAACATCCTCGCGGTCACCAGTGCACCCTGGCTGTTCCTTCCCGGTATCGCGGTGATCGTCACGGTGCTCGCCCTCAATTTTCTCGGTGATGGATTACGCGATGCTGCAGATCCCTATGAATACTGACTCCAATTTCGCCACCGCCGGCGGGCGCCGCGCCGATCACGACCCGCTGATCGAGGTCGATGATCTCAGAACCCACTTCTTCGGCGGTGCGGGCACGGTGAGGGCGGTCGATGGCGTCTCCTTTTCCATCCCGCGTGGCAAGACGGTCTGCGTCGTTGGCGAATCCGGTTCGGGCAAGAGCATCACCGGCCGCTCGATCCTCAACCAGGTTCCGCGCGGCGGGCGGATCGTCTCGGGCGCGATCCGCTACCGGCCTGACCCGGCGGCACCCGCCATTGATCTCGCGACGCTCGACCCGCGCGGCCGTGAGATGCGAGCGATCCGCGGCGCCCAGATTGGTCTGATCAGCCAGGAGCCGATGGCAGCGCTTTCGCCCGTCCATACGATCGGCAACCAGATGGTGGAGGTGATCCGCCTGCATCTGAAGATGGGAAAGAAAGAGGCGCGCGAACATGCGATCGAGACCTTGGCACTGGTCGGAATTCCCCGGCCGGCCGAGCGGATGGAAAGTTACGCCTTCCAGTTTTCCGGCGGCATGCGGCAGCGCGTCTGCATCGCGCTTGCACTCGCCTGCCGTCCCAAGCTCTTGATCGCCGACGAGCCGACCACGGCGCTCGACGTGACCACCCAGGCCAATATCCTCGATCTGCTCGCCTCGCTGCAGGCCGAATTCGGGCTCTCGGTGTTGTTTGTCACTCACGATCTCGGCGTGGTGGCCGAGATCGCCGACGAGGTCGTCGTCATGTATGTCGGCCGGGTGGTGGAGGCGGGCGATGTCGATACCATCTTCCACGCACCGGCTCATCCCTACACCAAGGCGTTGCTGCAATCCGTGCCGCGCATGCATGGCCAGCCGAGCGAACGGCTCGCGGTCATCGAGGGCATGGTGCCCTCGCGTTTCGCCCGTCCTGAAGGCTGCAGCTTTCATCCCCGCTGCAAGCAGGCGAAAGCGGGCCTCTGCGACCGGAGCGATCCCCAACCCGTCGTCATCGGCGAGGGGCACGTCGCCAGCTGTCTGCTTTACGAGGGAGGACTGCGATGACCGGTTCCGCAACACCACGCAGCCCGCTGCTCGAACTTGACGATCTCAAGATGCATTTCCCCATTCGCATGGGCGCGTTCCGGCAGGTGGTCGGTCACGTCAAGGCGGTCGACGGGGTTTCGCTTCGCATCGAGGACGGCGAGACGCTCGGCATCGTCGGCGAATCCGGCTGCGGCAAGTCGACGCTTGCCCGCACCGTCCTGCGCATCTATCAGCCCACGGGCGGAGAAATCCGCTATCGCGACCGCGGCGGCGGCACCGTGGACCTCGCGGCGCTATCGGCGTCCGCCCTCAAGGACATCCACCGCGACCTGCGCATGGTGTTCCAGGACCCGCAGTCCTCGCTCAACCCGCGCCTTCCGGTGATCGACATCATCGGCGAGGTATTGAGCGTCAACCGCATCGTCAAGGGCCGGGAACTCGAGCACCGGGTCGCCGATCTCATGCAGAGCGTCGGCCTGCGCCCCGAATATATGCGCCGCTATCCCCACGCTTTCTCGGGCGGCGAACGCCAGCGCATCGGCATTGCCCGGGCACTGGCATCCAATCCGCGCCTGGTAATTGCCGACGAGGCCGTCTCGGCGCTCGATGTCAGCGTGCAGGCGCAAACCATCAACCTGCTGCAGGACCTGCAGGAACAGTTCGGCCTGACCTATCTTTTCGTCGCTCACGACCTCTCGGTCGTCAGGCATATCTCGGACAATATTGCCGTCATGTATGTCGGTCATGTCGTCGAAAAGGCGCCGACCGAGCAGATCTTTTCGCGCCCGCTCCACCCCTATACCGAAGCGCTGCTCTCGGCCGTGCCGATCGCCGACCCACGGCTGCGCCGCGATCGCCAGCGCATCCGGCTGGCGGGCGAAGTTGCCGATCCCGCCCATCCGCCTCCCGGCTGCGCATTTCATCCGCGCTGCCGCTACGCGACCGCCCTTTGCAAGCAGGAGGTGCCGGCGCTGCGCACCGTCACTGACGATGGGCACGCTGTCGCCTGCCATCACGCCGAAGCCTTGAACCTCAATCCCTTTGCAGACCGTACCGTTCCGGAGTTCAACTGATGCCTGATTTCATTCCACGCTCCGAGCAGCGTCCTATTGTGGATACCTCCTCCAAGACGCTCGATCTCATCTACTTCGATCTCGTCACGCTCGCCTCCAACGAGCGGGACACGCGGCGGCTGCCTGCGCACGAAAGCCTCTACGTCGTGCTGTCGGGTCAGGTGGATATCGAAGTGGATGACATCATGTTCGAAGCGGTGGGCCGGCGAGCTGATATCTGGGGAGGCGATGCGGACTCGGTTTACGCGCCCGTCAATGCCAATGTCCGGATATCGGCCCGTGGCGGCCCGGCAGAAATCGCCATTGCCGGAGGCCTCTGCGACACGCGCTACGCCCCGTTTCGGGTGACGCCCGATGAGGTCGACGCGGTGAATGTCGGCTCGTCCGACACGCACAGCCAGCGGCGGATCGTGCACCTTCTCGGCCAGCGGCAGAACGGCCGTTGCGGTAACCTGCTGGTGAGCGAACTCTATGCCGGTGAGGGCTGCTGGTCTGGCTATCCTCCCCACAAGCACGATACCGAGGACGGCGATGCCGAGACCCGGCATGAGGAGCTCTATCACTACCGCTTCCAGCCGGAGACCGGCTTCGGCAGCCAGATCACCTATGACGACGACGGTCCGGTCAAGATCCTGATGACCCGTCACGGCGACACCTTCCTGCTCGATCGAGGCTATCACCCGACGGTCACCTCCCCGGGGCATCGGGGCTATATCTTCACCATCCTCGTCGGCAAGCACCGCCGCGGGCTGATCCAGCGCTTCGATCCCGCCCATCAGCATCTGACCAAGACCATCCCCGGCATCGATGCGATGCGCGACAAGTTCAAATAATCCCGCCTGGCTTTTGCTGCCGACGTCCTTTCAAGGAGAAACGACCCATGCGTGAACGTACGCGAATAAGCGTCGATGCCGGTGAGGCGGTCCGCCCCTTCAACCGGTTCTGGCGTGGCACGGGCTTTTCGCCGGCCGAGTTGCTGCTCGAACCCGAGATGCGCCAGATGCTCGCCTATATCGGCGCTCTGCCCAACGAGGGCATCCGGTATTTGCGCGTGCACTACCTCTACAATCTGCTGCGCTCGACCGGCGGAGCCGGCTATGACTGGTCTCTGCTCGACCGCGCGCTCGACGTGATGATTGAACACCGGCTGAAGCCGTTCTTCGAGCTGATGGGTAATCCGTCAGGCCTCTTCACCGATTATGAGGATATGGATCAGGTCAAGCGCTGGCGCGATCTCGTCACTGTGACGGCGGATCGTTACGGCGCGCGTTACGGCATCGACGAATTGCGTACCTGGTATTTCGAAACGACCAACGAGGCGGACTCCGGCTGGTGGACCTACGGGATCAAGGGGTACACAAACTATTACGACGCCTGCATCGCCGGGCTCGATGCCGTCGACCCCGGCCTGCCGATGGGAGGGCCGGGTACTGCCCGCACGCTCTCGCCGATATTTCGCGCCTTGATGGCCCATTGCGACAGCGGTACGAGCTGCCTGACCGGCAACGGCCCGCCGCGCCTCGACTACATCTCGATCCACGAAAAGGGCGTCAACGGCAGCAAGGACGACCTAACCCCGAAAACCAGCGCCATCGTCGACCGCACGCTTCTCGTCGTCGACTATCTCAGGGAACATCATCCGCTCCTCGCCGGCCTGCCGATCATCAACGACGAATGCGATCCGCAGCTCGGCTGGAGCGATCATCACAGCTGGCACGGCAAGGCCTATTATGCCGGCATCATCGCCCGCATCATCGAGCAGCACGACCGGCGCATCATCGCCCCGAAGGCGGCGGATTTCACCTTCCTCAGCAATGACCACGCCTTTATCGGCGGCTGGAGCCAGCGCACGATCTTTGCCTATTTCGGGTCGCGCAATTTCACCAAGGCGCAATGGGAGCACAAGACCGATCTCGAGACGCTAGTGACGGATGTCGATCGGGCGCCGCCTTTCGATCTCATCAAGAAGCCCGGTCTCACGTCAATGGAACTGCTGGCGACCCTCGGCGATACCGTTTGCAAGGTGACGGCCGAGCCGCAGCTTACCCCTGATCAGGATGGCCTGGCCATCCTACCGACACGGCTGCCGGGCGGCGGCGTTTCCATCAGCCTCATCCATAGCGTCGATGTCATCAACCGTTCCGGCCGGACCGCGGTACGCCTCGAGGTCAGTGGATTGGTACCCGGCCGCCACGCGCTTTGCCTGCTGCGCATCGACGAGGAATTCACCCATCCGATGGAGGTCTGGGAAGCGCAGCGCGACGAAAGCAATCCGCGTGGGCCTTTCGAGCCGGTCGGCGCGCCGCCCGAACCAACCGAAGCGCAGTTTGCCGAGCTTCGCCGTGCACAGGAACCCGCCTTGCTGCATCCGATCAGCATCGTTGAATGCGACGACGGCCGGGTCAGCGTCGATCTCGATGTGCCATTGCCGTCGCTGACGCAGGTGCTTGTCGTTCCCGACACGGGCGCGGCCCCGCCTGCACCTTCCGGCCTCGTTATCGAACGCTACCTCGGTCTCGGCGGGAAGGAAGAGCGCATGCTGTTCTGGGCGGCCGGTGATAACAGCCCTGCCATCTTCTACGATGTGCTGGCCAGCACCGGCGGCGGACCCTTTGAAAAGGTCAGTCCGGTCCCGCTGCTTTCGACGGCATTCCTGCACATGTCGCCGCCACAGGGCGTGCGTTATGCGGTCTGTGCCCGCGACGCATTCGGCCGCCGCAGCGAGCTTTGCGTCTCGCCCGCATGAGCAGCCTTTTCCGGTTTGGAACCTGATCCATGGATATCGCCTATTTCACCAAGACGCTGGAGGGGCTGCCGCTTGATAGAGCGGCGAAGATCACCGCCGGTCTGGGTTTCGACTGTGCCGATCTTCTCGTCCGCGACGGCCACGCCGTCTCCCCCGAGAGGCCCGAGGAAATCGTCAAGGCCGCGAAGCTCTTTGCCGCGGCCGGTGTGCGCACCCCGATGGCGACCATCGATTCGACGCGGCCCGACGATTCCACGTCGCGTCTTCTCGGCTCCTGTGGCGAGGCAGGCATCGGCCTGATCCGGCTCGGCTTCTGGCGCTATGATCCGTCGCGGCGCTGGAGGGCGCAGCTTGACGAAGCGCGGCGTGATCTCGACGGCTTCGAGCGCCTCGCCGAACGGTTCGGGGTAAGGCTGGCCGTCCAGCTGCATGGCGGAACCCTGCACAGCTCGGGCGCGCTGGCGGCGCAACTGCTGGCCGGTCGCGATCCTGCCTGGGCCGGCGCCTATCCCGATCCGGCCAATCAGATCATCCGCGAGGGGAGCGAGGACTGGCGGCTGACCCTCGACATCCTCGAGCCGTGGTTCTGCTGCATGGGCGTCAAGAACTGCGGCTGGTTTCCCGGCGCCTGCGGATCCCACGGCCAGCGCGCGTGGCATTCCGATTGGTACGGGCTCGACGAAGGCATGGTGCCCTGGAACGAAATCGTGCCGCATCTGGTGACGACCGGATTTGCCGGCGTGCTCTCGGTACATTCCCAGTACCGGCTTCCGCGAGATCAGGCGCTCGACAAGGTTCGCGCCGATCTTGCCCATCTCAGGCGCCTGGTCGCCGCAGCGAAAGAGTAGAATCATGAGTGAACACGCTCCCGTCATCGCCGCCCTTTTGACCGAAAAGACCCGCCGCATGATGCTGGACGATGCGGCGATCGCCCAGTTGAACGGTCTTGGGAGCGTGCGCTGGCCGGCCGGCGCGACGCTCGATGCTGCCGAGGTCGATCGGCTGCTGCAAGGCGCCACCGCCTGCCTTACCGGATGGGGAACGCCGCCTTTCGATCCCGCCGCTCGCCAGCGCCACCCGCAGCTTGCCCTCGTCGCCCATTCGGCGGGCAGCGTCCGCACGCTCGTTCCCGCGCGCCTGTTCGACGAGGGGCTTCGCGTCAGCCATGCCGCCTCGAAGATCGCCGCTTCGGTTGCCGAGTTCGTCGTCGCCGAAGCGCTGCTTGCCATGCGCGGCATTCATCGGCTGCATCACGCGTTGCGGGGCGGCGGCGAATGGCTCGACGTCCGCGCCGCCGTGCCGCAACGATTGCTTGGCGCGCGGACAGTCGGCATCGTCGGCGCCGGCTATGTCGGTCGGGCGGTTATCCGCCTGCTCGTTCCATTCGGCTGCCGCGTCCTGGTCGTCGACCCCTATCTGGATGATCGCGAGGCCGGCGCGCTCGGCGTCGTCAATGCCAGGCTCGACGACGCGCTCGCCTGGAGCGACGTGATTTCCCTGCATGCGCCGGTCCTGCCCGAAACGCGTCGCATGATCGGCGCCCGCGAACTGGCGCTGTTGCGTCCCGGCACACTCTTCATCAACACGGCGCGGGCAGAGCTGGTCGATGAGGCCGCGCTGCTCGCCGAGATCCGCTCCGGTCGCATCGAGGCGGCTCTCGATGTCTTCGACCATGAGCCGTTGCCACCGGACAGCCCGTTTCGCGACCCGGCGCTCGCCAATGTCACCATTTCGCCGCATGCTGCGGGTCATACCGAAGAGGCGCACCTCGCCCAGGGGCGGGCTATGGTGGACGAGATCGGCCGGCTGCTTCGCCGCGAACCGCTTCACCACGAAGTCTCTCGCGCCATGCTCGACCGTATGGCATGACCATGGACAGAAGCATTGGAGATCCCGTGACGGCGCCGCGTGTCAGGCTCGTCGAAATCGATGCCTTCGAGCGCGATATCAGGCTGCGCCTGCCGTTCCGCTTCGGCGCGGCAACCCTCGAAAGGGCGCCGCAAGCCTTCCTCAGGGTCCGTGTCGAGGATGAGCAGGGTAAAACCGCCATCGGCGCCGCCGCCGAAATGATGGTGCCGAAATGGTTCGACAAAGATCCGGCGCTGACGCCGGCGCAGAATGTCGATCAGTTGCGCACCTCGATCCGCACCGCCGCCGCTGCGTCGCTCGAAGCATCGGCGCCGGCGACATTGTTTGCCGCCGCCCGGCTCAACGAGCTGGAAACCGTCCGCCGTCTGCCCGGAAATCCTTTGGCGGCCGGCTTCGGACCTTCGCTCGTCGCCCGCGCCGCGCTGGACGCCTATTGCCGCCTTGCCGGACTTTCCTTCTTCGATGCGGTGCGCCGCAACCTCGTCGGCATCGGCGGCCCGATGCTGCCCGGCGATATCGAGGCGGAGGCTGTCTCCGCCACGCTCGCCGGCCTTCGCCCTGCCGGCTCGATCCTGGCACGGCATACGATCGGCCTTCTCGATCCGATCGCCGAGGGTGATATCGTCCATCCCGTCGAGGATGGCCTGCCGGAGAGTCTCGAAGCGGTGATCAGCCGCTATGGCAACCGCTGGTTCAAGATCAAGCTTTCCGGCGCGATCGATGCCGATATCGACCGCCTGGCGCGGATCGCCGCCGTGCTGGAGCGCGTGCCCGACTATCGGGTGACGGTCGATGGCAATGAACAGTTTCGCGCGCCGGAAGATCTCGCTGCCTTGCTGGCGCGGATCGATGCCATACCTCGGCTGTCGCGATTGCGCGCGGCCATTGCCTTCATCGAACAGCCGTTCTCGCGGGCGATCACCATGGAAACGCCGCTGGGAGATCTCGCGGCCCGATTGCCCTACCTGATCGATGAGAGCGACGACGGCGACGATGCCTTCGCCCGCGCCCGCGTGCTCGGTTACACCGGCGTTTCCTCGAAAACCTGTAAGGGCATCTACCGATCGCTCCTGAAGGCGATCCGGATCAGGACGGGATGTGTGCCGGGGCTTTTCCTCTCGGGCGAGGATCTGACCTGCCAGGCCGGGCTCGCCGTGCAGCAGGATCTGGCCCTCGTTTCCGCGCTCGGCCTCTCCCATGTCGAGCGCAATGGCCATCACTATGTGGCCGGCATGCAGGGTGCACCGGAGGCGGAGCGGGCACGTTTTGCAGCAGCCCATCCCGATCTCTACGAGCAGGGCCCCGACGGGCCGCTCCTATCGATCCGCGAGGGCCGGATCGCCAGCGGTTCACTCGGAGCGGTCGGCTACGCCAGCGGCGCCTTGCCCGATTTCGAAGCGATGGAGCGGCTCTCTTGACATCGATGGACGTTCAGGCGCGCGCCTGTATCTTACGGGCCTCGGACACTTCAGGCGATGTCAATATTGGAGGCATATCGGCATGTCGTTGAAAGCCGTCAAGACACCGGACGAGTTGCGGTCGGCGCGCTGGTTCGCATCCGAAGACCTGCGCGGCTTCGGCCATCGGTCACGCCTGATGCAAATGGGCTATGACACCGGAGATTGGGCCGGCAAGCCGCTGATCGGCATCCTCTCCACCTGGTCGGATCTCAATCCCTGCCACGCCCATTTCAAGCATCGCGTCGAGGACGTGAAACGCGGCGTGCTGCAGGCCGGCGGCTTTCCGGTGGAAATGCCGGCGCTGGCGCTGTCGGAGAACTTCATGAAGCCGACGACCATGCTCTACCGCAACCTCCTGGCGATGGAGACCGAAGAGCAGATCCGCGCCCATCCCGTCGACGGCGTGGTTCTGATGGGCGGCTGCGACAAGACGACGCCGGGCCTCATCATGGGCGCGCTCAGCGCCGGCGTGCCGATGATCTACCTGCCGGCGGGGCCGATGCTGCGCGGCAATTATGCTGGCCAGCAGCTCGGTTCCGGTTCGGACGCCTGGAAATATTGGGACGAGCGGCGCGCGGGCACGATATCGGACAAAGAATGGGCCGGCATCGAAGCCGGCATTGCGCGCTCCTACGGTCATTGCATGACGATGGGCACCGCCTCGACGATGACCGCGATTGCCGATGCAATGGGTCTGATGCTGACGGGGGTCTCTTCGATTCCCGCGGCAGACGCCAACCATATCCGCATGTCGGCCCAGACCGGTCGGCGGATCGTCGACATGGTCTGGGAGGAGCTGACGCCGGACCGGATCGTCACGCCTGCCGCCGTGCGAAATGCGGCGACGGTCGCCATGGCGACCGGCTGTTCGACCAATGCCGTCATCCATCTTCTGGCCATGGCGCGCAGGGGAGGGGTCGCGCTGACGCTTGACGATCTCGACGCGCTTGGCCGCGTCACTCCGGTCATCGCCAATGTGCGTCCGTCGGGAAAGACCTATCTGATGGAGGATTTCTACTATGCCGGCGGTCTTCTGGCGCTAATGTCGCAGATCCGCGAGCGGCTCGATCTCGACGCATTGACGGTCTCGGGCGAAACCCTGGGCGCGGCGCTCGCCGACGCAAAGATCTATAATGACGATGTGATCCGGCCGCTCTCCAACCCGATCTATCCGGAGGGTTCGCTTGCCGTGCTGAAGGGCAATCTGGCGCCCGATGGCGCGGTGATCAAGCCGGTGGCCTGCGACCCGCGCTTCCATGTCCATCAAGGTCCGGCGCTGGTATTCGACAGCTATCCCGACATGAAGGCGGCGGTCGAGGACGAGACGCTGGATGTAACGCCTGATCATGTCATGGTGCTGCGCAATGCCGGACCGCTCGGCGGCCCCGGCATGCCGGAATGGGGCATGCTGCCGATGCCGAAAGCGCTGCTGAAACAGGGACATCGCGATATGCTGCGGCTCTCGGATGCGCGCATGAGCGGCACCAGTTATGGCGCCTGCGTGCTGCATGTGGCGCCCGAAGCCCATGTCGGCGGCCCGCTCGCCCTGCTGCGGAACGGCGACATCGTCCGGATCGATATTCCGAACCGCCGGCTGGACATGCTGGTCGACGAGGCGGAACTGGCCCGGCGCCGCGCCGCCTGGGTGAAGCCCGCCGATCGTTTCGGCCGCGGCTACGGCTGGATGTACGCCTCCCATGTCAGCCAGGCCGACAAGGGTTGCGATTTCGATTATCTGCTTCCCGAATTCGGTGCGGCAGCCGGAGAACCGGACATTTTCTAGGAGGAGATGCAGGCATGACGACACTTTCGGACAGCACGCGCGACCAACTCATGCGGGTCAGCGTCGCCACCATCAGCACGGCACTCTTCAAGCGTGGCCTGCGCAACCAGACCATCCAGGATGTGCAGCCGGTCGCCCGCAAAGGCCGCAATATGGTCGGCCCGGCCTATACGCTGCGCTACATTCCGGCGCGTGAGGACCTCAACAAGCTCGAGGTTTTCCGCAATCCGGAACACCCGCAACGCGCCTGCGTCGAAAGCTGCCCGGCTGGTGCCGTGCTTGTCATGGACAGCCGCAAGAATCCGCGCGCCGCTTCAGCCGGCTCAATTCTCGTCACGCGGCTGATGGTGCGCGGCGTGGCCGGCGTCGTCACCGATGGCGGCTTCCGCGACAGTCCCGAGATAGCGGGGTTGGCGATTCCCGCCTATCACAATCGGCCCTCGGCGCCGACGAACCTGACGCTGCACCAGGCGCTCGACATCAATGTGCCGATCGGTTGCGGTGACGTGGCGGTCTGGCCCGGCGATATCATGGTCGGCGACGACGAAGCGGTGATCGTCATTCCGGCGGAACTTGCCGACGAGATTGCCGAGGAGGCCGTGGAAATGACCGCCTATGAGGACTTCGTGACCGAGCGCGTGCTGGCTGGCCAATCGATCATCGGTCTCTATCCGGCAACGCAGCCGCGCAATCTCGAGGAATTCGCCGCCTGGCGCGCCAGGAGCGGCCGGTGACGCGCAGCATCCGTCGCTTTCTAGTTTGGCGCGCTGGCTGCGGTTTCACCCGGGGGCATGATCCGGAACAAGAAGGTTGAAACCTTCTCCCCCGGCTTGAAGGGGCCGGGAACCTGGTTAGTTACCGGTTTCAAGCTTTGAAGGAACGCTGCAATTGATGTCACGTCCTCGTCGGTGAGCTGCGCGAATGCATGCCATGGCATGATTGGCGCCAGGACGCGACCGTCCGGCCGCTGGCCGGTCTGAAGGGCAGTCACAATCTGTTCCCTGGTCCAGCTGCCGATGCCGGTCTCCTTGTCCGGCGTAATGTTGCGGCCGACAAAAACGCCCTGGCCCGGGATCTCAAAGCCAACATCCGATCCACCGAGAAATCGCCCGCCGTCCGGCTTTCCGAAGAAATATCCCGGTGTGTGGCAGTCATTGCACCCGCCAATCGTGACGAGATATTCGCCGCGCGCAATCTGCTGATCATCGGCCGCTGCTGCCATGCTCAACGGTAGCTCCAACGCACAAGCGGCCAAAAATGCGAGCCGAACGCTCAACCGAAACATTTTACCCTCCGTGTTACAGCCGCTCGCAGCCGAGAAGGACTGAATATCACGATGAAGTTATTCTATATATTAGCCACTTCGAATTATGGAATTGTATGGGGCGCGGCCCGCCAGGCCAGCGGTGAAAAAGGGCCACGACACGAGCAGGTCTCCGTGTATTTTCGCGAGCACGGGGCGGATTGCGATCGCTTCGCTCGGGGACGGTCGGCCACCAGCGACACCTTGCCCGATTTCGAAGCGATGGGGCCGTGGTCGAACGCATAGCAGGACGCGCAGGCGGCTTGTGGCCGCCTGCGGGGGAACACGTCCCGCGGCTTTGTTCCTGGGGGGAGGAACTCCACCGAAGAGGCTGCCGTCACCGACCGTTGTCTGGCGCGGGACCATCTGCCCAATCGAGAGGGGGAGCGGAGATCATCTCTGACCGTGCCCCCTCCTTGATTGCTCGGGCTGGAAGGCGATGGCCGCGTGATCGTTGGAGGCCTGCGGTTTATCCTCGGCGATCTCCTGGGCCAGCCCGATCCGGCGCAGCAACCGTCTGAGCGCCTCGTCCAGGTCATCGACGAAGGTGAAGATGACGGGGATGACGACGAGGCTGAGCAACGTCGACATCAT
The DNA here is from genome assembly GCF_017352135.1 of Rhizobium lentis. NCBI lineage: Bacteria > Pseudomonadati > Pseudomonadota > Alphaproteobacteria > Hyphomicrobiales > Rhizobiaceae > Rhizobium > Rhizobium lentis. The sequence continues at coordinate 54,900 of NZ_CP071457.1, forward strand.
CACGCCGCCGATTACCACGATCGCCATCGGCTGCCGGAAGCTGGAATCACCTCCGGTCAGGCTGAGAGCGACCGGAAGCATGCCGCAAGCCATGGCGATGGTGGTCATGACGATCGGCCGGGCGCGCTTGTGGCAGGCATCCACGAGGGCATCGAACCTGGCCATGCCCTGGCGGCGCGACATGATCGCATATTCGATGAGCAGGATGGAGTTCTTGGCCACCACGCCCATCAGCATGAGCAAGCCTATGACGGCCGCCATCGAGAAGCTAGTTCCGGTCAAAACGAGCGGCAGGAGCGCGCCGCCGAGCGAGAGCGGCAGAGCCATCAGCAGGGTGAGCGGCTGCAGGAAATCGTGGAAGAGCAGCACGAGAACCGCATAGATACAGAACACGCCGATCGCCATGGCAAGGGCGAAGCTCTGGAACAGTTCCGAACTGCGCTGAAGTTCGCCTTGTTCTACAAGGGTGACGCCCGAGGGCAGATGCTGGAGCGCCGGCAGCGCCTGTGCCTCGCGGTTGACGTCGCCGAGGATGCGGCCGTTGAGTTCGACCGAAAGGGTGACATTGCGCATCCGGTCGATGCGGTCGATTTCGGAAGGGCTGCCGCCGATCGTCACATCCGCGATCGATCCGAGATCGACATTGCCGTTCGTGCCCGCCACCCGCATGTTCTTGATGTCGTCCAGATTGGTGCGTGTCTCGGGGCTGAAGCGGACGACGATGGGAATTTGGCGCTGCGGCAGATTGAGCTTCGACAGGTCGGCCGAATATTCTCCATTCGTCGCCACGCGCACGGCCTCGGCGATGGAGGTCGACGTCACGCCGAGCGCTGCTGCACGCGCGAAATCGGGCGTGATCTGGATTTCGGGCGCCTGCCTCGCCGCGGTCGACGTTACCGCGCCGATACCCTGCAGCGTGCGGAGCTGTTCCTCGAGCGCCGTGCTGGCGCTGTCGAGGACATTCGCATCGTCGCTCGCCAGCGTGATCTCGAGCTTCGTGCCGTTGCCGCCGCTGCCGACCTCCACGCGCACACCGGGCAGCAGGGAGAGCGCCTGCCGGATGTCGTTTTCGATTTCCGACTGCTTGCGGTCACGACCGCCTATAGGCGACAAGACGGCGACGATAGTGGCGGAGCCAACATCGCTCGTCGTGCTGCTGTCGGGGCTGTCGCCTGAGGATGCGGATCCGACGGAGGAAAAGACACGCGTAACATCATTGAGCTTTCCGACGATATCGGCTGCCCTTCTGGCCGCGGCGTCGGTCTGTTCTATGGTGGCGCCTGGCTGCATGGTGAGTGTGATCCGGGTTCGCGCGTCGTCGGAAGCGGGCAGGAAGCCTGATTTCAGCAAGGGAATGGTGGAAAGCGAGAGCGCGACCAAAACGGCGGTTGCCGCCAGCGTGGTCTTTCTGTGGTCCATGGCGGTTTTCACGACTGCCATATAGGCGCGCATGATGCGGCCGTCCCTTTCCTCGGTCGGCGGGACAGCCTTCATGAAATAGGCGGCCATCATCGGCGTCAGCAGGCGCGCGACGACAAGCGAGGCGAGGACGGCGACAGCGGCGGTGATCCCGAACTGGCGGAACAGAAGTCCCGGAATGCCGCTCATGAATGCGGTTGGAAGGAAGACTGCGACGAGCGTGAAGGTGGTTGCGATGACGGCGAGTCCGATCTCGTCGGCGGCTTCGAGGGCGGCATCGATCGGCCGCTTTCCCATCTGCAGATGGCGGGCGATGTTCTCGATTTCGACGATGGCGTCGTCGACGAGGATGCCGACCACGAGCGACAGCGCTAGCAGTGTGATGATATTCAGGCTGAAGCCGCAGAGGTACATGACGAGGAAGGTCGGTATGACGGACAAAGGCAGCGCCACGGCCGACAGGATCGTTGCCCGCCAGTCCCGAAGGAAGAGCCAGACGACGATGATCGCCAGGATCGCACCCTCGTACAGCATGTGCATCGAACCATCGTAATTCTCGATGATCGGTCCGATCGTGCTGTAGGCGTCTTCGATCTGCACGTTGGAATGCTTGGGGGCAAACTGCTTCATCGCCGTGTCGACGTCGTCGGCTACACCACTGTCCGAAAACCCGTTCGAGCGCTTGATCTCGACCGCGACCACCGGTTTGCCGTCGAGATAGGCCATTGAGGACCGCTCGGCGAAACTGTCGGTGACGGATGCTACATCGTCGAGGCGAACCTGCTGGCCGTTCGCCAGCGGAATTCTGAGCGCCTTCAGCGCCTCGACCGAGGGCAGGGCGCCGAGCGTTCGCAAGGTCTGGCGGGTGCCGCCGATTTCGCCAAGACCTCCTGATGTATCCGTCTGCACGGCCTTCAGCTGCGATGACACAGTCGCCGCAGTGACCCCAAGCGAAGCCATGGTCGCAGGGTCGAGATCCACATGAACCTCGCGGTCGATGCCGCCGATGCGGTTGACTTGTCCGACGCCCGGCACCGACAGCAGCGCCTTGGTCAGATCATTGTCGACGAACCAGGAAAGTTCTGTCTCGTTGAGAGCGGTGGAGCGAATGGCATATGTGACAAGCGCGGAGCTCTGCACCGTGACCTTGGTGACGCTTGGGCTTTCCATCTGCGCCGGCAGATCGCCTTTAACGCCGTCGACGGCGTTGCGGACTTCGTTCAAGGCCGTTTCGCTGTCTTTCTCAAGCTCGAAGGAGACCTTGATCGTGACGGTGCCATCCGTAATGGTCGTGGTGATGTGGTCAAGATAGCTGAGCGAGGCGAGACTATCCTCGATGGTGCGGGCGACCTCCGTCTCGAGCTGCGTCGGTGCTGCGCCGTCGAGCGTTGCGGTGACGGTGATCGTCGGCAGGTCCATATCGGGGAAGTTCTGGATCGGCAACTGCTTGAAGGCTAAGAGCCCGCCGACGGCAAGCATCACGAACAGCAATATTGATGGCACGGGGTTGCGGATCGACCATGCTGAGAAATTCATCAGTTTGTCTCCGCAATCTTTACGAGGTCGTTGTCGGACAGGAACGCGCCGCCGGAGCTCACTACTCTCGAGGAGCGGTCCAGTCCGGAGACGATTTCCACCTCGCCGTCGTTGCGGCGACCGGTTTCCACACGGATCCTTTGCACGCGTTGGTCCTCGCCTGATGTGAAGACGTAGCTTATGCCGTCCCGGAAAACGATCGCCGTTTCGGGAATGGTCAGCGCCGGGGAGGCCTGCAGTTCGATGTTACCGGTCACGTAAAGCCCGGTGCGCGGGCGCATTTCGGCTGGAAGCGTGACATAGACGATCGCTCGGCTGGTATCGGTGCTGACCGAAGGTCCGACAAGCCTCACCTTGCCTTCGATGGCTTGGCCGTCCGGCCCGTTGATCTTAACGCTCAAGCCTTCCGAAATGCGCGGGAGGTAGCGGGCGGAAACCTCAGCCTGCCATTCGATCCGCTGCTGGCGCACCATCCGGAACAGCTCGGTGCCCGTAGAGACGACGGCGCCGAGATTGGCGGAACGCGAAGTTATGACGCCATCGTCGACCGCGGTGATGGTGGTCTGCGCAAGCTTGATCTTCTCGCTGTCGAGTGCAGCTTCTTCGGACGTAAGACTTGCCGTCGCCGTCTGTTCGTCGGCCAGATATTCGACGATCTTCTCGTCGGAAAGGGCGCCGGAAGGACGCAGCTGCCGCGCCCGGTCGGCATTGGCCTTGGCCTTCGAAAGATTGGCCTTGGCGGTCTGAATGGCCGCCTCCTGCTTGCGCAGATCGGCAAGCACGCTCTCCTGGGAAAGCCGCACGAGCGTCTCTCCCTTGGTGACCACGGAGCCAACATCGACCAGGACATCGGTGATGCGCAGGCCGCTCGTTTCAGAGGCGATGATCGCTTCTTGCCAGGGCTTCAGCCACCCACTCGCGGGAACGGTCTCAGGCCATTCGCGTTGCGCAGGCGCCGTCAGGGAGACGGTGAGCGCCGTCGCGGCGGCCTGTTCTGCCATGACAAGACGGGCGGGGGAGACAAGAACTGCAGCAACAAGCGCAGCGGCAAACATTCTGGATGATTTTCTCAACAAAGCATTCCTTGTGGTCAAAGGCATCGATGCCTTTGAATCCGCGCGAAGGCGACGAACGAGTGCCGCCCATGTCGAGGCAACCCCGTTTCTGGTGCGCGTCGATGTCATGGCAGGATAAGTAGCGGTGCGAACGTTAAGCGCGGTCAAGTTAGTGTTAAGTTAGGTAAAACTTGGCCGGGTGAGCGCGTATGTGCTGTATGGCTTGGCCGGTTTAATGACGGATAACGCAAATGAACAAGGTTCTCCTCATCGACGACGATGCCGAGCTGACGACGCTTCTGCAGGAATATCTGGTCGAGGAAGGATATGACGTCGTGACGGATACGGACGGTCGCGCCGCCATTGCGGCGGCTGCCGGCAATACGGTCGATATCATTGTGCTCGACATCATGATGCCCCGGATGAACGGGATCGAAGTCCTGCAGAGGATCCGGAAGCTTAGCCAGGTTCCCGTTCTGATGCTGACCGCAAGGGGCGATGACGTGGACAGGATATCGGGTCTCAATCTCGGGGCCGACGACTATGTGCCGAAGCCGTGCTCGCCGGGCGAGCTGGCGGCGCGGTTGCGGGCCATCCTACGTCGCGCCGGTCAGCCGGCGACCGGCGCGTCCACCGACACGATCAGGGCGGGGCAGCTCGTGATCCATCCGGGCAGCAGGATCGCCGAATGGCGCGGAGAAATCCTGGATCTCACAGGCACCGAATTCAGCCTGCTCGAGGTGCTTGCCCGCAGCGCTGGCCAGCTCGTGTCGAAGCAGGAGATTTCGAAGCGGGCCTTCGGCAAGCCGCTGACCCCGTTCGATCGCCGTATCGACGTCCATATCAGCAGCGTTCGCCAGAAGCTCGGACTGAGGGAGGACGGGCAATCCTGGATCCAGTCCGTCCGCGGCCAGGGCTACCAACTTCTCGTGGACTGACCATGCCCCGGCTTTTCTGGAAGTTCTTCGCGACGATCTGGCTGACGCTTGCAATGACGCTCACCGTCATAATCGTGATCGTCAACGTCTTTGAGATCCCGCCCCCCGGCCGCGATCGGGAGTATCAGGAGCGAGCGTTCATTCTGACGCTGACGGCGAATGTGCTTGCAAGGGATGGTGAGGACGCTGCCGCGCGCTTCATCCGCACAAGCGAGGAGACGGTGCCGCTGGGCCTGAGTCTCTCGCAAAGCACGGAGTCGTTTGTCTGCGCGGACGAGAGTTCGGCAGAGACGAAGTCCATCCTGAAGGACGGAATTTGCTACCGGATCTCCGTTGCGCCGGAACCGAGCTTCCTTTTCAACGTTGTGGACAACCTGGCGCTGCTGGTGCCTTGGCTCTCGATTTTCGTTTCGAGTACCGTCGCCGCCGCCGCGCTCGCCCGCTATCTCATTCGGCCTGTCGTGCACCTTCGCGATGGCCTGAGCGCGCTCGCCCATGGCCGCTTCGACGTCCGCATCGGCGATCGGATGGCCGGCCGCAGGGACGAGGTCACCGCGCTGGCGCATGACTTCGATTCCACCGCCGCGCGGCTTCAGGAGCTTCAGGATGCGCAGCAGAGGCTGTTCCACGACGTCTCCCATGAATTGCGTTCGCCCTTATCGCGCCTGCAGGCCGCCGTCGGCGTGCTCCGGCAGAGCCCGGCGAAACTTGGCGCCATGGTGGATCGTATGGACCGGGAGGTCGAACGGCTGGACGCGCTGGTCGGCGAGGTTCTGACGCTTGCCAAGCTGACCGCGGGATCCTGCCTGCCGCTGAAAACCCAGACCCTGGATGTCGTCGAACTGCTGAACGAAATCCTCGGCGACGCTGCATTCGAAGCTCAGACGCGGGATGTGTCGATTACAAAGAGTGTCGACGGCGCCTTCCGCGCCGAGGTCGAAGGCGAGCTGATCTACCGGGCGCTCGAAAACGTCGTGCGCAACGCCGTCAAATACACGGCCGAACATTCGCGCATATCCGTGTCTTGCGAGCCGTCGGGCGAGCGCCTCAAAATCTGCGTCGCCGATCAGGGGCCGGGTGTCAAACGGGATGAACTCGAGCGGATCTTCCAGCCGTTCTCACGCGGGAAAGAGGCGGTGCCGAGAGGCGGATACGGCCTGGGCCTCGCCATCACCCGGCAGGCCGTCGAGCGCCATGGCGGGCGGGTGCATGCATCCTTGCCCGACGGGGGCGGACTGGCAATCACGATCGAGCTTCCACGGCGGCCGCCACCCGCTGGTTCGGTTGATCATCAAGTCTGATCCGGCCCTTTGCGTTTTTACCTAACTTTACAGTTTCTTAACCGCTGTTAACGCTGGCCCCGCTAAGCCTGAACCCATAATCCCGGTTCAGGAAGCTCGCCAGTGTATCCGTCATTCTCCACAAGACTCTCATCGCTGCGCTACGCCGCATCCGCCTTCACGCTGCTGCTCGCGGGCTGCGTCAGCGGCCCTGATCATGTTCCCCCTGAGATGCCGCTGCCGGCCAGATTCGAAGAGGGTGGCAGCAAGAGCAATGGCGGTGTCGTGACGGCTGAGTGGTGGACGGCCTATCGCGACAGGCAGCTCGACGGGCTGGTCGCCCATGGCCTCAACGAGAACCTTGATGTGCTGCAGGCGCTCGAAAGCATCAACGCGGCTGCCGCCAATGTCACGGTTGCCGGCGCTGGCGGACTGCCTAGCCTCAGTGTCGACGCATCGCACACGGTATCCGGCGAGAAGGGGCGGCTGCGCACGACGGTCGGCGCCACCAACACGACAGGCGGCGGCGCCAGCCTTTCCTGGCTGCTCGACGTCTTCGGCCAGTATCGTCGCTCGAAGGAGAGTGCCATCGCCTCCCTCGGGGCAGCCCATGCGACGGCCGATAATGCGAAGCTCACATTCCTGAAAGACCTGGTCGAGAGCTATATCGACGCCCGCTACTATCAGGAGCGCATTGCGCTTTCCCAGGCGAATTTGAAATCCCGTCAGCAGACTTACGAACTCACGCAGCTACAGCTCAAGGCAGGGGCGGCCTCCCGTCTCGACGTCGTTCAGGCCGAGGGGCTGGTACAATCGACGAAGGCCGACATTCCCGGCCTCGAACAGAGTTTTACAGAGTCGGCTCATCACATCGCCACCTTGCTTGGAATGCCGGCGGCGTCGCTGACGGACGAGCTACGGAAAAGCGCAGGCCAGCCGGTTTTCCGCGGCAGCATTCGCGCCGGTATTCCCGCCGATCTCATCCGCAACCGTCCCGATATCCGGAAAGCCGAACGCGAGCTGGCGGCGGCTGTTGCCGATATCGGTGCTGCCGAAGCTGAGCTTTATCCGTCGATCTCGCTCTCCGGCTCGATCTCGCCGAGCTGGGTCAAATCATCGGGCGCCAGCGGCGCAAGCCTGACCAGCTGGTCCTTCGGGCCGACGCTCAACCTGCCGATCTTCGACGGCGGCAAGTTGCAGGCGAATGTCGATATCGAGAAGTCCGATGCGAAGTCTCAATATCTCGCCTGGAAGGCGGCGGTGCTGAACGGGATCGAAGAGGTCGAGAACGCGCTGTCGGCGGTTCGCCGCGACACGCAGACGCTGGAACCGTTGCGCAGGCAGGTGCAGACGGCGCAGGAATCGCTGGCGCTTTCGACCACCAGCTACAAGGATGGCGCCTCCTCGCTGCTCGACGTTCTGGACGCGCAACGTTCGGTCTCAGATGCTCAGGAAAGTCTTGCGGCCACCGTGCAGCAGGTCGCGAAGGATTATGTGGACCTCTATGTCGCCATCGGCGCCGGTTACCTCGAGCCGGAACATTCCCCGTCCACGCAAACTGCAAAATCGGGCTGATTCGAGGTTGGGCTATCGTCCGGTGCTTTCCAGAATGCGCAGCGCAAGCTTGAGATGCGGCAAATCCAACATGCGTCCGTCGAGCTGGATGACGCCCGCCTCCGGCCTGGCGGCAAAGGCGGCGGCGACTTTCTCCGCCCAGGCGATCTCGGACGCGTCAGGCGTGAAGGCGTGGTTGATCGCTTCGACCTGGCCTGGATGGATGGCCATCATGCCGGAAAAGCCGTCGCGCCGGGCGCGACCGACGTAGGCTCTGAGACCGCTGAGATCGCGGAAATCGGGATAGACGGTGTCGATGGCCGGAACGGCGGCGGCATGGGCCGCAAACAGCGTGAGTGAGCGGGCAAGCTCGTAAGGCGGTGTATAACGGCCATCTTTCCTGCGCGAAGTTGTGGCACCTATCGCGGCGGGCAGATCTTCCGCACCCCAGGTCAGGCCGCAAAGGCTCGCCGCGACATCCCGGTAGCTGCCGATCTCGAAGATCGCCGATGGCGTCTCCGTCGCGATCGGCAGGATGGGGATTTCCGAGCCGAGAGAGCCTGCGAGTTTCAGCACCGAAGCCGCGCCCTCGGCCTTCGGCAGCATGATCGCGAAAGGATCAAGGCCGCTCAAAGCGGCCAGGTCGTCTTCGGATTCGGGCGAGGCGAGGGGATTGATGCGGATCAGCAGAGCGCTCTCACCGGTATGGCGCCGGGTGAACTCGTGCACGGCCTCGCGGGCTCGTGGCTTGTTGGCGGGCGCGACCGAGTCCTCCAGATCGAGGATGACGGCATCGGCGCCGGAGGCGAGCGCTTTGTCGAAACGCTCCGGCCGGTCACCGGGCACGAAGAGCAGCGAGCGCAGCCTCATGACGGCCTCACTTTCAGCATGGCGGTGCGCAGGCACCGGCAGACGATCTCGTCACGCTGGTTCAGGGTGACGTGGCGGAAGGTGACGATGCCGGCATCGGGGCGGGAATTCGAACGGCGCAGCTCCGTCACCTCCGTTTCCACCCGCAGCGTATCGCCGATGAAGACCGGCTTCGGCATCGTCACCTTGTCATAGCCGAGATTGGCGACGAGCGTGCCGAGCGTGGTGTCGCCGACCGAAAGGCCGACGGTCAGCGCAAAGGTGAAAGTGCCGTTGACGACGATCCGGCCGAATTCGGTGGCGGCCGCATAAGCGGCATCGAGATGCAGCGGCTGCGGATTGTGGGAAAGTGTCGTGAACAGCAGGTTGTCGGTCTCGGTGACCGTGCGGCGGATCTCATGGGCGATGCGGTCGCCGACCGTCCATTCGTCGAAATAGCGTCCGGCCATCAGTCCTCTCCCTTCATGACGGTGACGACCAGCTGGTTTTCCGAGACCCTGGCGCCGGTGGAAACCTGCAGTTTTCCGACGAGGCCGTCAAAGGGCGCGCGAAGCGAATGCTCCATCTTCATCGCTTCCACAGTCAGCAGACGATCCCCCTTGGCGACGCGATCCCCTTCGGTCACTTCCACCGAAATGACGAGGCCGGGCATGGGCGACAGGATCGCGCCGTCGCCTGCACCCTGACGTGCCTCGATTTCGCCTGCGTCGGGCAGGCCGATCGCCCAGGCATTGCCAGCATCGAAAAGCACCGTCGTTTCCGCAATCGTGATCGTATTTGTCTCAAGTTCCGGACGTGACTGCCCCCAATAGAGGTGACCGTCGATGCGGACACGCACGCGGCTGTCGCTTGGCCCAGCAATGCGAAAACCGGAAAGCCCCGACCAGGGATCATCGCCCACTTTCCTCGAAAGCACCGTGGCGGCACGGTCGATTGCCGTTTGATCCGGCTCCTTTGCCACAAGGCTTTCGCCGTGCCGGTCGAGGAACCCGGTATCGATCCGGCCCGCGTAGAAATCCGGGTCGGCGGCGATGCGGGCGAGAAGGCCGGCATTGGAATGGACCGGCCAGACCTCGATGCCGGCGCAGGCGGCCGCGAGCTTCGACAATGCGGCTTCGCGGTTCGGCCCATGGGCAATGATCTTGGCGATCATCGGATCGTAGAAGGCGGTGATCTCATCGCCCTGTTCGACGCCGCTGTCGACGCGGACGGTTGGCGGCAGGCGGAGATGGTCGAGCCGGCCGGTCGAGGGCAGGTAGCCGGCGGCGGGATTTTCGGCATAGAGCCGGGCTTCGAAGGCCCAGCCGTTCATTGCGATCTCGTCCTGGCTTTTCGGCAGTGGCTCGCCGCTTGCGACCTGCAGCTGCCAGAGCACCAGATCCTCGCCCGATATGGCTTCGGTGACGGGATGCTCCACCTGCAGGCGCGTGTTCATTTCCATGAACCAGATGCGGTCGGGATGCAGGTCTTGCGAGGCATCGGCGATGAATTCGATGGTGCCGGCGCCGACATAGTTCACCGCTCTTGCCGCCTTCACCGCCGCCTTGCAGATCGCAGCGCGCGTGGCGGCATCGAGGCCGGGGGCAGGGGCCTCCTCGATGACCTTCTGGTGACGGCGCTGCAGCGAGCAGTCGCGCTCGAAGAGATGGACGCAGTTCCCGTGCTGGTCGGCGAAAACCTGCACCTCGATATGGCGCGGATTGGCGATATAGCGTTCGATGAGAACGCGGTCGTCGCCGAAGGCGGAGGCCGCCTCACGGCGGCAGGAGGCGAGAAGTTCCGCGAAATCTCGCGGACGGTCGACGCGACGCATGCCCTTGCCGCCGCCGCCGGCAACGGCCTTGATGAGGACGGGATAGCCGATGGCATCAGCCTCGGCCGCAAGCCTTGCCTCGCTCTGGTCCGGCCCGAGATAACCAGGGGTCACCGGCACGCCTGCCGCCTGCATCAATTCCTTCGCGGCGTCCTTGAGCCCCATTGCGCGGATGGCGGCCGGCGGCGCGCCGACCCAGAGAATACCGGCTTTCTCCACCGCTTCGGCAAAGTCGGCATTTTCCGACAGGAAGCCGTAGCCCGGATGGATCGCGGCGGCGCCGGTTTTCCGGGCGGCGTCGAGGATGCGGGTCTCGGAAAGATAGCTTTCGCGGGCCGGCGGCGGGCCGATGGCCACCGCTTCGTCGGCCTCTCGCACGAAGGGCAGGCCGGCATCGGCTTCGGAATAGACGGCGATCGTGCGGATTCCGAGTGACTTTGCCGTGCGGATGATGCGGCGGGCGATTTCGCCTCGGTTGGCAATGAGAAGGCTTTCCATCATCGCCGCCTCACATCCGGAACAGGCCGAAGCGCGGCCCCTTCGGGATCGGCGCATTCAGGCAGGCGGAAAAGGCAAGACCCAGCACGTCCCGCGTCTGGCTGGGATCGATGATGCCGTCGTCCCAGAGGCGGGCGGTGGCATAATACGGATTGCCTTCGGCCTCGTAGCTGGCGCGGATCGGCGCCTTGAAGGCCTCCTCCTCGTCAACAGGCCAATCCTCGCCGCGCGCCTCCAGCGCATCGCGGCGGATGGTGGCGAGCACCGAGGCCGCCTGTTCGCCGCCCATGACGCTGATGCGGCTGTTCGGCCAGGTGAAGAGGAAACGCGGGCGATAGGCGCGGCCGCACATGCCGTAATTGCCGGCGCCGAAGCTGCCGCCGATGATGACCGTGACCTTCGGCACGGTCGCGGTCGCAACCGCGGTCACCAGCTTTGCCCCGTCCTTGGCGATCCCGCCGGCCTCATATCGGCCGCCGACCATGAAGCCGGAGATATTCTGCAGGAAGAGCAGGGGCACGCGGCGCTGGCAGGCGAGCTCGATGAAATGCGCGCCCTTCAGCGCGCTTTCGGAAAAAAGCACGCCGTTGTTGGCAATGACGGCGACGGGCATGCCCCAGATACGGGCAAAGCCACAGACCAGCGTGGTGCCGTAGAGCGGCTTGAACTCATGCAGTTCCGAGCCGTCGACGAGGCGGCCGATCACCTCGCGCACCTCATAGGGCGAACGCACGTCCTCGGGGATAATGCCACAGAGGTCCTGCGGATCGAGTTTTGGCGGCCGCGGGGGCTGGACATCGATATCGACCGATTTGACGCTGTTGAGGCTGGCGACGATGTCGCGCACCAGGAGCAGCGCATGCTCGTCGCTTTCCGCCACGTGATCGACGACGCCGGAGCGGCGGCCATGGGTCTCGGCGCCGCCGAGTTCCTCGGCCGAGATGATTTCTCCGGTCGCAGCTTTGACCAGCGGCGGGCCGGCGAGGAAGATTGTGCCCTGATTGCGCACGATCACCGTTTCGTCGGACATGGCGGGCACATAGGCGCCGCCGGCGGTGCAGCTTCCCAGGACGCAGGCAATCTGCGGAATGCCTTCGGCCGACATCTGCGCCTGATTGTAGAAGATCGCGCCGAAATGGTCGCGGTCGGGAAAGACCTCGGCCTGATGCGGCAGATTGGCGCCGCCGCTATCGACGAGATAGAGGCAGGGCAGCCGGTTCTGCAGGGCAATCTCCTGCGCCCGCAGATGCTTCTTCACCGTCAGGGGGTAATAGGCGCCACCCTTCACCGTCGCGTCATTGGCGACGATCATCACCTCGCGGCCGGAAACCCGGCCGATGCCGGATATAATGCCCGCACCCGGCGCCTCGTTGCCATACATGCCGTTGGCCGCCAGGGTGCCGATCTCCAGGAACGGGCTGCCGGCATCGAGCAAAAGCTGGATGCGGTCGCGCGGCAGGAGTTTGCCCTTGCCGGTGTGGCGTTCCCGCGCTGCCTGTGAACCGCCTTCGCGGGTCTTCGCTGAGCGCTCGTAGAGTTCGTCGACGAGGGCTTTGTTCTTGGCGGTGTTGGTTTTGAAGCTTTCGCTGGCGCGGTCGACCGCGGTCGAAATCACCGTCATGATGCGATCAGCTCCCGCCCGATCAGGTAGCGACGGATCTCATTGGTGCCGGCGCCGATATCGTAGAGCTTGGCGTCGCGCAAAAAGCGCTCGACCGGCCATTCCTTGGTATAACCGGCGCCGCCGAGTGCCTGGATCGCCTCCAGCGAGACCCTCACGGCATTCTCGCTGGCAAAGAGAATCGCGGCGGCCGCATCGGTGCGCGTTGTACGACCGGCATCGCAGGCGCGAGCGACGGAATAGACATAGGCGCGCGCTGAATTCAGCGCGACATACATGTCGGCGATCTTGCCCTGCATCAGCTGGAAATCGCCGATCGGCTTGCCGAACTGCTTGCGATCGCGCACATAGGGCAGCACGACATCGAGGCAGGCCTGCATGATGCCGAGCGGGCCGGCGGCGAGCACCGCGCGCTCGTAATCAAGGCCGGACATCAGGATCTTCACGCCTTCGCCTTCTTGGCCCATCAGCGCCTCGGCCGGCACTTCGCAATCCTCGAAGACCAGTTCGGCGGTATCGCTGCCGCGCATGCCGAGCTTGGAGAGTTTCTTGGAGACGCTGAAGCCGGGCAGGCCCTTTTCGATGATGAGCGCGGAAATGCCTTTCGGCCCGGCTACGGGATCGGTCTTGGCATAGACGACGAGCACGTCGGCATGCGGCGCGTTGGTGATCCAGAATTTGCTGCCGTTCAGAATATAGCGGTCGCCCTTTTTCTCGGCACGCAGCCGCATCGAGACGACATCGGAACCGGAGCCCACTTCCGACATGGCGAGCGAGCCGACATGTTCGCCGGAGATCAGCTTCGGCAGATGACGGTGTTTCTGCTCAGATGAGGCCCAGCGGCGGATCTGATTGACGCAGAGATTGGAATGGGCGCCGTAGCTCAGGCCGACGGAGGCCGAAGCCCGTGAGACTTCCTCCATGGCGACGACATGCTCGAGATAACCGAGACCGGCGCCGCCGAATTCTTCCTCGACGGTGATCCCATGCAGGCCGAGCGCGCCCATCTGAGGCCAGAGCTGACGTGGAAACGTGTTGCTTTCATCGATCTCCGCAGCCAACGGAGCAATCTGAGCGGCGGCAAACCGCGCCGTCGTTTCACGGATCGCGTCCGCGGTTTCGCCGAGCGAAAAATCAAACATGGCACTCCTCCCGCTGAAATATGTAGCGCGGGTTGCGGCGGGGTCAAAGTGCCGTTGAATGATGCCGCCGGGGGACATTCTTATCGGCGGGGAACGTCCATTCTTGAAAATATGGAAAACATGGAATATATGGAAATTTAACGGAGGTATGATCGATGCGACAATTCACGACAGGTGATCTCAACAAGCAAGTCGGCGACGTCACGGATGCCGCGAGCCGCGAGCCTGTCGTTCTTACCCGCCATAATAAGCCGCGTTTCGTGCTGATGAGCTATGAGCACTATGAGCGCATGCGCAATGGCAGCGATCCGCGTCGCGCCCATGCAGTCGCAGAGATGCCGGACGAGCACGCTGAATTGTTTGATGAGACGATGGAGCGGCTGGCGCGCGGCGAAGGCTATGACGATGAGCCATGAGTTCCGTCCTGGTGAGATAATAACCTATCCCTATCTCTGGGCATGGCAACAGCAGCGTGGTGAGACGGAGGGACGAAAGCAACGACCGGTCTGTGTCGTCATCGCAATCCGCAGCCCGAGTGATGGAAATACGCACCTCGTCCTTCTGGCTATCACCACGCAGCCGCCGCAGACGGGGAGGGTTGCCTTGGAAATTCCCGACATCGAGCGCCGGCGGGCAGGTCTTGGTGATCTTAAGCAGAGCTGGATCGTTCTAGACGAATACAATTACGATATCGTCGAGCACTCCTGGTATATCGAGCCGCATCAGGAGGTTCTGGGTCGTTTCAGCAAATCCTTTGTGATGAAGATTGCCGCCATGTTCTTGAAAGCGCGAAGCCAGTCGGGTCTAGTTAAGCGGTTCGACTGACTAAGTTGAATTCTCCGCTTCCTCCCGCCGAAAAGCCTCGGGGCTCTTGCCCATCCATTTCCGAAAAGCGCGAAAGAACGCACTCGGTTCGGAATAGCCGAGCAGCACGGCGATCTCGCCGATGGTCTTCGACGTGTTCAGCAACAGCTCGACGGCGAGATCCCGGCGGATCTCGTCCTTGATGGCGGCATAGCTTTGTCCCTCGTCATGCAGCCGGTGACGCAGCGTGGAGGGCGGCATGCGCATGTCGGCAGCGAGCTCGGCGAAACTCCGCCACGTCGCAGGTGTTGCCTGGCTCAAGCGGCGGCGGACGGCTGCGGCGATGCCGGCATCGTAGCGGTAGCGGACAAGAATATTGGCCGGTGCGCCGCGCAGGAACTGTTTCAGCGCCTGTTCGCTGCGTGAAATCGGCAAATCGAGCATGGCGCTGTCGAAGCCAAGACGGCTGATCGGTTGGGAGAAGCGAACGGGCGCGCCGAAGAACAGGCGGTAGTCGGCGCCTTGTTTCGGCTCCGCGCAGCGGAAATCGACGAGGCGAATCGGGATGCGCCGGCCGACCAGCCAGCAGGTGATGCCGTGCAGGATGATCCAGTAGGTGCGGTAGGCGAAGGCCGAGCGCGGGCTGCCGGCATCCCGGAGCTCGATCTCGGCGAGGCCGTCGCGGATGACCAGTCGCCCGCGGGGATCATCGAGCACGACATCGAGGAAGCGCAGCGCCCGGCGTAGCGCCTGACCCAGCGTCGGCGCATGCAGCACGCAATGGCAGAGCAGGGTGAAGCTGCCGCTGCGCATCGGTCGTCCGCCCATGCCGAAGAATTCGTCGTCGAGCTCGGCAGCGATGGCCAACCAGAGCGCGCCATAGGTTTCCGCCGAAACCGGTTGGTCGACGCCAGAGAGGCCGACGCGGGCGAGGATTGGCGCCGTCGGCTTGCCGAGCCGCCGTAGGCTGTCGAGCGCCTCCTCGACGAACCCCGGTGCGATCATGCGTCGCTCGATCTCGGCCATCGCAACCTCTATGGCAAAACTGGCCGAAATAATGGAGCAGTTCTGTCATCGCTTGCAATAGGCGGAGCGAATAGAATCCTTTTTGCCGGCAATATCTGGAGGAGATGGCCGGCGGCGAGGAGAAGAGATCGATGCTGATCCGTGGCGCAAGTTTTATCGTGTCCGGCGGCGGCTCCGGCTTGGGGGCGGCGACGGCGCGCATGCTCGTCGAGGCCGGCGGGCGGGTGGCGATCGCCGATCTCAATATCGAGGCGGGTGAAGGGCTTGCTCGGGAATTCGGCAGCGATGCCCGTTTCGTCAAGGCCGACGTGACGGATGGCGACGACGGAGCCGCGGTAATTGCCGCGGCCATGGAAGCCTTCGGCGGCATACGCGGGCTGGTCAATTGCGCCGGCGTGGCGCCGGCCGAAAAGGTGATCGGCCGCGACGGGCCGCATCGGCTGGAGAGTTTTACCCGCACGATCGGCATCAATCTCATTGGCACGTTCAACATGATCCGGCTTGCCGCCGCCGCGATCCAGACTGCGGAGCCGGATGGCGAAGGCGAACGCGGCGTGATCGTCAATACGGCCTCGGTCGCCGCCTTCGACGGCCAGATCGGCCAGGCCGCCTATGCCGCCTCCAAGGGCGGAGTGGCGGCGATGACCTTGCCGATCGCCCGCGAGCTTGCTCGCCACGGCATCCGCGTCGTGTCGATCGCTCCCGGCATTTTCGAGACGCCGATGATGGCCGGTATGCCGGCCGAGGTTCAGACGGCCCTCGGCCAGAGTGTTCCTTTTCCGCCGAGGCTCGGCCGGCCGGCGGAATTTGCCGGACTGGTGCGCCATATCTTTGAAAACAACATGCTGAACGGCGAGGTCATCCGCCTCGACGGCGCATTGCGGATGGGCGCGCGCTGACCGCGTCGCCCGAAGGAGGAAAGATGGTTTGGCAGGATCCCATCGTCATCGTCGGTGCAGCGCGCACCCCGATCGGCAGCTTTCAGGGAGAGCTGAAGGACGCGACCGCGCCGGAGCTCGGAGCAACGGCCATCCGCGCGGCACTTGAGCGCAGCCGCGTCGCCGCCGAGGCGATCGAGGAGGTCGTCTTCGGCTGCGTGCTGCCAGCAGGCCAAGGTCAGGCGCCAGCGCGTCAGGCGGCGATTGGTGCCGGCCTGCCGTTTGCGACCGGGGCCAGCACTGTCAACAAGATGTGCGGCTCGGGCATGAAGGCCGTCATGATGGCCCATGACCAGATCGCCGCCGGCAGCGCTTCGATCGCGGTCGCGGGCGGCATGGAAAGCATGACGAATGCGCCCTATCTCCTCGACAAGGCCCGTGGCGGCTACAGGCTCGGCCATGGGCGTGTCGTGGATCACATGTTCCTCGACGGGCTGGAGGATGCTTATGACAAGGGGCGCTTGATGGGCAGCTTCGCGGAGGATTGCGCCGAGGCCTATCAGTTCACGCGCGAGGCGCAGGACAATTACGCCATCGCCTCTCTGACGCGGGCGCAGAAGGCGATCGCGGAGGGCTTTTTCGACAGCGAGATCGTGCCGGTCACGGTCAAATCGGGTAAATCAGAACAGGTGGCGAGCCACGACGAACAGCCGGGCAGGGCAAAACCCGACAAGATCCCGACGCTGAAGCCCGCCTTCCGCGAAGGCGGCACGGTAACGGCCGCCAATTCCAGCTCGATTTCCGATGGCGCGGCAGCGCTCGTGCTGATGCGCCGTTCCGAGGCAGAGCATCGCGGCCTCACCCCGCTCGCCACCATCCTCGGCCACGCCACGCATTCGCAGGCGCCCAATCTTTTCGCCACCGCGCCGATCGGTGCGCTGCAGAAGCTCTCGGACCGGACCGGCCTGGCGCTCTCGGATGTCGATTTCTTCGAAATCAACGAGGCTTTCGCCGTCGTCGCCATGGCGGCGATGCGCGATCTCGACCTGCCGCATGAAAGGGTCAACGTACATGGCGGCGCCTGCGCCCTCGGCCACCCGATCGGCGCTTCGGGCGCCCGGATCCTGGTGACGCTGCTTTCAGCATTGGAGCGCTACGATCTGAAGCGCGGCATGGCGGCGCTTTGCATCGGCGGCGGCGAGGCGACGGCCGTCGCCATCGAGCGGCACTAGCGGGGAGGGGAGGAACCACATGATCCTTTCCGAACTCCAGCAGCAGATCGCAGACCTCGCCCGCGACTTTGCCCGCGACCGGCTGGCGCCTGGAGCGGCCAAGCGCGACCGCGAGCATCTCTTCCCGCGCGAGGAGCTGAAAGAGATGGGCGAACTCGGGCTGCTCGGTATGCTGGTGCCGGAAGCCTATGGCGGCTCGGACACGGGGGTCGTCGCCTATGCCGCGGCACTCGAGGAGATTGCCGCCGGCGACGGGCCTTGTTCGACGATCATGAGCGTGCACAGCTCCGTCGGCTGCGTGCCGATCCTGAAATTCGGCACCGAGGAGCAGCGGCAGCGCTTCCTGCCGAAGCTTGCGACCGGTGAATGGATCGGCGGCTTTGCGCTCACCGAACCGCAGGCCGGTTCCGACGCCTCGAACCTGAAGACCCGAGCCCGGCGTGACGGGGGCCACTATGTGATCGACGGCGCCAAGCAGTTCATCACCTCGGGGAAGAACGGCAATGTCATCATCGTCTTTGCCGTCACCGATCCCGGCGCCGGCAAGAAAGGTATCACCGCCTTCATCGTGCCGACGGATACGCCGGGTTACGAGGTGATCCGCGTCGAGGAAAAACTCGGACTGCATTCCACCGATACCTGCCAGATCGCCTTCAACAAGATGCGCATTCCGGCGGATCTCCGGCTGGGCGCGGAAGGCGAAGGCTACCGCATCGCGCTCGCCAATCTCGAGGGCGGGCGGATCGGTATTGCCGCGCAGGCCGTCGGCATGGCGCGGGCGGCTTTCGAGGCGGCGCGCGACTATGCCAGGGAGCGCACGGCTTTCGGCAAGCCGATTATCGAACATCAGGCCGTCGCCTTTCGCCTTGCCGACATGGCGGTGCGGATCGAGGCGGCGCGCCAGCTCGTCTTTCACGCCGCTTCGCTGCGGGAGGCGGATTTGCCCTGCCTGTCGGAGGCCTCGATGGCGAAGCTCTTTGCCTCGGAGATGGCCGAGCGCGTCTGCTCCGATGCGATCCAGATCCACGGCGGCTACGGCTACATGGCCGATTACCCGGTCGAACGCATCTATCGTGACGTGCGCATCTGCCAGATCTATGAGGGAACGAGCGACGTGCAGCGCATGGTGATTGCCCGCAATCTGTAGGAATGCCATCCGGCCCGCTTCCGGGGAGGGGGCGGGGCCGGCAAAGGGAGGAAAGAAAAAACATGGTGGATTCTGCTCGGTTGAGCCTGCACGTCCCCGAACCCGCCGTCCGCCCGGGCGGCCAGCCTGATTTTTCTAACGTCAAGATCGCCAAGGCCGGCTCCGTGCCGCGACCGGGGGTCGATGTCGCATCCGAGGATATCCGCGATCTCGCCTATTCGATCATCCGTGTGCTAAACCGCGACGGTGAGGCGGTCGGTCCCTGGGCGGGATCACTCTCCGATGAGGAACTGCTGACCGGGCTGCGCAACATGATGAAGCTGCGCGCCTTCGACGCCCGCATGCTGATGGCGCAGCGTCAGGGCAAGACCTCCTTCTACATGCAGCATCTTGGCGAAGAGGCCGTTAGTTGCGCCTTCCGCAAGGCGCTCAAAAAGGGCGACATGAATTTTCCGACCTATCGCCAAGCGGGCCTGTTGATTGCCGACGACTACCCGATGGTCGAGATGATGAACCAGATCTATTCGAACGAGAGCGATCCGTTGCACGGTCGGCAGCTGCCGATCATGTATTCCTCCAAGGAACACGGCTTCTTCACCATCTCGGGCAATCTCGCCACCCAATATGTGCAGGCCGTCGGCTGGGCGATGGCCTCGGCGATCAAAAACGACAGCCGCATTGCCGCGGCCTGGATCGGTGACGGGTCGACGGCGGAGTCCGACTTCCATTCGGCGCTCGTCTTCGCTTCGACCTACAAGGCGCCCGTCATCCTCAACATCGTCAACAATCAGTGGGCGATCTCCACCTTCCAGGGAATTGCCCGCGGCGGATCCGGCACCTTTGCAGCCCGCGGCCTCGGCTTCGGCATTCCGGCGTTGCGGGTCGACGGAAACGATTATCTCGCCGTCCATGCCGTCGCCCGCTGGGCGGCCGAACGCGCGCGGCGCAATCTGGGGCCGACGCTGATCGAACATGTCACCTACCGCGTTGGTGCGCATTCGACCTCCGACGATCCGAGCGCCTATAGGCCGAAGACGGAATCGGAGGCCTGGCCGCTCGGCGATCCCGTGCTGCGGCTGAAGAAACATCTGATCGTCAAGGGCGTATGGTCGGAGGAGCGGCATGTGCAGGCCGAAGCCGAGATCACGGACGAGGTGATCGAGGCGCAACGCCAAGCTGAGGCGCATGGCACGCTCCATGCCGGCGGCAAGCCGTCGGTGCGTGATATCTTCGAAGGCGTCTATGCCGAGATGCCGGCGCATATCCGCCGGCAGCGGCAGAAGGCAGGGTACTGACATGGCCAGGATGACGATGATCGAGGCCGTGCGCAGCGCCATGGACGTCTCGATGGCGAAGGACGACAATGTCGTCGTTTTCGGCGAAGATGTCGGTTATTTCGGCGGCGTCTTCCGCTGTACGCAGGGCCTGCAGGCGAAATACGGCAGGACGCGCTGCTTCGACACGCCGATCAGCGAATCCGGCATTGTCGGCACGGCGATCGGCATGGCCGCTTACGGGCTGAAGCCCTGCGTCGAGATCCAGTTCGCCGACTATATGTATCCCGCCTACGACCAGCTGACGCAGGAGGCGGCGCGCATCCGCTATCGCTCCAACGGCGATTTCACTTGCCCGATCGTCGTGCGTATGCCCACTGGCGGCGGCATCTTCGGCGGCCAGACCCACAGCCAGAGCCCGGAAGCGCTCTTCACGCATGTCTGCGGATTGAAGGTGATCGTGCCTTCCAATCCCTATGACGCCAAGGGCCTGCTGATCGCGGCGATCGAGGATCCCGATCCGGTCATGTTCCTGGAGCCGAAACGGCTCTATAACGGCCCCTTCGACGGCCATCACGAGCGGCCGGTGACGCCCTGGTCGAAACACGAACTCGGCGAGGTGCCCGACGGCCACTACACGATCCCGATCGGCAAGGCCGAGGTGCGGCGCGTGGGATCGGCGGTAACAGTGGTTGCCTATGGCACGATGGTGCATGTGGCGCTTGCCGCGGCCGAAGACGCCGGCATCGATGCCGAGGTGATCGATCTAAGAAGTCTGCTGCCGCTTGATCTCGATACGATCGTCAAATCGGTCGCCAAGACCGGACGCTGCGTCGTGGTTCATGAGGCGACCTTGACCTCGGGCTTCGGTGCCGAGGTCGTGGCGCTGGTCCAGGAACATTGCTTCTATCATCTCGAAGCACCGGTCGTGCGGGTTGCGGGTTGGGACACGCCCTACCCGCATGCGCAGGAGTGGGACTATTTCCCCGGTCCCGGCAGGGTCGGGCGGGCGCTTGCCGAAGTCATGGAGGCCTGAGCCATGGGCGAAGTCATCATCAAGATGCCCGATGTCGGGGAAGGCGTCGCCGAGGCCGAACTGGTGGAATGGCATGTGAAGCCGGGAGATCCCGTCCGCGAGGACATGGTGATCGCCGCCGTCATGACCGACAAGGCGACGGTGGAAATTCCCTCTCCCGTTGATGGCACGGTCATCTGGCTCGCCGGCGAGATTGGAGACCTCATCGCGGTCAAGGCGCCGCTGGTGCGGATCGAAACGGCTGGAGGTGCCGGCGAGGCCCAGCCGTTGCCAAGCTCGCAGGCGCCGACCGCCGAAGTGGTCAAGGCGGAAATCGCCAGGCCTGCCCCGGCAGCGCCTGTCGCCGCAACCCCGGCTGCTGCCGCACCGCCCGCCGAAAAACCGCTTGCCGCCCCTTCCGTTCGCCTCTTTGCCAGGGAAAACGGCGTCGATCTCAGGCAGGTGCATGGAAGCGGGCCGGCAGGGCGTATTCTGAGGGAAGATGTCGAGCAATTTATCGTGCAAGGCGCCGCTCCTGCCCTGGTCAAGGGCGGATCTGCCAAGAAGACAGCGACCGAGGAGATCAAGCTCACCGGGCTGCGGCGGCGGATCGCCGAAAAGATGGTGCTTTCGACCTCGCGTATTCCTCATATCACCTATGTGGAGGAGGTGGATATGACGGCGTTGGAGGAGCTGCGCGCCACCATGAACGGCGACCGCAGGGAAAGCCATCCGAAGCTGACGGTTCTGCCTTTCCTGATGCGGGCGCTGGTCAAGGCGATTTCCGAGCAGCCGGAGGTCAACGCCACCTTCGACGACGATGCCGGCATCATCACACGCCATGGTGCCGTGCATATCGGCATCGCCACGCAGACGCCGGCCGGTCTGACCGTGCCTGTCGTGCGGCATGCGGAAGCACGTGGCATCTGGGATTGCGCCGCCGAGATGGTCCGGCTGGCGGACGCGGCGCGTTCGGGCACCGCGACGCGCGACGAGCTTTCCGGCTCGACCATCACCATCAGCTCGCTCGGCGCGCTCGGCGGCATCGTCTCGACGCCCGTCATCAATCATCCCGAGGTGGCGATCATCGGCGTCAACAAGATCGCCACACGGCCGGTCTGGGACGGGACGCAGTTCGTGCCGCGCAAGATGATGAACCTCTCCTCCAGTTTCGATCATCGCATCATCGACGGCTGGGATGCGGCGACCTTCGTCCAGCGCATCCGTACGCTCCTCGAAACGCCGGCGCTTATTTTCATCGAAGGCTGACCCATGAAAGAGATTGTCTGCAAGCTCCTCGTCATCGGCGCCGGCCCGGGCGGTTATGTCTGCGCGATCCGCGCCGGCCAGCTCGGCATCGATACGGTCATCGTCGAGGCCGGCAAGCCGGGCGGCACCTGCCTGACGGTCGGCTGCATTCCTTCAAAGGCGCTGATCCATGCGGCCGAGGAATTCGACGCCACGCAAAAGATGCTGGCCGGCAAGAACCCGATAGGCATCCGCGTCGAAGGCGCCTCGATCGATCTTGCAAGGACAGTCGCCTGGAAGGACGGCATTGTCGGCCGGCTGACGGGCGGCGTTTCGGGGCTCTTACAGAAGGCGCGGGTCAAGATCGTCCATGGCCAGGCCCGTTTCCGCGACGGCAAGACGGTGGAGGTGGAAACCGAAACCGGCCAGCAGATCATCCGCGCCGAGACCGTTGTCATAGCCACCGGTTCCGATCCGGTGGAACTCGCCAACCTGCCCTTCGGCGGCCGCGTCATCTCCTCGACCGAAGCGCTGTCGCTGACGGAGCTGCCGAAGAAGCTTGTCGTGGTCGGCGGCGGTTATATCGGGCTGGAACTCGGGACGGCCTTTTCGAAGATGGGCTCGGAGGTGAGTGTCGTCGAGGCGACGCCGCAGGTGCTGCCGCTCTATGATGCAGAGCTGGTGCGTCCCGTCATACGCAAGCTGGCCGAGAGTGACATCCGGGTGCTGACGGGCGCGAAGGCGACGGGGCTTGGCGATAGTGGCGAGGCATTGATCGTCGAAACGTCGGATGGCCGGCGTGAAACTCTGCCGGCGGATCGCATCCTCGTCACCGTCGGCCGCCGCCCCCGAACGGCAGGTTCCGGTCTCGAGGAACTCGATCTCGACCGCGCCGGTCCGTATCTGAGGATCGACGATCGTTGCCGCACTTCGATGCGCG
This sequence comes from Rhizobium lentis, assembly GCF_017352135.1. Lineage (NCBI taxonomy): Bacteria > Pseudomonadati > Pseudomonadota > Alphaproteobacteria > Hyphomicrobiales > Rhizobiaceae > Rhizobium > Rhizobium lentis. The sequence goes on from NZ_CP071457.1 coordinate 78,190, forward strand.
GCATCTATGCGATCGGCGACGTGACCGGCGAGCCGATGCTGGCCCATCGGGCGATGGCGCAAGGGGAGATGGTGGCGGAAATCATCGCCGGCAAGAAGCGGGCCTGGGACAAAAGATGTATTCCCGCCATCTGCTTTACTGACCCGGAGATCGTCAGCACCGGCCTGTCGCCGGCGGAGGCCCGTGCGCAAGGATATGAGATCCGCACCGGCCAGTTTCCCTTCAGCGCCAACGGGCGGGCGATGACGATGCTGTCCGAAGACGGCTTTGTACGCGTCGTCGCCCGCGCCGACACCAATCTCGTGCTCGGCTTGCAGGCAGTGGGAGCCGGGGTTTCCGAGCTGTCGGCGGCTTTTGCGCTCGCCATCGAGATGGGTGCACGCCTGGAAGACATCGCCGGCACCATCCACGCGCATCCGACCCGCAGCGAAGCGCTGATGGAGGCGGCGCAGAAGGCTTTGGGAAGTGCCCTGCACATTTGAATTGAAACCGAATCGGAAATGCCGCCGCCGCATTCTGGCAGCAAACTCCCGTCGGCCAAACCCAGATGCCATATCTATCCGTTAGTTCCGGATCTTGCGGCCAGGTCAGAACTTCCCGTTCGGCGGGATCTCTTGCGATCAGACTACATGTCGACTGCTTCAATATTTGGCAACCAGATTATGCAATTTTATAGGTCGTCAGCGGTTAGTTCTTCCGCTTCCATGACCCATGAAGGGTTTCACTCCGCGTCATCAAGCGTTGCGAGGAGCCTAAGGTCGCATGTCCCTTACAGAAGATGAGAGGTTGAATCTCCTCCGCCAGGCCAACATTCTCGATACACCGCCAACGGAAGAGTTCGATGCTATCGTGCGGCTGGCTTGTAGCATGTTCGACATGCCGATGGCGTTGGTTTCGTTCGTCGACGGGCATCGGCAGTGGTTCAAGGCCGAGCAAGGTCTCTTTTTGAAAGAGACGCCACGCGAGCATTCCTTTTGCAGCCATATCGTCAAAACGAAGTCACCGCTCATCGTCGAAAACGCCGACAAGGATTCCCGCTTTTCCGGCAACACCTTCGTCAGGGATCGTTCGGTCCGGTTCTATGCGGGAGTGCCGCTTTCGGAAGGGGAGACCTGCTATGGCAGCTTCTGTGTCCTCGACACAAAGAACCGCCGCTTCAGCGGCCGGGATCTCGAACAGCTTCGTAGTTTGGCAAGCGTCGTCGTCGGCCTTATCCGGGAACATCGTCAGCAAAACCTGCTGAGAGAGCAGCAGCGCGAATTGGAATTGAAGCAGGCCCGCTTCGAGCAGACCGAACGCTCTGCCAAGGTCGGCGGCTTCGAGATGGATCTCGCGACCGGCACGATCATTTGGTCGGACCAGATTTACCGCACGGTTGGACTACCCGTGGGCAAACGCATGACCTCGGAGGAGGTGATCGGCTGCTATGCTCCCGAAGAGCGCGAGAGCGTCAGACGCAGGATACGCGATGTCCTCGATGGTTCTGCGGGCGGCATCGACAGGGAATATCGTATCATGACGCCGGAGGGGGAGGAACGCTGGGTTCGCGTGGTCAGCGATATCGAGCGCTTGAGCGGGAAACCCAGTCGTTTGTTCGGCATCGTTCAGGATGTTTCCGAAAAAGTGCGGTACGAGCAACGTCTCCTCCAGGCGGCAAACGCTGATCCTCTGACCGGACTTGCCAACCGGGCAGCCTATAATGCTCATATGGAGAGGCTCACGGCAGCCGACGCTCCTTCCATCGGCTTGCTGTTGATCGACGTCGATCGCCTGAAGCAAGTGAACGATATCCTCGGCCATGCGACAGGCGACCTGCTGTTGAAAGGCGTGGCCTCACGTCTGGATGAACGCTTGGGAAAGCGAGGAAAGGTCTTTCGCCTCGGCGGCGATGAGTTCTCCGTTATCCTGGACGCACCGGCAAGCCTACGTCGCATGGGCTCAATCGCGCGCCATCTAATCGAATTCATCGGTCGCCCACTGGAGGTTGGGGGATCGACGATAAATCCGGCGATAACAGTGGGTGGCGCGATTTCCGAGGGCGAGATGGACGCCGCGACGCTTTCGCAAAACGCCGACTTCGCCCTCTATCATGCCAAAGAAACGCGGCGCGGCAGCTATGTACACTACGAACCCAGCCTGCGTTCTAGGATAGCGCGTCGCATCCAGATCATCCGAGAGGTAGAATCGGCCCTTACCGAAGATCGGATGGTGCCGCACTATCAGCCGATCGTTGGTTGTGCCGACGGTCAGGTATCGGCCTTTGAAGCGCTTGTGCGAATGCAGCGTTCGGATGGTTCGATCGTCTCGGCAGGCCAATTTCACGAGGCGTTCACAGACCCAAGCGTTGCCCATCACATCACGACCCGCATGCTCGAGCAGGTCGCGGCCGATATTCGCAGCTGGATCGACCGCGACCTGGAATTTGGGCGTGTCGCTCTCAACATAAGCGCCTCCGATTTCATGAGGGGCGACCTGGAAACCCGGATCGTTGCCGCCTTCGCGTCAAGAGGCATTCCGCTGGACAAGCTCGTGCTGGAGGTGACGGAAACGGTCTTCCTGCAGGGCCTGGAAGAGACCGTCGCAACCACTCTGCAACGCTTGCGCAAGAAGGGCCTGACAGTGGCGCTCGACGACTTCGGGACAGGCTATGCATCGCTGACGCACCTGCGAAGTCTGCCGGTCGATGTCATCAAGATCGACAAGAGCTTCATCGACACGATGCTTGTGGATGAATCGAGCCTCGCAATCGTTGAGTTGGTACTCAATCTGGCGCGCAAGCTCGACATGAAGGTCACCGCGGAAGGCGTGGAGAGCCATCGACAAGCGATGTGTTTGCTGGAAAAGGGCTGCACCACGCTGCAGGGCTATTTGTTCGGCAAACCAATGAGCCGCGAACGTGTTGGCGAATATCTGCGTGCACGCAAACCCGGTATGACGGAGAACGCCGACCGGCCGAAGGAGGAACCGCGCCGCCTCCTCGGATAGCAATTGGCCGCCCCGGGAGGGAGTTGTTCACCGCAATCGATGTCCCCGGCGGTAAACACGTCATCGCCTAGGCGTGCATCCGACTCGCAGTGAAGCGGTCATGGAGGGGGCGCCGACGCTTGGGCGCCGCTGCAAATTTGAGCTGGTGTGCGTCAGGTCCATCCTGCCTGGACGCTGGCCAGCGCTCCTCGTCGCGGCAATTACGGTGTCGCGCGCAAAATATGATATTTCTGCGCCAACTGACATATGACGTTCATTTGAACATTGTATCTGAGCATTCGAGCGGCTGATGGCGAAATCCGTGCTAGTCGATCGCGCTCTGAAGCCAAGGACAGTTCGCCTGCAGCCTGAGAGCGCTCCATATGTTCATTTGAACATTCCGTTGTTGCAAAGTGAAACTCGGCTGTTACCATCCGCGCGTCTGGAGCGGGAGGCTGCGGACCGAGAGAAGTGGGAGAGACCATGAACAAGATCGCTTATTTCCTGTCCGCAGGATTGACCAGCCTGTCCTTGTCCGTTCCGGCGATGGCCGCCACAAAGATCCAGTGGTGGCACGCGATGGGCGGTGAGAACGGCGCGAAGCTGGAGCAAATTGCCAAGGGCTTCAACGCGTCTCAGTCCGATTATGAAATCGTGCCTGTCTACAAGGGCAATTACGATGAGACCCTGACGGGCGCCATCGCTGCGTTCCGCGCCAATCAACAGCCGGCCATCGTGCAGGTCTACGAAGTCGGCACCGGCACCATGATGGCAGCACAGGGCGCAATTTATCCCGTATACGAGTTGATGAAGGACGAAGGCGAGCCCTGGGACCAAAACAAGTTCATTGCGCCGGTCGTCGGCTACTACTCGGACACCAGCGGCAACGTCCTGTCGCTGCCCTTCAATTCGTCCACGCCGATCATGTATTACAACAAGGATGTCTTCAAGAAAGCGGGACTCGATCCGGAGACGCCGCCAAAGACATGGGCTGAGGTCGAAGCCTTCTCGCGCACGATCATGAAATCAGGCGCTGCCAAGTGCGGCTTCACCAGCGGCTGGATCTCCTGGATCCAGACTGAAAATCTCAACGCCCTGCACGATAAGCCTTACTCCACCAAGGCCAACGGTTTCGGCGGTCTGGATGCGGAATTCACCTTCAACAATGATCTGACGATCCGCCATTGGGGGAATCTGAAGAAGTGGCAGGACGAAGGGCTCTTCAAATTCGGCGGACCGGTCGGCGGCGATAACGCGCCCCCGATGTTTTACTCTCAGGAATGCGCGATGTACATGAACTCGTCTGCCGGCCGGGCGGGCGTCATCAACAACGCCAAAGCCTTCAAGGTCGGTTTTGCGCCGCTTCCCTATTATGACGACGTCATCAAGCAGCCGCTCAACTCAATCATCGGCGGCGCCACACTCTGGACGCTGAAGGGGCGCCCGGAGGAAGAATATAAGGGTGTGGCGAAATTCTACACCTATTTGCAGAAGCCGGAAGTTCAGGCCGACTGGCATCAGTTCTCAGGTTATCTTCCGATCACCGAGGCTGCCTATAAGCTGAGCCAGGAGCAGGGATATTACGAAAAGAATCCCGGCGCCGATGTCGGCATCAAGCAATTGACTCGCGTGACGCCGACCGAAAATTCAAAGGGCATCCGGTTCGGCAATTACGTCCAGGTCCGCGGCATCATCGATGACGAATTCGCGGCATTGCTCGGCGGAAAGAAGACCGCGAAGGAAGCGGTTGATTCCGTCGTCACGCGCGGCAATCAGCAGCTTCGCGATTTCGAAGCTGCCAATTAAGGGCTCAAGGCAGGGGCGGTCAAACCGCTCCTGTCTCTCCGTCATCTGTGAGGGCCCATGCAAACGAAACGCACCGTCTTTCCCAATAAGGTTTTGCCTTATCTGCTTATTGCTCCCCAGCTTCTGATAACCGTTGTCTTCTTCCTCTGGCCAGCCGCAACCGCCTTCTGGCAATCGTTCCTTCGCCAGGATGCGTTCGGTTTCAAAACGAACTTCGTCTGGTTCCAGAATTATCGCCGGCTCTTCGCCGACCCCCTCTATATGGACGCCTTCGGCCACACCCTGGTCTTCGCCGTCTCGGTGACGGTTCTGTCGACAACGCTTGCGCTTACTCTGGCCGCCGCCGCCATGCGTGTGCTGCGGACGTCCCGCATCTATTCGACCTTGCTGATCTGGCCTTACGCGGTGGCGCCTGCGATTGCCGGCATACTCTGGTGGTTCATGTTCAATCCGTCGATCGGCATCGTCGCCTATATGCTTCGCAGCCTGGGAATCAGTTGGAACCATCTGATCAACCCGGACAATGCGATGGTCCTGATCGTGATCGCCGCCACCTGGAAGCAAATTTCCTATAACTTTCTGTTTTTCCTGGCCGCGCTGCAGTCCGTGCCGCGCTCACTCCAGGAAGCCGGCGCCATCGACGGCGCCGGGCCGGTGAAACGCTTCTGGACGATCGTGTTCCCGCTGATCTCGCCGACAACCTTCTATCTGGTCGTCATCAACATCGTTTACGCGATGTTCGACACCTTCGGCATCGTTCATGCAACGACGCAGGGGGGGCCGGCGCGCGCCACCGAGATTCTCGTCTACAAGGTCTATTTCGACGGCTTCATCGGCCTCAACCTCGGCTCCTCGGCAGCGCAGTCGGTCATACTCATGATCATCGTTGTTGCTCTTACCGCGGTCCAGTTCCGCTTCGTCGAACGCCGCGTGCAATATTGAGGAGCGTCAAAGGTGGTTGAAAATCGTCCTTTCCTGAATTTCCTGGCTCACCTCGTCCTTGTTCTCGGCGTCACGATCGTGGTCTTCCCGGTCTATATCGCCTTTATCGCATCGAGCCACGGCCCCAACGACTTTCTGTCCGGGGTCGTGCCACTGGTGCCGGGACCGCACATCATCGAGAATTATTCGACTATGCTGTCATCGGGGATGACGAGTTCCGGCGCGCCGCCGATCGGGCCGATGCTGCTCAATTCGTTGATCATGGCCGTCGGTGTGGCCGTTGGAAAGATTGCCATTTCCATTCTTTCCGCCTTCGCCATCGTCTATTTTCGGTTTCCCTTTCGCACGCTCGCCTTCTGGATGATCTTCATCACGCTGATGTTGCCGGTCGAGGTGCGCATCGTGCCGACCTACAAGGTGGTCGCCGATCTCGGAATGCTGAACAATTATGGCGGGCTCATCATTCCGCTGATCGCGTCGGCGACGGCAACCTTCCTGTTTCGGCAATTTTTCCTCACCGTACCCGACGAGCTGATGGAGGCTGCGCGCGTTGACGGGGCGGGGCCGTTGAAATTCTTCCGCGATATCCTGTTGCCGCTGTCGGTGACCAACATCGCAGCCTTGTTCATCATCCTGTTCGTGCTCGGCTGGAACCAGTATCTGTGGCCACTCATCGTTACGACCGACCAGAGCCTCTACACCGTCGTCATGGGCATTCAGCGCATGGCCGCGGTCGCCGATGCCGAGCCGCGCTGGAATCTCGTCATGGCGGCTGTCATCCTGGCTGCCTTGCCGCCCGTCCTTGTCATCGTCGCCATGCAACGCCTTTTCGTCAAAGGCCTGGTCGAAACGGAGAAATGAAATGGCCCCGATCAAAATCGTCGACGTCAAGAAAAACTATGGTTCGGTCCCCGCCGTCAAAGGCATCAACCTGGCTGTCGAAGACGGTGAATTCATCGTGCTGGTCGGTCCTTCCGGCTGCGGCAAGTCAACCTTGCTTCGCATGATCGCCGGACTGGAATCGATCACTGACGGCCAGGTCGAGATCGGCGGCCGCAACGTCAACAAGGCGGAGCCGGCCGAGCGGGACATCGCCATGGTTTTCCAGAATTATGCGCTTTATCCGCATATGACCGTGCGCGGAAACCTTGAATATGGCTTGAAGAACCGCGGCACGCAGCGCGCGGAAATCGATCGTCGTGTCAAGGAGGCGGCCGACATCCTCGAAATCGGGCCGATGCTGGACCGTAAGCCGCGCGAATTATCTGGGGGACAACGCCAGCGCGTGGCTATGGGACGGGCCATCGTGCGTGAACCGGCGGCGTTTCTTTTCGACGAGCCTCTGTCCAATCTCGATGCCAAGCTGCGCGTCCAGATGCGGGTCGAAATACGCCGACTGCAACGCCGGCTGAAGACAACCAGCATCTACGTTACCCATGACCAGCTCGAAGCGATGACGCTTGCCGACAGGCTCGTCGTCATGAATGGCGGACTGGTCGAACAAGTGGGAACGCCGGTCGAAGTCTATGACCGTCCTGCAAGTCTCTTTGTTGCCGGCTTCATCGGTTCTCCGCCGATGAACCTCGTGCCAATCGAGGCGCTGGGTGCGGCCGATAGCGGGAAGGCCCTTGATTTGCCCGACGGGACGGACATTGTCGGTCTCAGGCCGGATGCTCTGCTCATAACGGAGCCCACAGAGCCTTCCGTTCGTCTGAATGCGATCGTCGAGTTGCTTGAACCGATCGGCGGCGAAAGCCACCTGCATGTCAGACTGGGGGAGGGCCAGCAGACGGTCGTCCTGACGGTCCAGGGCCGGCCGGACTTCGCCGAGACTGCCAGAATCGAGATCTTCGCGCGCATTGATCAGATGCATCCCTTCAACAGCAAGACTGGACGACGGACCGACTGAAACGGCCGGATTGTCCAGTCCGATCTGCAGCATTGAAAAGTGAGGATAGAGGAACACATGCCAAAGTCAGTGCCGCGATCCGGACCCGACCGCAGTGAGATTCAAGCACATCGAGGCGCATCCGCTATCGCGCCCGAAAACACGATCGCCGCTTTCCGGGCGGCTGCCGACCAGGGCGCCGAATGGGTCGAACTCGACGTCGCGCTCCTTGGCGATGGAACCGCGGTCGTCATCCATGACGTGTCGGTCGACCGCTGCTCCTCGTCGACCGGCAAGCTCAGCGATCTCACCGCATCCGACCTGCAGAAGATCGACGCCGGCGGTTGGTTCGATCCCCGCTTCAAGGGAGAACCCTTGCCGACCCTTGCCCAGGTCCTGTCCACATTGGGTGAGCTCGGGCTGAATGCGAATGTCGAGATCAAGCAGCACCCGCATCATAAATCTCTCGACCAGCTGGTGAAAACCGTTGACGAACATTTGAAGGCGCGCGCGCCGCAGACCAGGATCATGATATCGAGCTTCGACGCGGCGGCGCTCAGGCGCATGCACGAAATCGATCCGAGTTACGAGCTTGCGATGTTGTGGAGCAAACTGCCAGATAACTGGAGTGACGTTCTCCAATCCATCCCCGCAGGAACGGTGCACCTTGGATACAAGTCTCTCAGCATCGGATTCCTCGAGGAAGCGGCGCACCGGGGGACAAAGGTGCGGGCATGGACCTGCAACGACCCGAAGCTCCTCGCATCTTTTTGGCCTGTCGGCTTGACCGGTGTGATAACAGACGACCCAAGTGTCTATCTCTCGTAAGGAATAGCGATGGGCCAGCGGGTCATATCGAGCCGACAACGCGAAATACTTGCGCTGATCGAAACGGAGGGTGTCCAGTATATCGATGATCTGGCGCGCCGGTACGATCTGACGACCCAGACGATCCGCCGTGACATCAATGCCTTGTGTGATCTCGGGCACGCCCGGCGCTTTCACGGCGGCGTGGGTGTGCCGGTCGAAGGCAGCAATATTTCCCTCAACGCCCGCGCCCAACTGAACCGGCGCGCCAAGCGGCTGATCGCCAAGCGGGTCGCCGCCGATATCGGCCCGAATGCGACTGTATTCCTGGGGATCGGCAGCACTGTCCAATTCGTCGCGGAGGCGTTGCGGGATCACCAAGGGCTGACTGTTATCACCAACAACATCCATGTCGCTCTCACCCTTTGCGAATCGCCTAGTGTTGAGGTCCATCTCACCGGCGGCCTGCTACGCCATGACGATCGCGACGTTGTGGGCAGCGATGTGATCAAGTTCGTCGAGAAATTCTATGCGACCTATGCGGTCGTCGGTGCCGGTGCGCTGAGCCCGGTGAACGGCCTGATGGACTTCAGCTATAGCGAAGCGCAGATCACCAATGCCCTCCTGGAGAATTCGCAAACGCGGCTCCTGGCTGCTGACGTCAGCAAGTGGACCCGCCATGCGGCGGTGCGCGTGGCACCTTTCAATAAAATAACCCGCTTTTACACGGATCGGCTGCCGGCCGATCCGTCGATCGCCAGTGTGCTCGCCGACAGCAGCATGGAGGTGGTAACCTGCGGCGAGGACTTGACATGACCTTCGTAGATCTGGCGCCCTCTGCGCATGAATTGCAGCATGTGCGTTATCTCTTCACCGATATCGACGATACTCTGACGACAGAGGGTAAACTTCTGCCGCGCACCTATGACGCGCTTTGGGAGCTCAGCCGGGCCGGTATCGCCGTCGTGCCGGTCACGGGTGGTTCAGCCGGGTGGTGCGAACACATCGTCCGGGCCTGGCCTGTTGCCGCAGTCATCGGCGAAAGTGGCGCCTATTCCGTCATCCGCCGCAGCGGCCAAGTTATTTTCGATTTCTGGGAGAACCGCGCACTGCAGGGCGAGCGTCAACGTCAGCATCTGGAGGCGACCGAAAGACTGATCTCGGAAAGGGGCGGCACCTTCAAGATTGCCCACGATCAGGTGTTCCGTCTGGCTGACGTGGCAATCGACATTCAGGGTCATGATACGCATGCTGTCGAAGATATGGCATCCGATATCAGGGCAATCGGCGGGACCGTCGCCATCAGTTCCATTCACATCAACACCTGGATTGGCGACTATGACAAACGCGCCATGAGCGAGCGCGTCCTGACCGGCGTATTCGGGGTCGGCCCCGTTGAATTGCCGTCTGTCACGGCGTTCGTCGGCGATTCTCGAAACGATGCTCCGATGTTCGGCTTCATCCGAAACTCTTTCGGCGTCGGCAATATCCTTCCTGTTCTTCCGCATCTGCAGCATGTGCCGAGATGGATCTCCTCCCAGCCCGCGGGACTTGGTTTTGCCGATATTGCCGGGACAATCCTGAATGCCAGGACTACAGGCCAATGAAGCGCGGGCGGGCTGAGAGCGAAAGAAGTGCGCGCCACAGGAAGCCATGCCCGGCCACGGGATGAATTGGAGCCGAAGCGCCTTGAAATCTCTGAAAAAACGCAGCAGGACTCGGCCAGACAAGTCTCAGCCATTGCTGCGTCAGCTCGCGGCGGTTCCTGCGAAACTATTTGCCGGCGCGTTCCGCCAACAGTATGGCGCCCTCTGTTTTCGCTATTGCAATGGCGGACCGAAGATCGAAATCCTGGTCATCACGTCGCGCGAGCGTGCGCGCTGGGTCATACCGAAGGGGTGGCCGATGAAAGGGAAGAAGCCATTCGAAGCCGCGGCGGTAGAAGCCTGGGAGGAGGCAGGCGTGCGCGGAGCTGTGAGGAAGAAACCTGTTGGCCGCTATACTTATCTGAAAGAACTTGACGACGGCGATGTGGCGCCATGCATCGTCGACGTGTTTCAGATTGAAGTCACCGAACACTGCAATGACTTTAAGGAGCAAGGCCAGCGTCTTCTCGAATGGGTCAGCCCCGATGAAGCGGCGCGACGCGTCCGGGAGGTCGAACTCAAGTCGCTGCTCGTCGAATTTGAAGCGCGGGGTCGCAAGAAGTCCGACCGCGGCTGACCGGTAGGATCTCTTGGTCCGGTTACGGCAGTTCGTGACCGCTTTCCGAAAGTAGGTTGACACTGCTCTCAGTCGCCATCAGCGCGGACGGGCATTATCACGATCGCTCGAACGGCTCGCCGAGTGAGGCAACGCCGTTGAGTTTGAGCAGGCGGCGATCCGCCGAAATGATGCCGAGCACGATGATCGTTACCAGGTAGGGCAGGCATGCGAGCAGCTGCGAGGGAACATTGAGACCGGTTGCCTGGGCGGCAAGCCCCATCAGCGACACTGCGCCGAACAGGCACGCCCCCAGAAAAATGCGCCCGGTCAGCCAGGTTCCGAAGACGACGAGCGCGATCGCAATCCAGCCGCGGCCGGCAATCATTCCATCGGCCCAGAGCGGCGTGTAGATCGTCGCTGCATAGGCGCCGGCAAAGCCTGCCATCACGCCGCCGATAGCGGCTGCGGCGAAGCGAATGGCGATGACGGGGTAGCCGATAGCATGCGCCGCCTTCGGGTTCTCGCCGACGGCGCGGATGATCAGCCCAAGCTTGCCATAGGCAAACATTGCCCAGACAGCGACGGCTGCGAGCAGCGACAGCCAGACGACGATATCCTGGCTGAACAGGCCGCCGATGACGGGAATGTCGGAGAGACCGGGAATGGCGATTTTCGGCAAGCCCCTGACGGTCAAGCTCTCGTAGGTCTTGCCGAACAGTGCCGACAGGCCCTGACCGAGAATGCCGATCGCAAGTCCCGTTGCGACCTGGTTTGCGTTGAAGCCGAGGACGATGGCTGCAAAGAGCAGGGACAGAAGTGCGCCGCCGAGACCGGCGGCGAGAAAGGCGAGAAAATGCCCGCCGCCGTGATAGACGATGATGAAGGCAATGACGGCGCCGAATGCCATCAATCCCTCGACGCCAAGATTGAGAACGCCGGCACGCTCGACGATAAGCTCTCCGAGTGCTGCCAGCAGGAAAGGTGTCGCAGCAGCCAGCATTCCGGCCAGAACGAACTCGACGGCGTTCATATCGGGCTCCTGGTCGCTGCGGGCCGCCAGGCAAGACGGTAGCGCATGAAGGCGATGGCCACCAAATAGGCAAGGAGCAGACTTCCCTGGAAAACCCGGACCGCCGCAACCGGCAGATTGGCGGAGACCATGGCGTTGTCTCCGCCGATATAGAGCGCGGCCATGACAACAGCGGAGAGAACGATGCCGATCGGGTGCAGCCCACCGAGATAGGCGACGATGATCGCCGCATAGCCATATCCGGTTGAGATCGAGCGTTGCAGCTGACCGAGCGGGCCGGCGACTTCCGCTGCCCCGGCAAGACCGGCTGCAGCCCCACCGATCAGCAGCGAAAGCCAGATTGCCCTGCTTTCGCGGAATCCGGCATAGTTCGCGGCGCGCGGTGCCAGTCCGCCGACCTGCAATTTGTAGCCGATGAAGCTCTTCTGCATGAAGATCCAAGCGGCAATCGACAGGAGTAGGGCGAGGATGATCGAGACGTTGACGCGCGTTCCTTCGATCAGGATCGGCACCATCGCGTCATATTGGAACATGACGGACTGCGGGAAATTGAAACCGTTCGGGTCCTTCCAGGGACCGAGCAGCAGATAATTCAGGAGTTGTACGGCAACGAAACTCAGCATCAGCGAAACCAGAATTTCGTTGGCGTTCAGCCTGACGCGCCAGAAGGCGGTGAGTGACGCCCAGAATGCGCCGCCCACCGTGCCGAACAGCAGCATCGCCGGCCAGATCCATTGGCCGGTTGCGTCTGGCCACCAGATCGGAATGGCGGAGGCGAAGATTGCGCCCAAGACGAATTGGCCCTCAGCACCGATGTTGAACACCTTGGCGCGGAAACCGATCGCAAGCCCCTGTGCGATGAGGAGAAGCGGCCCGGCTTTCAGCAGCACTTCGGAGAACGAAGCCCAGGAGAAGAAGGGTTCGATCAACATCGCATAGACGACCGCAGCCGGGTCGCCTCCCATGGCGACGTAAAGTCCGAGATTGAGAATGACGGTGACGATGAGGGCTATGGGCGGCGCCAGAACGGCGGCGGCAAGCAATGCACGCTCCCGACGGACCAAAATGGGCAGGGCGGCAAGGAAAGGTCTGCTCATGCGGTGGCTTTCTCGCGCTGCGGCTGGGCTCCGATCATGTAACGGCCAATCTCTTCCGGATTGGTGTCGCGCGTGACCAGCGGCGCGCTCAGCGTCCCGTGGTGCAGGACCTGGATAAAGTCGCTCAATTCGAACAGTTCCTCGAGTTCCTCGGAAATGACGAGGATCGCCACGCCCTCGTTGCGAAGGCTCATCAGCCGCTTGCGGATCGCCGCGGCCGCAGCGATATCGACGCCCCAGGTGGGCTGGGCAAGGAAAAGAAGCTTCGGCGCCAGCATGATTTCGCGTCCGACGATGAACTTCTGCAGGTTGCCGCCGGAAAGCGAGCCGGCCTCTGCCCCTGGACCGGGCGTGCGCACGTCGAAGTCCCGGATGCAATCACTGGTGAAGGCCTTCGCCTTCACCTTGTCGAGCAGGCCATGCTTCACAAGGTTCAGCGGGTGGGCGGTCAGCAGGCTGTTGAGGGTAAGCGACATCTCGGGAACCGCACCACGGCCGAGCCGGTCCTCCGGGACGAAGGCGAAACCGAGCCGCCGGCGGGCGGCAGAGTCGAGGGTGCCGACATCCTCGCCCATCATGAAAATCTGATCGCGCTGATCCCGCGGCAACGGGGTTTCACCCGAAATTAGCGCTGTGAGTTCACTTTGGCCATTTCCCGAAATGCCGGCAATGCCGAGGATTTCGCCGGCGCGCACGGCGAGGCTTACCTTCGAAAGTGGCACGGCCAAAGGATCCGCCCGGTAATCGAGCCCGACAAGTTCCAGGCGCTTTTCACCTTCGATCGAAGGCAGCGCAGGCATCGGTTCCGGCATGTCCCGGCCGATCATCATGCGGGCAAGCTCGTGCGCATCGTGCTCCCGGGGATCGACGTGACCGGTGACACGTCCGCCGCGCAGGATTGTTGCACGATCGCACAGCGCCTGGATTTCTTCGAGCTTGTGAGAGATGAACAGAACGGATACGCCGCCGTCCCGCAGCCGCCGCAATGTTTCAAAGAGTTTTTCCACCGCCTGCGGCGGCAGCACGGAGGTAGGCTCGTCCAGGATAAGCAGTTTGGGATCGGTCATCAGGCATCGAATGATTTCCACCCGCTGCCTCTCGCCGACGGAAAGCGAATGGACATGAGCGTGCGGATCGACCTCGAGGCTGAATTCATGTCCGAGCTTGCGAATGCGCTCCGCAAGCTCGCTCTTCTTGCCGGACACGATCAGGCGAATATTCTCGACGACCGTCAGGCTCTCGAACAGCGAGAAGTGTTGGAAGACCATGCCGATACCGGCGCGCCTTGCCTCTGCGGGAGAGGCAAGGCTCAGGGCTTTCCCGTTCCAGGCGACGGTGCCGCTGTCCGGCTGCTCGACGCCGTAGATCAGCTTCATCAGGGTCGATTTGCCAGCCCCGTTTTCTCCGAGGATGGCATGGATGGAGCGGGCAGCGACGTCGAGATCGATCTGCCGATTGGCATCGACCGGGCCATAGCTCTTGGTAATGCCGCGCAGCGACAGGAGCGGGCTTGGCATGGCTTACTTCGGCAGAGGCGTCGTGACACCCTTGACATGCCAGTCCATAGCGACGATCTCGGCGTCCGTTGCCGTCGCACCCGAAGCGACACCTTCGCTGCCGTCAGCCTTGGTGATTGGACCGGTAAACGGCGAGAAGCTGCCATCGGCAATCTTGGCCTCGATTTCCCTGATCTTGGTCATCGTATCGGCTGGGATTGCCGGGTTCCAGTCGACGACTTCGACCACCTTGTCGGCTACACCGAGGAATGTATTGGCGCCCTTGAAGGTGCCGGCAAGATGGGCGTCGACCGACGCCTTGAAGAAAGGTGACCAGTCAGTGGCGACGCAGCCCAGGTAGGTCTTCTCGGCATATTTCTTCATCGAGGAGTTGAGGTTGAAGGCATAGATGCCGGCTTCCTCGCAGGCCGAGATCACCGAGGGCGTATCCTGCGCATTCGAGAAGATCACGTCGCAGCCCTGCGAGATCAGCGCCTTGGCGGCTTCCTGCTCCTTGGCCGGATCGAACCAGGAATTGACCCAGACGACAGACACTTCGATATCCGGCCTGACGGCCTGAGCGCCGAGCGTGAAGGCGTTGATGGAAGTGATCAGCTCGGGAATGGCAAAGGCCGACACCGAGCCGAGTTTGCCGCTCTTGGAAACGGCCGCCGCCGCCATGCCGAGCAGGTAGGTTCCCTGAAAATATTTGGCGGCGAAGGGCGAGAAGTTCGGTGCGACCTGGAATCCCGAAGCATGCAGGACGCTCACCTTCGGATTGCGACGGGCGATCTGCAGCGCGCCATTCTGATAGCCGAAGGAGCCGGCGATCAGGAAATGGTTTCCGTCGGCGACGGTCTTGTTCATGATGCGGTCGGCGTCCGGCCCTTCGGCGATGTTTTCAATGACCGTGACCTTCACCTTGTCGCCATAGGCCGCCTTGATCGGGTCGATGCCGGCGGCAAGCGCATGGCCCCAGCCGACGTCGCCGATAGGCGAGGGAATAACGAGGGCGATGCCGAGCGGTTCGTCCGCGGCAAGCGCGGAGCGGCCGGCAAAGGCCGTCGCGAGACCGGCAGCCGCCGCGCTCTTCATCAGTGTTCTGCGGGTGAGATGGTTGGACATGTCAGTTCCCTCTTTTGGTTTTAGAATTCGACTGTCTCGAGCGCCGCTTCCGCGGCAGCGAAAAGCTGCGCTTCGTCGAGGCCGGTAAATTCGCCGGCCTGCCAGACGACGCGCCCGTTGATCATTGTCAGATCGGTCGGCATGCCGATTCCGACCTTGGCAATCAGGCTCAAAGGGTCGTGACGGGTTCCGACATAATCCATACGCCTGGTATCGATCGCGAAGAGGTCGGCGGCCATGCCCGGAGCAAGCCGGCCGATATCGCTGCGGCCAAGCAGGCTTGCGCCACCCGTGGTCGCGTAGCTCAGGAAGTCGACGGGCGCTGGAACCGGATGCGCCCGTGTCGAGGCCGTCAGGCACTGCAGCATATAGGCAGAATGGATGCAGTGCATGAGGTTGGAATTGTCGTTCGAGGCCGCGCCATCGCAACCGAGGCCGATACGCAGGCCGAAAGCCGCCATCGCGGGAATGTCCGTCACTTCGGCGCCGACCAGATAGACCGGTTCGGGGCAATGGGAGACACCCGTGCCGCTTGCCGCCAGCTTGCGCAGTTCGTCGTGTGTCAACTCCCAGCAATGAGCATAAAAGCTGTCGGGGCCGGCAAAGCCGAGTTCGGCGCAGTAGTCGACCGTACGCAATCCATGCCGCGCCTGGATGACCGGACTTTCGCCTTCACCGACATGCGTGTGCAGCCGGACGCCGCGATCACGGGCGAGCGCAACCGATTCGACGAAGGTTTCGCGGTAGCAATTGACGGGCTGACAGGGAGCGACGACCACCTGCCGCATGCTGAAGGCGCCGGCATCATGGTAGCTGTCGATCAGCCGGGTGCAATCGGCGATGAACTCGTCCGTGGTTTCCAGCATGGCGTCCGGGATCGTCGAGCCCTCTGACTTCGGCAGCGTATTGCCGCCGCGTCCCGCGTGGAAACGCATGCCGAGAAGCTCGGCTGCTTCGAACTGGCGATCGATCAGCCGCTTCCCGGCATGCCGGGGGAAGCAATATTGGTGGTCGAAGGCTGTCGTGCAGCCATGCTTGATCATCTCCGCCATGGCCGTGACCGACGAATGATAGAAGCAATCCTCGTTCAGCCGTGAGAAGATCGGATAGATCCGGTCGAGCCATTCGATGACGGAAAGTTTCGTCCAGTCGAGATCGGCCCGGTTGCGCACGAAGCATTGGAAGAAGTGGTGATGGGTGTTGACGAGACCCGGATAGACAAACCAGCCAGACGCATCCCGAATGATCGTGTCGGCAGGCAGGGCTCCTTGCGACAGGTTGGTGCCGATCGCCTGGATCGTAGGACCGCAGGTCAGCAGATCGGCGTTCCGACGAACGGCCGGCCCGTTGCCTTCGTCAACGATAATGGCGGCGCAGTTCTTCAGCAGGTAGCCCGCCATCTCACCTCTCCTTATTGACGGGATGAGGGTCGGGCTTCAACTCGTGCAGCCGGTGGATGCCGGGCATTTCGATAAAACCTTCAAGGCTGCGGATGGCGCGCAGCCAGAGCCGGATGTTCGGATAGGGATCGAGCGAGATTCCGCCGTCGGGCGCCAGTGCCACATAGGGGAAGCAGGCGATGTCGGCGATCGTTGCACGGTCTGATGTCAGGAACCGCATGTCGCGGAGCCGCTGCTCAAAGAGCCCGGCTTCGAGTTCGCGCAGCGCCGCGACCCCCTGTGCCTGCAGGGCCTCGATATTGCCGGGGCGCAGAAGCATCTGATGCAGCCGTGCGCCGCCGAGATTGGTCGTCAGCCGATGCGAAAAAGAGAGCCATTGTTGCACGCGCGCCGTCTGCTCGGGCGCGTTTTGACCCAACCAATCCGGCCCGCTCCGGGCGGCGAGAAAGGCGAGCATGGCCGATGATTCGGTCAGCACCAGATCGCCATCCACGAGGATCGGGATCGAGCCTGCCGGATTGAGGGCGAGAAGCTCAGGACCACGATGTTCCATGCCGGGATGGAAATCGATCGGCCGGATATCCAGCTTGACGCCGAGGATTCCAGCCATCAGGCGGATCTTGTAACAGCTCGGAGATAGGATGTAGTCGTAGAGCTTCATTGTGCGACCAGTTGCGCGCCATAGAGATAGTTGTGGCGTTTCAGCCAGCGCCGGTAAGCAATCGATGTCAGGTCGGCCCTGGTCGGAATTTCCATGCCGGGATCGAGCGGCAGAAGCGCCGGGATCTGATTTTCGAGGATCGAGCGATCCTGCAGGAAAATCATCTGCTGAAAATGGATGAGGTCTGTCATTGGCGTCATATCGTCGAAGAGTGCCATCCACGGCCAGACGTCGCAAAGGTCTTCCGCAAGCGGCTGGACGAACAGGGTTATGACATCCCATTCCTGCGGACGGGGAGGGCAGGTCTTGTAAAGCACCGAGCAGGTCGGAGCCGGCACGCGATACATGTATTCGGTGGTAATTCCGCCCGTTGCCGACTTTGCAGCCTGCGGCTGATAGAACTTCACCTGCGTCGCCCAGACTTCATCCTCTTCCTCGCGGATCTCGACTTTGTAATTTTCGACTTCCGTATGCGGTTCGGCGCCGAGAATATCCGTGTGAACGAAGGGAAAATGCGCGATATCGAGGAAGTTCTCGACCGCTCTCAGGGGAGAACAGCGTACGCGCACGACGCCGACATCGACGAAGCGGCGGCCAGGTTGATCCGCTTCTGGAAGGGCAAAGAGCTCCTTGGCGGGGCTGCCAAGAGAAGACCAGACATGACCATAGCGGACGCGGACGGGCAGGGAACGTCCATCGCCCGATGTGACCCGCGCCGCACCATCAGTCGTGCGCATCACCTTTATGGACTCGCCCATCAAAACGGTCTTGCTTCCGGCCTCGGTGAGCTGGCTGAAAAGGCCAACCGGATACCATTCGTCGATCATCGCGCCAGCCCCTTTCATGAGACGTCCTTCTGGCGTGTTTCCGCCCGGCGGCGCAGGGCCTCGGCGATACGGGACGCCGTAACCCGATCTGCGACGCCGCGACCCCGCTCGACCAGGACGTGAATGAGCGTGCACGCGATCTGCGCCGCCGGCAGCAGTCTTACCCATGGACAATCGGCGACTTGGATGAGCCCGCCCGCATCTGCCTTTTCCCCGGCTGCCGCTTCAATTGCCGTTATGTCGGCATCCAGTGTCAGTGAGCGGATGGGCACGAGATGATCCAGGCGTGGCGGCGGCATTGCCGGTTCGCCGGCCGCCACCCAGACGATGCCATCCGATTCTTCAACTCGCTGAACTGCCACGCGAATCGTGTCCGGCGGTACGAGGTCGGGATGAGCCGGGATACGAACACATCCGCCCGCCGGTGAATAGCTCCAGCCGTGATAGATACAGGAGAGCGCCTCGCCCCGCACGAAGCCGTGAGACAATCGCATCCCGCGATGTGGACAGCGGTCGGAAGAAGCTGATGCGCGCCCGGACTGACTGCGCCAGAGAGCGATCGACCCTGCCGGTGTCCAGGCCGGAATGACGGTTGCCGGAGGCAGATCGGCAGAAAGGGCGACAGGCGTCCAGGAGCCGGCCGTATCGGAAGGCATGACGGTTATTTCCTCAATTTAACCAGTGGCCTGGCGCTGCGGGGTTTGGTGTCGGTGCAACCCCAGCTTCCAAGGCTTGCATAAAAAATTCGCATTGGCAACAATGGTTAAATAAAGGGCATCACGTCAGGTGCCGTTCAGACTTCGGTGTAGAGATGGGATCTACAACCCTGCGCTGAATCTCGTCGACCCAGACGTCGATCGGCCCTAGCGAACATCCCATTTCCAGCATGTCGATCAGCTCGACAGGCCCTGCGACCTCGAGTTCGATCCGCTCGGCGCCGGCATACAAAAAATCTTGGGAAAGGCCGAGCTTGTCGGCATGGCGGCGAATCCACGGGACGAACGAGGCGGAATTGACGTCGCCAAGGATCGTGATCCGTTCGCGTAATTCGCTCTGCCGTGATCGTGTCATGGATTTCTCTCGTTCGACCCATAATGACAGCATAGCGCTTCGCCGTCTTTGCGAAAGGGGCATGAGCGAGAGTTCCTGGACCGTTCGACCGATCGAGGCCTTTGATACCAACTGACATCTACCCGCCAGGCCGGCAGCGCGAACCTGGATCCGAGGGACGTCGAACTGCAAGCGGCCGGTCCTGCTCGGGCATCGCTATCAGTTCCATCCACAATCTCGCAGGTGATCAATCGCGGGGCAGAGTGACATTCTTACTTTGCAGAAACAGGACACTTCAACTTTGCGACTACACGAATCTGGCATAATCGGCATTATGGAACAGCCTTTGCCGATTGGAATTGAGCGTTCGTTGAGAGCCGCGCAGCGTGACGGCACCGATTATCCCATCGATGCGGCCGGCAACGTCAATGTCATGCGACTGCCGTAAGCATCTGGAAGCCAGCACTTCTGTCGCAACGCCATTGACCCGGCAATTGGCTATGAGCGTGCGGCTGATTTCGCAAGGCGGTTCTGGCCTCGGGGAAGACGAACCGCGAAGTCCTCGCGGAACGACCGGACCTTTCCGAGGACCTGACGCACACTATCATGCGGGCATGATCCTGCGTTCTGCTGCCTTTTACGTGTGGCAGCAGGAACCGCTTGCGATTTTTTCATGCGAGTGCGGCAGACGATTGTCGACGCTCTCCTCGTTTCCATCAGGCGGCAGGTCCATGGCAATGTTAGATGCGAAGAAGCCGTTCGGTTTCAGCGTGAAGCCCGCATATTCCACTGGCATGATCGGAAAATCCTCAGGCTTGCAGACATGGGTATGGCCGAAGGAATGCCAGAGCACGACATCGGCATTTTCGATTTCGCGGTTCTGCTTGACATAGCCCGGCAGGCCGTCGCCGCCGGCATGAACGTTCGGATAATCGCCGCTCGCATATTTTTCCCTGGCATCGAAGGCCGTGACCCAGATGTGTTTCTTGGCGAAGCCGCCGCGCTGGGCAACGGTCGAATCCGGCTGGGCAAGCATGACAGGTGACGGCATGACGACGATCTTGTAGCCTGGCGCTTTGCCGACGCTGTTCTGCATATTTGGGTTGGAGACTTTCCAGTAGCGGCCTGTCTCGCCATTGGCGAGCGCAGGCGAATCGAGTTCGCGCTTCAGCACGCGAGTCCTAGTATCGAAGACATTGCCATAGGGATTGTCTTCACCCCAGGGACGTGGCACGAACTCATGCTCGGTCACGGTGTTGCCATCGCCATCGACATCCATATGCAGGCGCGCATTGAAGAAATGCTGGTGGGTCGGGCCGCCGAGATTGTCATCGACCATACCGCCCCAAAGATAGGTTTCGCCGGTCGCGACTGCCGCCGTCTGGATGATGCCGGTGAGCTTGGCTTCGAGCTGGATCGTGCCGTCCTGGTAGAGATACCAGTAGAAGCCGTAATCATAGTTGCCGACAGTTGCGAAGAAGGAGATGACGAGGCGGCGGGAGCGGCGGACTTCGAAAATACCGTTGCGGAATTCGTAATGCTTCCAGAGGATGCCATAGTCTTCCTCATGCATACAGATGGCGTTCTTCATGATGAAAGGCTGGCCGAAATCATCAGCCGCCGGCACGTCGAAATAGTGAATGTGGCCGAGGCAGTCGCAGCCAAGTTCGAGGCTGTTGGCCAGGCGCCCGAGGCCGTATTCGCCGGCATCGAAGGCGCTCTTCCAATAATGGTTCGCGGTCGGATCGGCATACGGCACGACCATTTCGGTAACGCTGGCGCGAAAGACGACGGGCCGCAGCCTGCCCTGATCCTTGATGCCGAGTTCATGGAGAACGAGCCCCTCGCGCGGGGTGAAGCCGACACGGAAACTCCAGTTCTGCCATTCGACTTTCCAGCCGTCGACAGTAAAGCTCGGCCCCTGCGGCTGAACAATATGCAGCGGCTTCAGATCGGGCCGCGGTTCCGGGAAGTTTTCGCGACCATAATTGCGCTTTTTCCTCGGGACCGGGATGATCTTTTCATCGTCCACGAGATCGACCACTCGATTGGTGATCAGATCGACCACCGCTACGACGCCCTCGATCGGATGTGCGTAACCGTTGTCACGGATATCTTCGCGCCAGTAGGACACGGCGCGGACTATGCGCTTTCCCTTCTCGAATTTACGGCCAAAATAGCCGGAGGAAAAAGGATCGATCTGGATGAGCGGAATATCCTCGTCGGTAATGCCGCGTTTCTTCACGGCAGCGATCCAGCGCGGATCGGATTTGACGGTGCCTTGCACGGTTTCGAATTCGCACAGCATGACCGGCGGCTGGCCATACGGCAGCTCGTCAAGGGGCAGTCTCTTATAGGAGGAGACATTGCCAGCGGTCAGGTCGACGATGCCTTCGAAGGAGTCGCCGTTGCTGATATCCATTGCCAGGATGAAGGCGAGACGCGGCAGACTGTCGCCCACGCGATGGCTCGCAAGATCCGCCTTGGTCGGTTCCTCCAGCCGGGTTATCGGAAAGCGGAACGTGGCTGCGAGTTTCTGCCTATCCCTGAGTATGGCAATGGCAGAGGCGATCTCGGCAAGGCTCAGAGGATCGAGCGGATGGGTGACTGCGACAACGGCGTCCATGAATATACCTCTTTGAATTGGGCCTCTTTGATTGTGGGCCCCTTGGCTTCCGGAAAGACGACGCGCCTTCGCGCGTCGCAAGCTGCGGTGATCAGGATCGACCGGAGCAGATCTGCATCTCGGTCATGATCGCTTCTGCGTGAATGCAAAACACGGAGCAAAAGACATGCGCCTCAACGGCAATCAGCAAAGTTGCGCCGGCAAGGATCGCGATAGCGAGAACCAGAAGGCGATCGACGGGTGCAAGTTCAGCAATGGCACTCATTCGAAAACCTTTCCGAGCGAGGCGTAGAGAGCGGGCTTGGATCTCTTGACGTGGATTGCAAACAGCGCTCCGAGAATGCCCACCAGCACCATGACATAGGGGAAAGCCTTGACGATCAGGCTTTCACTGCCGGAAAGCAGGGAAAGATTGGAACTGACCAGCACCAGCGAACCGATGAGACCGAGCAGCGCCAGCGTCGGGGCGATCATCGTGGTCCAGGCGCTGTAGCCGTTCGGCGTCTTGCGGAAGAACATGACGATCGCGACGGAGACCAGCACCTGCACCTGCAGAATACCGATCCCTGCAAGCGCTGCCATCCACGAAAACACCACGGTGTATGGATCGGCTCCGATGATCACGAAAAGGGCAAGGACGATGGCCGCGATCAGACTTTGCAGCAGTCCCGCGGCGTAGGGTGAGCCATGCTTGGCGTGAACCTTGCCAAGCACCTTGGCGGCCAAGCCTTCCCGGCCGAGGGCGAAGAAATAGCGGTTGAGCGTATTATGGAAGGACAGGATGCAGGCAAACAGGCTGGTGATCAGCAGCACGTTCATCACTTGGCTCGACCATGCGCCGAGCACGGAATTGGCGGCAGCGAAGTAGAAGCTGTCGAGCCCGGCAGCAGCAGAGGCCTGCACATTGCCCGGACCGTAGAATTGCACGATGGCCCAGGTGGAGAAGGCATAGAAGAGGGTGATGAGCAGCACCGCAACATAGGTGGCGCGGGGAATGGTCTTTTCGGGATCTTCGGCTTCCTCGCCGAAAATGGCCGTGGCTTCGAAGCCGATGAAGGAACCGATGACGAAAACCAGCGCCACACCAAGACCAGGCGTAAAGACCTGCGACGGCGCGAAGGAGGAAAAGGCAATGCCTTCCGGTCCGCCGCCTGAGAAAACGATGGCAAGATCGAGAATCAGCAAGATGCCGATTTCGGCAATCATGCAGACGCCAAGGATCGCGCCTGAGAAGGCGATGTTGCGCTGACCGCAAACCAGCACGACGACGAGTGCCGCGAAGGCCCAGACCCACCACGGCAGGACCAGCCCAAGCGGCGCTATGGCGTTGGCCATGAAGAAGCCGAACAGGCCATAAATGGCGATCTGAACCGCGCTATAGGTGACCAGCGCCATAAAGGCCCCACCCACGCCGACCGGCTTGCCGATGCCGTGGGTGATATAGGTGTAGAAGGCCCCCGCCCCTCCCACATGGCGGCTCATGGCGGTGAAGCCGACCGAGAACAGCAGGTAAAGCAGGCCGGCGAGCATGAAAGCGCCAGGAACGCCTGCGCCGTTACCAAAGGCAAAAGCGGCTGGCGAAGCGCCGACGACGGCCGTGAGCGGCGCGGCCGCGGCAACGACGAAGAACACGATATGGGCAAGCCCCACCGAGTCCTTGGCCAGCCGACGCTCCGGCGATGATGGCGCGGGCATGCTTGCTTCCAGTGTCATGGAGAACCCCTCTTTGCTTGTTTGTTGCCAAGAGGGTAAGCGCGGCGATCTGGCCCCGAAATTGCAATTTGTGCCAATGAATCGATAATTCGCGCCACGACGGTCATCGGAGACGCTGAAAATGGCAGTTGCATCGCATTTGATCAGCCGGATGCCCGCAGTTGCTTCAATTCGAGCCTCTGTCCTGATCCCGCTGGTGCAACAAATCGACAAAAGATCCGGGAAAACCGACCTTCTTCTGGCTTCGCACGGCATTCTGCGCTCGCAACTGGAAGATCCCTACACAGTCCTGCCTATGGCGCGTTACGTCGCGCTGTTCGAGGATGCCGCGACGATAACGGGCGAACCGGCACTGGGAGCCCGGATGGGCACAGGGTTCAAGCCCGCCGATCTCGGCCCCATCGGCATGCTCTTCGCGCTCTCGCAGAATATTCGCAGTGCCTTCGAACGGCTGTCGAAATATGTAAACGCGGTGCAGGGCGCGACCAGTTCGGGCGTATTCGAAGAGAATGGCGATTTTATCTGGAGCTACCGCATCGTCGATCCCGGCATGTGGCCGCGCCGGCAGGACAGCGAATTCACGATCGCCGCCTCCTGCCAGCTTGTCCGTTCCTGCTTCCGCCGTGGCTGGCGGCCGACCGAAATTCAGCTCGAACATCACGCTCCGCGCGATGTCGGCGCGCTGGAACGGATCTATGGCGCGCCCGTCCTGTTCGGCCAATCCGGCAACCGGATCGTCATGAACAAAGCGGATGCCGATCGTGTCTACCGCTCCGAAGACAAAAGTCTGATCGAGATCCTGGAGCGGCATATCGGCGATCTGGTCGACGATCCGACGGCCGGCGACGCCGTCACGGAAAAGGTCCAGGCCCTGATCGGCATCTATCTCGGCCGCAAGCCGATCACAGTCGCAATCCTCGCGGCCGAACTGAAGATGTCGCCGCGAAGCCTGCAGCGCCGGTTGTCGGAGGAAGGCGTGTCGCTTCGCGATCTCGTTCGCCAACACCGCCAGACGCTCGCAGCCCATTATCTCGGCGACCGGCAAGCCGCTCCGATGTCCGAGGTGGCGCGTGTGCTGGGTTATGCAGACAATACCGTGCTCTGGCGTGCGCTGCGGTCCTGGGAGAAAGGGAAACCATCTGCCTTCGGATAAACCGAAGAAAAATGCGATATATCCACGAATCGCCGGACAACTAGGGAGGCCATCGACATCTCACTTTTTCTTGCAATGAGAGCAGAATCTGACAGCCCATCATCGAACGTCTGGCGCAGTTGAAAGGATTCGAACCGGAGATCCCTCGGAAATAGCGATATGTTGGCAATCGGTGATTTTTCCGTTCGTCGGCACACAGCCACTTCCAGTCGATGCATTATGTGATCTCATTTGCACAAGAGCGTGAACCCGCAGCGCCCATGGTTGCACCTGCTGGTACATTGAGTGTCTGCCGGACAGGCATACGTGACTTTATGAGTCGAGTGCGTCCACCTCTCAATCCGTATTGAGGTCAGAGGCTTGATGGACATGTCAGTTCCCGCATCAGAATGCGCGTGGAGACAGGGTTGGCAGGCTCGGCGAACGACATCTGCAGGTAGGCACGCGCGCCGGTTGTTCGCACGTCTATGAGAAAACGCCGGCCGCCGTCGCGTGGCCGCAAGCGTGATCCGTCCAGAAAGCGCAACAGGCCCCACGGCCCGGGCGCGCTCTTTTTCTCAACAGCTCTGCCGCTATCGAAGGAGATTTCGAGGCCGCGTGATGGCAAGTCCCCCGGCCAGTTGAAGGTCACCGCGCCGCCTGATGTGGTAACCGGAGCGTGAGCGCCGCCGATCGAGATGGTAGCCGCACCGCGCTGCGCAAGTGCCTCCAGCGATACAGGGAGCCGCGGCGCGGTCCCCTGACGAAAGAACGCGTCGCCGATCGCGGAAGCTTTCTGAAAGAACGTTGCACTTTCGGGCGCGTAGCCGGAAAGCCGTGCTTCCGGTTTCCAGCGCCACGGGGTCGTTGATGTGTCCATTGAAGGCGCCAGTTGCGTCCGGAAATAGGTCGCCACCAGACCATTCGGCGCGAAGATGCGCGCGACTTCGGCCATATCCGCGTCCGAGCCGTCAAAGAACGGATAGCGGCCTGTAACAGCAGCTTGGCAGGCCATGGCAATCTCGCCCCAAGCCCCCGGTGACTTTCCTGTCGGGACCGGATCTTCGGCCATTTCTACCGTCTTTGGAGAGGCCGTCTGGGAGATCACGTCTTCGACCATTTGTACTACGAGGAGCGGCGCCTGCTGCAGGGCGACGACAGAGTTGGCGCGCTCCTGTGCATCCATCAACGACCTTTTGCCGATTTCTGAATTTACGTCGAGAAGGGCAAGCGCGACATTCAGCGACACAAAAAGCCGCGAGATTTCCGACATGCGACCCTGCTCCACGAACTGGATGGCAGGCCCGAGTGTCGCGGCAATGCGAAGCTGGTTTGCATGGCTGCGGCTGCGATCGGTGCCGCCCGCCTGGCGCCATACCTCACGGATCAGGGCCGAGAGCGGCGAGTTGGTGGCGCTTAGCACACCGCTGACGATAACCGCGCTCGGTTGGTCGGTGAACGGCCGGACACGAAGATCGCCGAGGTACTGAGACCACGTCTCCAGCGTTCGCTTCTGAAGAAGGTCCATAACTGCATCAGCACTCGCCATGTCGGCGGCTTGCAGGAGGTTGGTAGTTTCGGTTTTCGCCTTCCCGATCGCCTCTTCTGCAGCGCCAGAGCGTGCATAAGCCCATCCTGCCTCAGTGTAGAGACCGGGCACGGCCTGCTCGATTGGCAGTCCGGATCTGCGGATCAATATCCTGTCGAGACCAGGTGCTGCCTGCCCGAGAGACCAGGCTGGAAGGCCCGCAGTTTTCTCGGCACGAGCGAGTTCGAGCATGGCTCGCTCGTTTGCAGAGCCCTCTGAAGCAAACTGTGTGGCTTGAGCAATTGCTTCGGGATCCGGCTGTTCAATATCTGCTGGAGGTCCGGACATGGCAGCGACATGCATTGCCATGCCGGCAAGTTCGGGAAATGTCTGGGCTCGATCGTCCACCCAGCCGGCCAGGAACCATGGTTGCCAGTCCGAGGTGCCCTTCAAGATAGACCAGGCGCGCAGGGAATCGTAAAGTGCGGTCGCCTCTCCTTCCGTGGCGATAGCAACACCAAGGGCTGCAGCAAGCGGACCGCTGGCCAGGGCGTCGACGGCTTGGCCATAGCGCCGGCGTGCGGCCTCTGCCGGATCGAACATCCCCAAATGATGAATGAGACCAAGAGGTGAACGCTGTGCATCCTGCTCGACAAGTCGAACTCCCGCAAGGAATGCATCGAGTTGGGCTGCGCGCGCCGCCGGTGTTGCCACGCGTCCGGCTTCCACGACACGTGCGACATCGGGCAGTTGCGATAAAAGCCGCTCGCGAAACCGCCATTCGGCCCATGCTGCCCAAACCACCAGAATTGCCAGGAAGAATCCGATCAAGAGAGCAGCGAGACCGCGATCCGCGAGCGTTTTATGCTGTGTGCCCGATAGAAGCGCCGCTTGGACAGCGTCGTTACAGTGGCCGAGGAAGCGGGCGAGATCCCGGCTCGCGGGCCCTGCCTTCGCTGCCGCTCTCGCCCGTTCGGCCAACCTGCTGGCCGCCATAACGCCCCCAATTGGCAGGGCCGCGGCAAGCGCGCGCTCCCATTTTCGGATCGACAATGCGGGATTGTTACGCGCTCGCGCGTCAACCAAAGCGACAAGGGCGTCGCGGGCATCCAGGAGCCAGTCCTGCGGGACCTTCCTGCGTCGCGCTTCGGTCTCGAAGGCGGCGACGAGGTTCCTTGCCATTGCCGCAAGCTCGCGTGGATCTGGTTTCTTTTCGCTTTCGGCACGTCTTGCAAGATCCAATAGGGGCTGTGCCAGTGCGGCAAGCACATCTGCTTGCATAGGGACTGGACCCGGCGGTTCGAGATCCCCCTTCACAGCTTGCCCTCAGCCGCCCATTTTCGCAGCAGCGCCTCGCCGACCTCGAAATGCATGGAATCTTCGCGGCTATAGCCCGCCCCCCAATACCAGCCAGCCTCGTTGAAGAACTCGGCGAGCACCACGAGCCCGAATTGCGTGCTGTTATCGCCCATGTTGTCGAGGTTCTTCTTGAGCGTCAGGTCGACGGCCGCCCCCCACGCGTGTGAGGACACCGACTTCGAAGAACCCCGTACATACCTTGCACAGAGCGCGCCCGCGGTTCCGATAGCGGCATAGATGTCTGGCTCTTCTCTTTTGAGGCGCGCCACGATCTGCTGGAGCGAATCGAGCGCTGGTCTGATCATGGTCAGACGAATACCGCCGATGTCGCGGGTTTCGAGTACATGCAGCAATTTCGGATTGGTGACCGGTGCACAGGTGGTTGAATAGGTGCTTCTCGGCTCGCCCAATATCTGTCGCAACACGGCCGGGGTCGGGCGTATGACATTCTCGTTGAAACGCTTCTTGGCCAGTTGCATCGGTTCAGTCAGATTTCCTTCTTCCTCACGCGGTGCCATACCGCCGAACTGGTCCGTGAAGAGCGGTGAGGGATCGGTCTGTTGGACGGCTTGCGGATTAATGACGGGGGCTGTCTGAGCAGGGCCGGGAGGTGGAGCTTTTTCCAACTCCATCACCCTGCCGCCGACATCCGCCATCTGTCCTTTGAGGGTGTTCAATTCAGAGCGCAGCCCCCGGATTTCGCTGTCCTGCTCGGCAAGTTGCTGTGTGAGCCTATCTATTTTGCCCGCATTCGGATCACGCTCCGTATCTTGCAAGAGGTTTCCGACGAACGCAAAGATGAGGGCTGCGAGAATGATGCTCATCCCGATGACGATGGCCGCGATGGCACTCATTTGCCTCAAGATACCGCAGCTCCATCAATCTGAACGACAATCACTGAAACGTTGTCCGGGGCACCGTTATCGAGAGCAGCGCCGATCAATCGCTGACAGGTGACCGCCGGCGTTGAAACGGCATCCATAAGGGCAGCGATCTCGGCGTCCGCCACACAGTCGGTTAGCCCGTCAGAGCAGAGAATGAGGACATCACCCGGGCACAACGAAACTTCCGTGGTTTCGACGACAAGATTATCGGACGCTCCAATCGCGCGTGTTACAACATGCGCTTGCGGGTGCTGCCAGGCCGCCGCGGGAGAAAGGCGCCCATCGTCGAGAAGCTCCTGCACGACCGAATGGTCACGCGTCAGCTGTTGTAATTCACGATCGCGCCAGCGGTAGGCCCGGCTATCGCCCGCCCATGCCAGCGAAATAGTGCCGCCGTGCAGAAGCGCAGCCACCACGGTTGCGCCCATCTGCGCCACGTCGGCCGAGGTTGCCCATCGCCGAATGGCGGAATTGGCTGCCTCGAGCGCGCCCACCAGATCGGCGCTCGAAATTGGAGCATGGGGAAGCAGAGCTAGATGCTCGATCACCAGGCCTGCTGCGACGTCGCCGTGGCCATAACCGCCCATTCCGTCGGCAACCGCCCAAAGCACGCCTGTGGGATCTATGAGTATTGCGTCCTCATTGCGGTTGCGAACATGACCGGTGTGGCTGAGCCCGGCCCCTTTCGGCCTGCCCGGCCAGCTCGGGACCCGCGTCGAGGGACTATCGGGATACTCCGGGGTCATGACCGGAAGAACCTCATCATTCGCTCCGCCGTGAGGGCCGCCACGGAAGCGGTTGCACCCACGGTCATCCTATAGTAATTTTTTGGCCAGGCGAAACATTTTTGCCGAGAGGAACCTAGAATGAAGCGCCTGCTGACTTTGAAGCTGCTGGTGTCTCTCGCTTTATTCTTCACGTTACAAAGTGAATTGCGTGCACAGGAACTAAACGAGACGGCGCTCAAGGAACGTTTCCAGAGGCAAATGGAATTGTTCAAGGCGGCCAAGCTCGGGCCGTCCCGCGGCCTCGTGCTGACCAATTCCGGGCCTGCGCCTGAGGCAACGCCAGTGCCGATCACTGCGCCCGAGACCCCGCCGGCCAAGATCGGCTCTACTCAAGCGAGTACCAACCCGGGCGCTTCGGCAAATGTGGCTAAGGAGGCAACAGTCGAGGCCGACCCGACCCCCGGACAGGGGCCGGTGGAGACTTCACCAACAACTGCAGCAGCGACGATAACAACACCCCAGACATACTGGAAGCTGCCTGACGATGATCAGGTTAACTACCGCGTGCAGTTTGCCTTCGATTCCTCCGCCATCGCACCCAAGGAGAAGCCGATGCTGCAGAAGCTCTGCAGTGTGGTGAAAGAAATGGATATCAAGCTCATTCGTATTGTCGGTCATACCGATGCCTCCGGCGGAGCGAGGTACAACCAAAATCTCTCCACGCTGCGTGCAAGGGAGGTGGCGCGCTTCTTCACAGAGGATTGCCAAATTCCTCGTGAACGGCTCGAGGCTGTTGGCGTTGGCGAGCAGTTTCTGCTCGATCCACAAAAACCGAGGGCTGACGAGAACCGACGCGTCGAATTCCAGGCAGTCAGCTAGACGCGCATTGGCAGCTGCAGATGCGATCTAATTGCTATTCAAAGGCGTAGCTGAAGCCGTCCGCAGACGCTCCGACCGTCGCCTTCGTCAAGCGTTTGCCATCCAGCGCCCAGTTCAATATGCCGGTGCTGAGGGCCGGCAGAAGCGTGTTGGTCAAGATCGCATCGATCATGCGACCGCCCGACTCCACTTCGGTGCAGCGCGCCTTGATCAAGTCGATAACGCCCTCACCTATGACCAGTTCGGCGTTATGGCTCGTACGCAGTCGCTCGGCGATCTTCGCAAAATTTGCCTGCGCGATTGCTTCGATCATCGAATCCGAAAGGGGATAGTAGGGCACGACGATAACGCGCCCGAGGAAGGCGGCCGGGAACACCTGCAGCAGCGGCGTCCGCAACGCGGCTTCGAGTTCTTCGGTTGACGTGCGGGAGAGCCCGTTGCCGGTCAGCCTCATGATGACATCCGAACCGACATTGGAGGTCAGCAATATGAGTGTATTTCTAAAATCAATCCGTCGACCCTCGCTGTCGTCCATCATCCCCTTGTCGAAGACCTGAAAGAAGATCTCGTGCACATCGGGATGCGCTTTTTCGACCTCGTCGAGCAAAATAACGGAATAGGGCCTGCGGCGAACGGCCTCGGTCAGAATGCCTCCCTTGCCATAGCCGACATAGCCGGGGGGTGCTCCCTTCAGCGTCGAAACCGTATGGGCCTCCTGAAATTCCGACATGTTGATGGAGATCAGGTTCTGTTCGCCGCCATACAATGCCTCGGCGAGGGCGAGCGCCGTTTCCGTCTTGCCGACACCGGACGGTCCACAGAGCAGGAAGACGCCGACCGGCTTTTCCGGCGACCCTAGTCCTGCGCGGCTGGTCCGCACCCGGCGTGCGATCGCTTCCATGGCAAGGTCCTGACCGACAACGCGTTCGCCCAGAATTCCAGCGAGCTTGAGCGCCCTTTCAGTTTGACCAGCGAGCATTCGCCCGACGGGAATACCTGTCCAGTCCTGAACCACCGAGGCGACCGCGTTGCGGTCTACCGACAGCAGCATCAATGGCGTTTCGCCCTGCATCTCGGCAAGTTCGTGGGTAAGTGCCCTTAGGCGCGAAAGGTCGGCATTTCCGTCCGGAGCTTCTTCTTCGTCTTCGCTGGCCGCCGAGAGATTTTGGTCGGGGGCGTTCGCAGCGGTCGCGGAATCGCCCTGTTGCGACAACGCCGCATCCAGGCCAACTCCCTCGCTGCGCAGCCTGGCCCGCAGGTCAAGAATGTCAGACACCAGCAACCTTTCCCTTTCCCAGCGGGCTCGCGCCGCGGCCAGGGCCGTCTCCACCTCGCCAAGGGCGGTCCCGACCTTAGCTTGACGATCTGCAACCTCAATGCCGATGGACCTTTCGCGGCCGATGATCCCCTGCTCGATCTCGAGAGACTGTTTGCGCCTCAGAAGATCTTCAACCTCGGCCGGCGTTGCGTGCTGCGATACCGCCACGCGTGCGCAGGCGGTATCAAGCAAGCTGACTGCCTTGTCGGGCAACTGGCGGGCCGGAATGTAACGATGTGAAAGGCCGACCGCCGTTTCGATCGCCTCGTCGAGGATCTGCACCTGATGGTGTTTCTCGAGGATGCCCGCCACGCCACGAAGCATGAGAATGGCGTCTTCTTCGCTGGGTTCCTCAATCTTGACGACCTGGAAGCGCCGGGTCAGCGCCGGGTCTTTCTCGATGTGCTGTTTGTACTCCGCCCATGTCGTTGCCGCGATCGTGCGAAGCTCGCCGCGCGCCAATGCTGGTTTCAATAGATTTGCGGCGTCCCCCGTTCCCGCAGCCCCGCCTGCTCCGATCAGCGTATGTGCTTCGTCGATGAAGAGGATGATCGGCGTTTCCGATGCCTGAACCTCGTCGATCACCGTCTTGAGGCGTTTTTCAAACTCGCCTTTGACGCTCGCTCCGGCCTGCATCAAGCCAACATCCAGCATGTGGAGCGCGACCCCTTTGAGTGGCGGCGGCACGTCTTCTGCCGCAAGGCGAAGCGCAAAGCCTTCAACGACCGCCGTCTTGCCGACCCCGGCCTCGCCTGTGAGGATCGGATTGTTCTGCCGTCGGCGCATGAGAATATCGACGATCTGGCGAATTTCCGGGTCGCGACCCACAACCGGATCGATCTTACCTTCTCGAGCACGCCTTGTCAGATCAGTCGCATATTTCGCCAACGCGGAATCGCCGCCAGCCGGTCGTTCCTTGCGCACCGGTTGGCCAGGGTCGCGTCCGCCGCGATTTTCAAGGGATTGAGAGAGTACGTCGTCCAGGCGAGCAAGGACGGAATCGGCTTCGATTCGGTCGAACTCACCGCTGATCTTCAACAGCAAGCCATCAAGCACCGGCACCTTTCTACAGGCCAGAAGGACGTAAGCGCCGCGCACCTCTTCCGAGCCGAATTGAAGGCTTGCGAGACTCCAGGCTTCCTGGACAGCGTGAAATATGTGATCTGAAAACTCTTCTATGGACGTCGCGCCATAGGGCAGTTTGTCGATCGACCGTGCCATGTCGGCCGCAAGGCGGCCGAGGTCCACGCCAGCGTCGGCGAGGATCAGCTGGAAATCCGCGCGGTCGACAAGCGACAGTTGCTCGATCCAATGGACGAGTTCGACATAGGGATTGCCCCGAAGCTTGGCGGCGTCGGCTGCCGCCTTGAATGCACGCAGGCATGTAGGGTCGAGCTTGCCGATCAGTTCTTTACGCTTGAAGCTGTGAGAAGACATGTTCTGTTGCATGCCGGTCGGGCTCCTGCCCACGTGCTCTCGAATGAACGAGCTAGTCTTCAATCTCAATGGCAAACTGCCACATTATAGTGTTCTTGACAAATATTCGAACCGCATGTCTTTGATGAATAGTGACGGCGTGGTTTGGAGTTACCAGATGATCGACCCATTGCCCGGTGACATCTTCCGCAAGAACCAGGTACTCAACAATACCTACGAGATCGAGGGTGTGCTTGGCCGCGGCGGAACGGGCGAAGTCTATCGCGCCAGCAACAAGATCACCGGCCGGGTCGTGGCGCTCAAGGCACTCAAGCGGGAGCTGTCCGCCGATGCCGGTTATCTGGAGTTGATGAAGCGGGAAGAGGAGATGCGCGGCATCTCGCATGACGCGGTCGTGCGTTATACCGACTGCAGCCAGACAGCCGAGGGTTACGTCTATCTGGTCATGGATTACGTCGCAGGTACGCCACTCAACGATTATCTCGAGCGGGGCGGGATTTCTTCAAGAGATCTGCTGGTCGTGGCTCAAAGAGTGGCCGAGGGCCTGGTTGCGACGCATGAGCGCAAAATCGTCCATCGCGATCTGTCGCCCGACAACATAATCTTGCGCGGCGGCCGGCCGGAGGAGGCAGTCATTATCGACTTCGGCATTGCCAAGGACAGCAAGACGGGCGCACGAACAGTCGTCGGCAAAGAGTTTGCCGGCAAATACGAATATGCAGCGCCCGAACAATTGCACGGAGAGGCCGAGCCGCGATCCGACCTTTATGCCCTGGGCGCATCCCTGCTTGCAACCTTCCGAGGTAAAGTTCCCGACGTCGGAGCAAGTCCCGGTGAGGTTGTCCGCTACAAGGAACGTCGGCTGGACACAACCGGCGTTCCGGAGCCGCTCAAGGCCCTGATCGACGATCTCACCCAACCCGACCCTTCGCGACGCCCGCCGACGGCTGCGGCCGTCGTCAAGCAGGTGGCGGAGCTGTTGCGGACCGATGGCAGCGGCCGGCAGGAAGGCGGGCGTGGCGCCAGGTTCGGCTGGCGGTCCTGGCCGGCGATCTTAGCCATTGCTGCGGTAGCGGCGATCGCGGGACTTTGGTTTGCCGGCTTTGGTGACAGACTGTTTGTGAAAACCCTTCCGGTCGAGGCGCCCTATAAACTCAGCGCCGGGCTCGACGGGCAACGCCAGGCGACCTTGTCCGGCTTTGCTCCCGATGCCGACCAGCAGCAGGCGATATTGGCGGGTTTTACGCGCGCAGTCGGGCTGGCGGCACCCAAGGATGCGCTTGCACTTGCGAAGGGGGAACCCTCCGAGCGCTGGGCACAGGACATCGACAGCTTTTTTGCCGCCGCCGGCGGGCTGGACGAGTGGAGGCTTGATATCACGGACCGCACCGTTCGCCTCACCGGCCTTGCTCCCGACAAGTCAGCGCGTGACACCGTCGTCAGCCGCTTCAACGAGGCGAGCAGGGCCGCCGGCTACCAGCCTGTCGTGCGGATCGCCGCAGGACCGAGAAGCCTGACGCCCGACCAGTTAAAATCGGCCATCGCACCGTTGGAGACCTGCGGCCCGCTTGTCGTCCAGGCACCGGAGGGGGCGAACTTTCCTCTTGGGTCGACAGTCGCCATCCGGGGAAACGTCGCCGCGAGCGGTGATATCGAAGCGCTCCGGCAAGCGCTCGCACCGCGTCTGGGCGATCGCGATCTGCGATTTGATACAACAGTGCTCAATAATCAGTTGTGCGTCGTCCAGTCACTGTTGCCCGACCTGCCGCAAGGGCCCATGGCGATCGTGCTCGGTTATGGGGACAAATCCGAACCGAACATGTCTGGCGTCTACTCGGTCGGCGACAATCCGGTCATCGATGTGCTGGCTCCAGCAACGATCAAGGACGGCTACCTCTGGGTGGCGATCGCCGATGTTACCGGCAATCTGTTCAACGTCCTTCCCAACATCAAGCGCCCGGATAACGCTCTTGCCGGTCTCGGAACGGTGTCCGATGGCATGCGTACCATCCGTGTCGCCTACTCCACCGCAGATGGAGCGACCGATCCAGCAAAGCTTTCCTTCGCCGTCGATAACACGTTCGGCAGAAGTCTGATAATCGCGATGCAGACCGACCGTCCTCTGTTCTCGCAACTTCGCCCCACAACCGAATCCACCAAGTCCTTTGCCGAGGATTTACATGCAGTTATTTCCAGCGGGAAGGTTTCGATCCTGTCGACTACGACCCGATTGATCGACACTCGGAATTAGTTGCTGCTCGTCGATAAGTGGCATTAGTACAGAGCAAAAATTTATGCTAAAACAGGATCGCGAGAAGAATATTCGGTAAAGCGGGGGATCTGTTGTTCGACTCTGCGCTCTGGTTGAATCCGCTAAACGGTGACAACCCGTCCGGCGAAAGCCTACGGAACGACGGACGATTCCACGAGCTCGAACGCCTCGTACAGCCCCAGATCGAAATCAGCCGCGACGAGCGCAACAACCCCGTCGCACGAACGGAAGTGCCGGTTGACTGGTCTATCGTGCTACGCAAATCAGAGGAACTGCGGACGCACGGGCGCGATCTCAGGCTGCTCGTGATTGTAACGCGTGCCCTTGCAAATGAGCGAGGACTGGCCGGCCTCGCCGAGGGATTGAACTTGATCGGCCAAACCTTCGACATGCACTGGCAGACAATGCATCCGGAGCTTCGCGACGGCCTGCCTCCCCGCGAGGCCGCTCTTCGCCGTATCAACGCACTGATCCAGCTTCAAAATGACAAGGATGGTCTGCTCGGCGATCTGCGCAAAATGACGTTCTTTACGCCTCGTGGCGCCGGCCCGGTAACTGGACGCGATCTGGAGCGGGGGGCGGTCGACAGCCGCACCGTTCTCAACGAAGCGGCGCCTGGTTTGAGTACGGCCGAGAAGGCCTCGCTCGTCAGCGAACATGATCAATTGCTCAATCGCGTGCGGTTCGGTTGCGCGGCATTTGCCGAACAGACCCCTGACGAAGCAGCGGCGCTGGCGGCCGATGCACGGGCTGCCGCCGCAGCTCTGGAGGCGGCGGAGCAGTCGCTCAACCGGCAGATCGGCGGCGATTTGCGCGTTACCCTGCCAGATCTGAGCCGGTTTCTGCAGCGCATGTCGGCGACCCTGGAGCGTGCCAAGCGTCATGCGCAACAGGAGAGCCAGAAAGAGGATACGGCCGGCGGCGAACCCGCGCCAGCTGCTGCCGCCAGCGTTGCGGCAGACCAGGCCCCGAGCGGGCCGGCGACGGTCTTCCCCTCGCGTCTGAGTTCGCGAGACGAAGTTACGCGCTGCATCGATCTCATCATCGCTTTTTACGACCGTACGGAGCCATCAAGCCCCATTCCCCATCTGGCCCGCAGGATCAAGCGCATGGTGCCGATGGATTTTCTCGAGCTCATGGAGGACCTTGCGCCTTCCGGGCTGAAAGAATTCCGGCTTCTGGCCGGCGTTTCGGAAAGCAAGAAACCTGCCCCTGGGACAAAAGGTGACCAGCAATGAGCGAAACTAAGGCGAAGGTAATTGAACGCAACAGGGCGCCTCGCGTCCAGATCGCCTATGAAGTGGAAACATATGGCAGCCCGACCACGATCGAATTGCCTTTCGTGATGGGGGTGATGGCTGATCTCGCCGGTGCGTCCGAAACGCCTGAGGCTCTGAAATCGGTGAGGGACCGGACCTTTGTCGAAACCGACGCTAATCGGTTCGGTCGCTTCATGGAAGCGCTGAGCCCGCGCGTCAAGGCGCGGGTCAAGAACACGCTTCCCCAACCGCCCGGCGAAGAGCGGGACGAGGAACTTGCCGTCGACCTGACCTTTACGAGCATGGGCGACTTCGCGCCGGACCGGATTGCCGAACAGGTGCCGCAGCTCGCCGAGCTGTTGAAGATGCGCCGCCAGCTTGAGGAATTGCTGGGCTTCATGGATGGCCGCGTCGACGCCGAAAAACGTATCGCCCAGCTTTTGAACAACGAGCCGCTTTTAGCAAAAATCGCCGACCAGGCGATTGATGATGGCAGCAAGTCGGAGGGCTAAACCATGGCCGAACAGGAAAGAACCGCCGCTGTCGACGTCAAGGAAGCCGAAGGCGTCGATCTTCAGGAATTCAGCGACCTTCTTGAAAAGGACTTCAAGGTCAAGAAGGATGACAGCGACAAGCTGCAAACCCTGGTGCAGAATCTCGCGCTTGCAGCGCGCGCTCGCTCGCAGTCGACGACAATTTCCTCGAATGCGATCAAGTCGATCAAATCCCTGATCTCCGGCATCGACAAGCTTCTGACCGAACAGGTCAACGAGGTTCTCCATGCGCCCGAAGTGCTGCAGCTCGAGGGAACATGGCGCGGTTTGTGGTATCTGGTCAACAATACCGAGACGGATCAGAAGCTGAAGATCCGCGTCATGAATATTTCAAAAGAAGCCCTCGCCGACACGCTCGAAGACTACGAGGGCCAGATGTGGGACCAAAGCCCCATATTCAAGAAAGTCTATACCGACGAATATTCGATGCTTGGCGGCAGCCCGTACGGCTGCCTGATCGGTGCTTACGAGTTCTCCAACCACCCGAAGGACGTCGCTCTTCTTCGCAACATGTCCGGCATCTGCGCGTCGGCGCACACGCCCTTCATTGCAGCCGCCGCCCCGCGACTCTTTCGCATGGAAAGCTGGCAGGAACTGCCAAACCCCCAGGACCTGCAACAGATTGTCTCATCGCCCGCCTACGCGTCGTGGCAGTCGCTGCGAGAGAGCGAGGATGCGCGCTACATCGGTCTGACGATGCCCCGGGTCCTTGCACGCCTGCCCTACGGCGCGGAAACCATTCCGGTAAAGGGCTTCGCCTTCGAGGAGGATGTCCAGGGCGATCATCATCGCTACGTGTGGATGAATGCTGCCTTCCCGATGGGGGTCAATATCAATCGAAGCCACAAGCTGTTTGGCTGGGGCACGCAAATTCGCGGCGTCGAGAATGGCGGAGCGGTCATCAATCTTCCAGTCCACAATTTCCCGACTGACGATGGTACCGTCGCGATGAAATGCCCGACGGAGGTCGCCATCGACGATCGCCGCGAGGCAGAGCTTGCTAAGCTTGGGCTCATGCCGATCCTGCATCGCAAGAATACAGACATCGCAGCCTTCATCGGTGCGCACTCGCTACAGGATGACGAGACGCGGGCCGGGCGCCTGGTCGATCCGGATGCACAGGCCAATGAGCGGCTGAGCGCAAATCTACCGTATCTTTTTCCGGTTTCGCGTTTCGCCCATTACCTGAAGGCAATCGCCCGCGACAAGATCGGTTCGTTCAAGGAGCGGTCCGACATGCAGATCTGGCTGACGGAGTGGATCAATCGCTACGTTCTTGCCAACCCTGCCTTTGCCGACGACAAGGCCCGCGCCAAACGGCCGCTGGCTGCGGCCGAGGTTCAGGTCGACAGCGTCGAAGGCCGCCCGGGATGGTATAATGCCCGGTTTTATCTGCGCCCCCATTATCAGTTGGAAGGCATCAATGCGTCACTGCGTCTCGTATCGGAGCTGCCGTCGACAAAGAGCTGAATTCACAAGGGAGGTTGTTCATGAAAATTGACGGTTTTCTCAAGGTGCCGGATATCACGGGACCGAGCGTTCGCGATGGCCACGAAGAAGAGATCGAAATCCACGGCGTGGAGTTTGAGATGGTCGCCCCCTACGATCCCAATTCGCTGTCGCGACGGGGCCGCGTCAGTCTGGGCATGATCACTTTCATCAAGCATTATGACAAATCCTCGCCCTATCTGAAGAAGGCGCTGTTCGACAACACGCTTCTCGGCGAGGTCAAGTTCTCCGCGCGCAGAACGATCGAAGGCGAGACCAGCGATTATCTGGTCGTTACGCTGAAAGAGGCTTCGGTCACCCAATACAATATGAAGCCAAGTGAGGACGAACCCGATCTCATCGAGGAGCGCGTCGGCTTCGCCTACAAGAACATCGCGTTCAACTACGATGACAAGGACGAGGTCGAAATGGATGTCTATGTCGGCAAGTGACGGCTGGCGAAGAGAAGTTGGAAGGGAGTCGAGACCGCTTGGCGGGCACCAGCGCGCAACCCGCGAAACGATCCAGCCATCCTTGTGGGATCGCTTGGTCAATGACCTGCCGGGGCTCGGCTCCGAGATCAAAGATCTCCGGCAGATGTTGCAAAGCGAGATAGACGCAGAGCGGCTGGACGCGATGGTCGCTGGCGGTGTCGGGCAAATAGAGTCCGCAACGGATCTCAGTAGCGAGCGAAAAAAGAACATCCATCGTCTGCTTTCCCTGGAACGTCGTCGCGTGGAATTGGAAAGCCGCGGCGTGGTCGTTTCGAGCGATGTGCTGCGTGAAGCGGTGCGGCGCGACATCGAGGCGCTTTTCAATGTGCAACGTTTCGAATCCTCGCCCCTTTTAACCGATGCCGAGGCCGAACTGGCTGGCGACAACCCTCCCTCTCTTGAGGATTTTCCGCTGGTGCGCCGCAGTGTGGTCAACTACGGCGTGCCGCCGTTTTCGGGCCGTTCATCGCGTGACTTCGACCGTGAGGAACTCGCCAAGGAGATCGCACAAGTGCTTGCGGCCTTCGAGCCCCGGCTGAAGGAAGGCGCAACCAAGGTGACCGTCAGCCTTGGCGACAAGTCGATTGGCCTAAGGATCGATATTGACGCGCTGCTCCTGACGACACCGGCGCCAGAACGGCTGCGTATCCGCACCATTCTCGATCTCGACAACGGCTCGGCCAGAACCGAGTTGAAGGACACCTGAAATGGATCGAGTCTTCCTTGAATATTATGAGGAGGAACTCACCCATATTCGTGCGCTTGCCGCCGAGTTCGCCCATATGCACCCCGCGATCGCGCGCAACCTTTCTCTGGATAGCATTCCGTGTCCCGACCCCTTTGTCGAACGGCTTCTTGACGGCGTCGCATTTCTGGCCGCGCGCACCCGCCAGAAGGTGGATGCCGAAAGCACGCGCTATGTTCGCAGCGTGCTTGAGAACTTCTATCCTGACCTCGTCTCGCCGGCTCCGGCGACAGCGATGGTCTTGCTGAAGCCAGGGCAGCAAGTTCAAACCATGCTTGCAGGTCATCTTTTGAAGCGGGGAACACGGCTCGTTTCGAGCGTCAGACCTGGAATTTCGACAAGGTCCATCTTCACCACGGTCCAGGACGTGACGCTCTGGCCGCTTGCGATCAGTTCCGTGACCTACATACAGGACCGAAGCGCACTCGCGGCGGCGGGGATCGGAGCCATTGACGGGGTTGCCGGCGCGTCCGCATTGAGCATCACGATCAATCGAACCGGCCAGGGCAAGTTGGCCGACTTGTCGCTCGATCGTCTGGACTTTTATTTCAGTGAAAAGAGCAAGGCGCCGTTGCTTTTCGATACGCTATTCGGCGCCTGCGGTGGCGTAGGCGCGCGCCCGGAGGGGCGCGACAATCCCTTGGAGCCGCTCCCTGCGCCCGAGATGGTCGGCATATCGGACGACGAGGCGCTTATGCCTCGCACACGCGAAACTTTTGAGGGCTACCGGCTCCTGCGCGAATATTTTATCGCCCCCGAGCGGTTTCACTATGCGCGTGTGACAGGGATGCGACCGGTCGTTCGCCGGTGCGGCGAGAGGCTGGAACTGGTCTTCCTGCTTCGCCGGCCCGTTCCGGAGCTTGCCGGCCTCACTGCGAAGGATCTGGAGCTTTTCGCAACGCCGATCATCAACCTGTTCGAGCGCTCCTGCAGCGTCATTGAGCTCGATGCGCGGCGGACCCGGCAGGTCCTCCACGCTGATCGGACTCGGCCGCGCGATTTCGAAATCTATCGCGCCGTGCGTGTCGAGGACGCCGATGCCGAGGGTTCTGATGCGGAGATACCGGCACTTTTCAGTCTCGGACAGAACCGCACAAACGGTTGGGTCTATTTTACAGAACGTCGCCCACGGCGTCCGAGCGAGGACGAGCTTCGTCAGGGACAAACCCGCACATCCTATGTCGGAGACGATGTCTTCA
This sequence comes from Rhizobium lentis, assembly GCF_017352135.1. Lineage (NCBI taxonomy): Bacteria > Pseudomonadati > Pseudomonadota > Alphaproteobacteria > Hyphomicrobiales > Rhizobiaceae > Rhizobium > Rhizobium lentis. Next base: position 119,103 of record NZ_CP071457.1, read on the forward strand.
TCACGCTCTCACGCCCGGCGCAGTCGAAAGCCGGACGACCGCTCAAGCGGATTGAAGTGACGGCCCTGTGCACCAACAGGGACCTGCCGATACTGGACGACACGCCCTCCCTTACGCTCGAAAGCGGCGATCCTGTCGAGACCGTGCAATTGCTTGGCGCGCTGCGCCAGCCCTGGCCTGCCATTCCGGCAACGCTTCCTTCCGGCGCCGTCGAAGCCTCAAGAGCCGATGAACTCGCATGGCGATTTATCGCTCAATTGTCTCTGAACTTTCTCAGCCTGGCGGAGGAAGGCCGCGGGGTCGACCCTCTGCACGCCCTGCTCGATCTTTATGCGCAGCGGGGGGATCCAAGCCTCTCGCGGCATGTACGCGCCATTGCGAGAGTCGAGGCCCGACCTCTCATCGAGCGCCTGCCGATAGCTGGGCCGATGTGCTTTGCCCGCGGCAGCGACATCACGCTGCATGTCGACCAGTCGGTGCTTGCCGGGCATAGCGGTTTGTTACTTACGGCGCTGCTCTCGAGGCTTTTTGCCCGCTACGCAGCGATTAACGGATTCGTGCGAACGAGAGCGCGGATCCTGCAGAAACAGGAGGATGTGCTATGGCCGATAACGCCGGGCAACCGCTTCCTGATCTGAAGAATGACGCCGTCCGAGCCGAGCAGTTCGATTTTTTTGAGCTCCTGCGGCGGCTCGAAAATGCAGACAGAATCTTCGGGCAGGCCGGCCCGCCGCAGCGGGAGCCAGCCAGGCTCGGGCAGCACATAAGGCTGGGTTTTGCCGTGCAGGACATTGCAAGGCTCGAGCCTTCCACCGAAACAGCGCCCGCCCGGGTAACGGTGGCCACGATCGGCTTGCTCGGTCCGGAAGGTCCGATGCCGCTTTATCTGACGCGCTGGGTGCTGGATCGCCTGTCGCAGCGTTGGTTTGCCGGTGCCGACATGCGCGAGGTCAGCGACACCACCTTCGTGGACTTCGTCAATGTGCTTCAACATCGCATGATCGCACTTTTCTATCGGGCGTGGGCGGATGCCCACCCGGCCGTCCAGATCGAGCGCGCCGAGGGCGGTCGCATTCGCGCCATGGCTTCGGCCATGGCAGGGATCGGCCTGCGAGGCAGGACAGACCTTCAGCCGACTGCGATCGACATGACGAAGCTTGCTCACGCCGCAGCGCTTGCCCATCAAGTCGATGGGCCTGAAAGGCTCACGCAGTTTCTTGGCGATCATTTCAAGGTTCCCTTCAGGCTACGAGAATTTGTCGGCGTCTGGATGGACATACCGCAAAGGATCCAGTCCCGCCTTGCCGGCGCCTACGCACAGCTCTGCAGAAGCGCCACGATCGGGCCGAGAACATTCCAGCGACAGCAGAGGATCGAACTTTCCGTCGGACCATTGACGCTTGATGACTACGCAGCCTTTCTGCCCGGCAGCGAACGGCGTACAACCTTGCAAACGGCAATCCGCGATCTGATGGGAAACGGGCTCGATGTGGATGTCAGGCTCGTGCTCAAACGAGACGAGGTTCCTGCAGCGCAACTGGGAAACGCGCGGCTCGGGCATATCGCCTGGCTTGCTCCGAAACCGGATCGAGGCGACGCGGCCGATTTGTGCATGCGCACCCTCGTTGGTTTTCGCCCAGAGATTGCGGAGGCCGCAGCATGGCCTTGATCCTTACCCTTGAACAGTCCCCCAGGCCCCAGGCCGTGCGCCAGATGCGGCTCGTCGAGGGCGAGCTCGTCATCGGTCGCAGCGCAGACGCCGACTGGCGACTCGACGATCCGGACATGTATGTTTCCCGTGCCCATTGCACCATTGCTTGCGTTCACGGTCGATACCAGGTGACGGATACGTCAAGCGGCGGTCTCTTTATAGACGGGTCGCGCGCACCACTTGGAGCGGGAAATTCCGCTCCGTTGCATGACGGCGCCCGGCTGCAACTCGGCAATTATGTCGTCCGCGTCGAGATGCAAAGCACGCAGGCAGAGCGCCCACATGAACAAGCGACATCGCCGCCGCCGGTCGGTTTCGAACGGGATTCGTTCTTCTCCGAACGCAGCGAGCCGGTTGAATCCCCCCGGCGGCCCTCCGGATTGCCCGACCCGTTCGAACACCCCGCTGCGGCGCAGTTTGCCGATCCCGACCGGCAGGAACCGCAAAATAGCGCGCCCCTGTTCGACGATCCGTTCAGCCTCGATCCGCTGCCGGCCCAGCGGCAGGATAACCGAGGCTGGGATCTTTTTCTGCCGGGCACGGCTGCAGGGCAGCCGGCTCCGGAGATCGCCACACCACAACTCAGGCCGCAACCCAATCCGGAACCACCGCCGGTGCCGAGGCAGCAGAAGTCAGCGCCCATTGAGGCCGACCTTCGCGACGCCTTTCTGCGCGGATTGGGCTTCAGTGGCGAAGAATTTCCGTCTGCCGATCCCGTCGTCCAAATGGAGAATTTCGGTCGGGAATACCGGACGATGCTGGAAGGGTTAATCCATCTCCTGCGCAAGCGGGCCGAGGAGAAGGGCGAGGCCCGGATCGCACAGACTGTTGTCGGGGCCTCCGAGGTCAACCCTCTCAAATTCATGCCGACGGTCGACGATGTGATCGCGACGTTCCTCGCGCAACGCAATGCCGGCTTTCTGCCGCCCGAAGCGGCGATCAACGGTTCCATCCGCGATCTCGCCCACCATCATGTGCGCACGTGGCGCGGCGTCCAAGCCGCGCTGGCAAGGATGGTGGAGCGCTTCGATCCGGCAGCGCTGGAAAGCGAATTGAAGTCTCAATCGGCCTGGGACGCGCTGCTTGCGGGCGGGCGACGGGCAAAGCTCTGGGAACTTTACGAGAAACGCTATCGCGAAATAGCCAGGAGCGCATCTACGCGCTTCCTCGGCGAAATCGGCAGCGATTTCCGGGACGGCTACGAAGAGGGGGAGAAAGAATGATGCTTCAACGACGTGGTTTCTTGATGATGCTCGGCGCGACAGGCTTGATTTCCGGCTGCGTGGGCGGTCCGCCAAAATCCTCGACCGTGACCGTAAAGGCGACGGGACAGGCGGGGATGAATCTTGCCGCTGATGGCGGGGATCGCCCGGTGACCGTGCTCGTTCTCAGGCTCAAGGATGTCGGAAAGTTCAATTCTGCCGATATTTTCGCCCTGCAGTCGGACCCTGCCTCCGCACTCGGGGCAGACCTTCTCGGCTCCGACCAGTTGACGGTCTCTCCCGGCGGATCGGCCACCAAGACGGTGGCGTTCCCGCCGGAAGCCACGTTCCTCGGGGTGGTGGCGTTTTTCAGGACCCCCGGCGGTCGTGTCTGGCGACAGGCCGTCCCGATAAGGCCGGAATCGACGGTGACGGCGAATGTGGCTTTGAGTAGCGGCGGCATGGCGCTCGCGCTCGCCTGAAGGGAGGGCGTTCCAGCATGACGGACACGAATAAGGTGCTCTGGTCCGAGGGGCTTTTCCTGCGGACGCAGCATTTTCAGCAGCAAGACCGGTATACCGAGGCCCTGATACGCGGCGCGCTGCAGGCAGGGAGGTTGCAGACCTTCGGCTTTCGATCCCTTACGCTGGACACCGCACAGCTTGAAACAGGCCGCGTTGCCGTCTTGTCGGCGCGCGGCATTTTTCCGGACGGCACGCCCTTTTCCATTCCCGAGACGATGGATGCGCCGGTTCCATTGACCATCACCCGCGACATGGGTGCGGGGGCGGTGCAGCTTGCCCTGCCACTGGAACCGCCGGGCGGAGCGAGCTTCGATGCCGCTCATAGCGAGCCGACGGGTGCGCGTTATAAGGGGCAGATCGAACGCGTGCGTGACGCCGTGCATGGGGGCGCCGACCCGGAAGAGATCGAGATCGCCCGCGCCCAAGCCCTGCTCCTGTCGCCTGTGCAGATGACCGGCGGCTATACCGCGATGCCGGTTGCGAAGGTCAACGGGCTGCTGGCCGACGGCAGCGTCGCGATGGGGGAAAACTTTCTGCCACCAGCCCTGACGACCGGCGCCGTGGCTTTCTACGGCCAGTTGATGCAGGAGGTGATAACCGGGCTCGACCGTATCGCCGATGCACATGGCAAAATGGTTCTTGGCGGCGCCGGCCGCAGCGTGGAAAATCTGCTGGTACTTGATCTCGCCAACACGGCACGTCCGCGGCTGGCCCACATGCTTCCCCAGGAGGTTTTCCACCCGGCGGAACTCTTTCTGGAACTGAGCGGGCTTGCGGGGCGAATGGCGACCTACGGGTCCGGCTCCCGGCGGCTGACCGAGCTACCGACCTATGATCATATGGCGCCGGGACCTGCCTTTGCGGCGCTCGCAGACACTTTGCGTTCGCTCCTCCTCAGCCTGCGTTATGTCGAGCCCAAGTCGCGGGCATTGCCCGTGCTCAAACACGCGACCAATGTCTGGAAGGTTAGGGTCGACAATCCCGAATTGCTGACCGCCAGCCGCATTGTCGTGCGGGTCGGATGTGACATGTCCGAAGACGCGCTGCGCAAAATCTTCGTCGATCAGGTCACCGTGGGTGCCGCCGACGAATTCGAGGCGCTGTGGAAGTCACGACTGCCGGGCATTCGCCTGAAGCCGCTTCATTCGCAGCCCCGCGAGATCCCCTATGACGGTGACCGTCTCTGCCTGGAACTCGATCAGCGCAGCGAGCATTGGGAATCTCTTCTGCGTTCGCCCGGCTTCGTGATCGGCGTGTCGGGCGTTTTGCCCAGCGAACCGCAGGTCGATTGCTATTCGGTTAACAGGTAGCGCCATGGCAAGTGAGGATCCATTCGGTCTTTCGGGCGATAAGGGTCGCACACGCGTCCGCCCGGCGCCCTCGGCGAGCGCAAGACAGGTTCCTGCTGCCGGAACCCTGGCAAGAAGGGCGCGCTCTCATCCAAACAAACTGATCAGTGCTTTCGCCAGATTGCTGGAATTTGCACCGGAACTCGAAAGTGCGTTGCCACCGAGCAATCCAGAAGTGCTGCGAACGAGACTGATGGAAGAGCTTGTCGCCGCCCGCGACGCTGCGGTAGCCTCAGGTTCGGCGCTTGCGCGGGCGGACTCGGCTGCCTGGGCGGTCGCCTCGCTGCTCGACGATCTGGCGCTGAACACGCCCTGGGGTGGGGCAAGCGCATGGCCGCGCCAGCCGCTGGTCGTCATGCTCCGTGGCGATGTCGATGCCGGAGCGCAATTTTTTGCCCGGCTGGAAGAATTGGAGCGCCATCCCGGTCGTGACCAGGAATTACTCGAGCTTTATTATTTCTGCCTAGCGCTTGGTTTTCGCGGAAAGTACCGTGTGCCAGGGCGTGCCGGCGACCGCTCGATCAGCGCCGTTCGCGCCGCCGCCGCTCGTTTTCTGCGTGACGCCGATGCTGAAGCTGCACCGCTCTCGCCCAGATGGGAGGGAGTTGTCGCGGCTGACGAGCCATTCCGTTTTGCCGTGCCGATCTGGGTCCTTGCCGTCGTTGCTGCAGCGCTGTCGACGGCAATTTACATGTTGCTGTCGATGCGGCTCGATACCAAGGCGGAGGAACTCGCAACGCTGGTGCGGGCATTGCCACCACCTGAGCGGGCGGAAATATATCGCCCCGAAAAGCGGACACCACCGCCGAGCGCACCACCCGTGGAGCCCGTTATTTTCCAATTGCTGCCGGAATTTCGCGCCGCAGCGCCCGCCTCCCTGCTGCCAGCACTGAAAGGCAATGAAAACGCCTCGTCAGTCACGCTTCTTTTGCAGTCAAGCACACCGGAGCTTTTCCAATCCGCTAGACCCGAATTGACGAAGAGCTTTGAACCGCTTGTTGCTTCCATCGCAGCGGTTCTCAAGCAGAATGCGGAGCTGATCGGCGGCATTACCATCACCGGGCACACGGATAATGTCCCGCTGCAAGCGAGCAATCCGCTGTCCAATAACCAGCGCCTCTCCGAGGCCCGCGCAGCAACGATTGCCTCAATGCTGGCCGCCTCCGGCGTGCCGACCGTACAGCTGAAATCGCAAGGACGCGCGGCGACACAGCCGCTTGTGGGAAACGACAGCCGCGAGGGTCGGGCCGCCAACCGCCGCATCGAAATCCTTATCCAAAAGAGGCTCTGAGATGGCGATCTTCAGGTTTCTCTGGGCTTTTCTCACCTCTCGCTGGCTCTGGACCTTCATCGGGCTCATTTTGCTGTCCCTCATCGTTTGGATATTCGGCCCTATCGTCAGCGTCGGAGAAAGTGCGCCGTTTGCTTCCGAGATCGTGCGACTGGTCATCATCGGCCTTTTGTTCCTCGTGTTCATCATCTGGTGGGTTGCGGCGCGGCGGCGCGCGGTGCGCGCCAACCGCCTCTTCGTTTCCGAGATTGCCCCTCAACTTGAGGCTCCGCCAAGTCCGGCTGAAGAGGGCGTCGCCGCCGTCGGAGTGAAATTCCGGGAGGTGATGGCGGGACTCAAACGCCAGAAGGTCGGCGGCCGAAAGTTTCTCCGCGAAATGCCATGGTATGTCATCATCGGCCCGCCTGCGACCGGCAAGACAACAGCCCTGCGGCAATCCGGATTGAGCTTCCCGATCGATCTGACCGACGACCTTCACGGCGTTGGCGGCACGCGCAATTGCGACTGGTTCTTTACCGAGGAGGCGGTGCTGATCGATACGGCCGGTCGCTACGTTCAGCAGGAGAGCCAGCCGGAGGTCGATGCAGCGGAGTGGCTGGGATTCCTCGATCTGTTGAAAAAGCACAGGGGCCGTCGTGCGTTGAATGGGGTGATCGTGGCGCTCGGCATCGACACGCTTTCGGAAGACGATGCGGCGATCCGGATGCATGGCAGGCAGATCCGCAAACGCCTGGCCGAGCTTCAGGAACGCATCGGCATCCGCTTGCCCGTCTATCTCATGCTGACGAAAGCGGACCTGATAAAGGGCTTCGAGAGCTTTTTCGGGGCGCTCTCGACGGCCGATCGTGAACAGGTGTGGGGAGTGACCTTCCCCCCAGGTGCCCGCATCGAGGGTACCGAAGTCACCGGGGAATTCTCGGCCTTGGCGGGCGTGCTCGAACGGCGTCTCATTTCCCGCCTCGAAGGCGAAGACAACCTGATCACCCGGGCGGAAATATTTCGGTTCCCAGCCCAGGTGGAAAGCCTTTCAGAACCAATTCGTGTCCTGATCGAGACCGTCTTCGGCGAAAGCAAATATGCGGAAAGCGCCTGGTTGCGGGGTATCTATCTGACCTCCGCCACTCAGCAAGGTACTGCAATCGACCGGCTGACGGCAGCATTGGCGTCATCCTTCGGCCTGCCTGCCCAACCCGCTGCCCCTATGTTGCGGGCCGAAAAGCGCAGCTTCTTCCTCAAAGACCTGCTGACGAAGGTCATTTTCAAGGAGGCTGGCCTCGGCACCTTCGATCCGGCGGCAGAGGATCGGCGTATCTGGATCTGGCGCGGTGCCGCCGTGGCAGCAACAGCATTCGTGGTCATCGCCGGCCTGTTATTCACGATATCCTATCGGAAGAACGACGCCGCTCTGGCGGCGCAGGCCGAACAGCTCGAGGCACTGCAGCTTCCCCTGACGCCGGTTGCGGCACGCCAAGCGCCGGTGGATCCCCTCGACCTTGATTTGGCGCTCGAAGCCGCCACGGAAGTGGCGAATGCACGGACCGACCAGCCGGGCGGAATAGCCGCCTTGATAGGTCCTTCCGCTGAAACCGAAATTCTCCAGGCGCAATCGGACGCCTACAACCGCACCCTGCGCAATATATTGGAACCGCGCATGGTCGCGCTGCTCGAGGCGACGATGTGGCGGCAGATCCGCGACCCCGAGTTTCAATTGGGAGCGCTGAAAACCTATCGCATGATGACCGGTCTGTCGCCGATGGACACGGACTTCGCCAAACAATGGTGGACGGAGAAATTGGCTGAATCGGCGCCCGTGCCACCTTTCAAGACCGACATGGCAGCAGACCATCAGATTGCTGCAATCGACCGTATGGCAACGGAACAGGCCTTCGTCGCTCCTGACGAAGCGCTGGTGGGCGAAGCGCTACGCACGATCTGCTCGATCCCGCTGCCGGTGCGCGCCTATAGCGCGCTGCTCTCCGATCCGGAGGTCACGGCGCTGAAGGAATGGATCCCGGCCGATCATGTCGGTCCGAATGGCCTGAAGGTTCTGGCGCGGCGCTCCGACAAGACGCTGAGGGTCGGCATCAGCGGTGCCTTCACCTACGACGGATTCCACAACGTGATCCTGACCCGGATTGAAGACGTCGCAACGCAGGCGGCGCTCGACCGCTCGGTTTTTGCCGGCGGATGCTCCGAGAGCGCCAGCCCGTCGGTTGCCACCCTCTCGCAAGATATCCTCAAGCTCTACTATGACGACTATATCGCCAAGTGGGACAGCTTCATGCGTGACGTCAGGCTTGCACCACTGGCCGACCTGCAGACGGCCAGCGAAAATCTCAAAGATCTCTCCAGCGCCGATTCCTCAATGAAGCGTCTGCTGACCGCCATCGTGCGCGAGACGGAACTGACCCGTGCCGATGACGGCGGCGGCGGCCAGGCTCCTCCGCCAGGAGCATCCAAGCTTTTGTCCAAGCTTGGCAAGATCGGCAAACTCGCCGCCAAGGGCGTGAAGATAATGCCGAAAGTCGGCTCCAAATCGGATGTCGATCTTTCGGGCGCGCTGGTCGCCGAGCATTTCAAACCCATCAGGGCGGCCATTGTCGAGGTCGATGGCCAGCCTCCCGCACTCAATGATGCAGTCGCAGCCTTGACCGCGCTGTCGAACATGCTTCAGACTGTGTCGGCAAGCCCGGACGCGCAGGACGCGATGAAAAGACAGGGCGGCCTGGCGGAGCTGACCGGGGCTGTGGCGAAACAAGCCGTGACCCTTCCCGATCCGCTGGACGACTGGCTGGCCGGACTGGCCGGCAATACCAGTGCGCTGGCAACAGGGGCGGTCACTTCAGAGCTCAACGCCATCTGGCGTGCCGACGTGCTTCCATTCTGCCAGGCGGCGCTTACCAATCGCTACCCGTTCGTCCCCGACAGCGCGATCGATGTGAATGTCGTTGATTTCCAGCGCGTCTTCGGTCCCGGCGGGCTGATCGACAGCTTTATCAATAATAATCTGGTCAACTACATCGACACGACCAGTCACCCCTGGAAATGGCGCTCCGACATCAAGCTCGATCCCCGGCCCCTGGCGGCGCTGGAGCAGGCGCGGCTCATTCGCGACAGCCTCTTTCCGGGAGGCGCGGGGCCGATCCTGACCTTCACGCTCGAGCCCAAAGATCTTTCGCCGACAGTCAGCCGCGTGACCTTGAATATCGATGGTCAGAGTCTCTCCTACTTCAACAATCCGACGCGCCCGCAGCCGATGACTTGGCCCGGCAAGGATGGAACCGGCGTGATCACCCTCGCCTTCCAGCCCCTCGACGGTTCGCCGGAAGTGATGGTCAGCGAGACTGGAAGCTGGGCGTTTCTGCGGATGCTGCGCGCCGGTCGGCTGAGCGGGACCAATCTTGCCGAACTCTTCAAGCTGCGCCTTGCTGCCCAGGGCTACTACGCCGACTTCGAGCTTCGCGCGGCAAGTGTCGCCAATCCCTTTGATTTGAAGATGTTTGCGAGGTTCTCGTGCCCGACGCAGCTTTGATCCTGCCCGGATTTTTCGGAAAGCTGCCGGCGATGGGCGATTTCGTCACACGCAACCTGCCGGCCTCTTTCGTCGGGCGGTGGGACCGGTGGATCAGCCAGCATCTGGTTCACCGATTTTCGCAAGGGCCGATGGAGAACGCTCCGGTCCTGCGCTTTCTGCTGGGCCGGGAGACATTCGGCCCGATGACCGGCGTGATCATGGCAAGCACTGATCGTGCCGGCCGGCGGTTTCCGCTGACGATCGCCGCGGCGCCCTTGCTTGCCGCCGCGAACATAGCGAGCGGAGCAGCCGATTGGTTCGGTCAGCTGGAAGCGACAGGGAAATCGGCAAGAGACAACAAGATGGAGGGGGACAGGCTGGCAACTTGCCTTGCGGCATTGCCTTTTCCGCCAATCAAGGTGTCGGACGAGCCGGTCCGGGGCATGATATTCTGGACGCGGGGTCGCGAGGCGGTGAAGGTCGATGCCGATGCGCCTGAAACAATGCTCGCGCCGTTTTTCCCCGGCGCCGAGGGGTGACGCCTGATGCAGATCTGGAACCAAACCGGCTATCCGACCGAATTCACGATGGGCATGGACAAGGCCGGCCACGAGTACATCGTCGTCGTCGTCAAGGGAACCTTCGACTTTCCCGAGGCACCGGGCGGCCTCGCGCGGAAATCATCCATTCAAATGCCGCTGGTCATGGCCGACACACATACGGGTGAACCGGGCTATTCGGCTACACTTTGGGAAACGGATTTTGCATTCCGGAAGCCCCGTTGCGACGTCATCGCCAACGGTTGCGCTTATGCTCCGGGCGGACGACCAACCGAACGCGTTACGGTTGGAATAAAGCTAGGGAATTGGTCGAAGGTATTCGAGGTCCTCGGTCATCGGGAGTGGCGGGCGCTGGGACCGGTCTTTTCCGCCTCCGCCCCGCAGCCCTTCCTGCGGCAGCCCTTTTCTTATGACAGCGCTTGGGGTGGTACTGACCGCCTCGACCCGGACGACGATCTGCCCGCTAGTTACAGGCAAAATCCCTTTGGCACCGGCTGGGCACGCACGCGCAATCAACGTCTCATTCCCGGCCTGCGGCTGCCCAACACCCAGGCCACCGGCGAGGAGATCCGGTCGCCGTTCGGCGATTACCGACCGATGAGCTTTGGCCCTTACGGCCGGGCCTGGCCCGGCAGGATCGAATTCGCTGGCACGTACGACCAGAACTGGATCGACAACATCTTTCCATTCCTGCCGCCCGATTTCGACGAGCGTTATTTCCAGATGGCGCCCGCCGACCAACAGGTTGATTTTCCGAAGGGCGGTGAGGATGTTGTCATCGTCAACCTCACCCCGTCAGGGCGCGAAAGTTTTCGGCTGCCAGCTACCGGCCTTCCGATCACCTTGTTCAAGGGCAATGAAAAAGCCTTCGAGAGCGCGATACTGCCCGATACTGTTTTGTTCGACCTGGAAAATCGGCGCTTCTCTTTGGTCTGGCGCGTGTCGCAGCGCATCCACCGAACTATCCTCGATTTCAGCGAGTGCTGGGTTGGCCCCCCGACACAATCGATGTTGAGGGCGCGAGCGACCGGTCGCACGTTCGTTCGGGCGACCGGCGTTTCGACACCCGAGGAACAGGAGGAAGAGGCATGACCCTGTCGATCGACGTCATCTCGATCGGCATGGTCACGGCCGTCGGCCTTGACGCGCCCTCTGCTTGTGCGGCCATGCGGGCGCGTCTGGACGGGTTCCAAGAGACGCGCTTCATCGATGCCATCGGCAATAAGCTGATTGGAGCTCCCGTGCCGCTACCACGCAACTGGATCGGCGAAAAGCGTATGGCTCACCTCGCAGCGGCGGCCATTTCGGAGGCGTTCGAGGCGGTGCCAGGGGCACGGAAGCAGACGCCGTTGATCCTCTGTCTTGCCGAAGAGGATCGGTCCGGCCCCGCTGTTCCCGACGCGCCCCGACTACTCCAGCTCATAGCGGATATTGTGGAAACTCCGCCCCACGAGCGCTCGAGGATCGTGGCCCACGGTCGCCCGTCGGGGCACATTGCCCTTGAGCAGGCGCGCCGCATCCTGGCAGGAGGCGAAGCGACCTACGCAATGATTGTGGGTGTCGACAGCTATCTCACAGTTGGAGCGATAGCGCACTATCTCTCTAAAAACCGCTTGCTCACCTCCGACAACAGCAACGGCTTCATTCCCGGCGAAGCAGCCGCGGCGGTGCTTTGCGCACGTTCGTCCCTGGGCGGTCTTCGGCTATTTGGTCTCGGTCTCGGCCGAGAGCGCGCTTATTTCGATAATCCCGATGACCTGCCTTTCCGCGGGGACGGAATGACGGCGGCCTATCGCACAGCTTTGAACGAGACAGGTATCGAAATGAGACAGCTCGGCTATCGAATTTCTGATTTGATTGGGGAGCAATACTGGTTCAAGCAGGCGGCGTTGGCCAGCCTGCGGCTTGTGCGGGACAATCACGGCTTCCAGGATATCTGGTCGCCGGGAGAATCTCTTGGAAACGTCGGAGCTGCCGCCGTTCCGATGATGATCGGAATGGCCTTTACGGCGGCACGCAAGGGCTACGCGGCTGGCAATCCGGTTTTGATCGAAGCGTCAAACGATACCGGTGCCTGCGGTGCGGCGGTATTCGCCTCACCGAGTGTCTCGTTGGAACAGCCAAAATGACGGTTTTCGCCAACGGACTGGAAGTGTCGTGCAAAGCGCAGGCTAACAAGGTGATTGCAGCCTTCCCCTACGTTGCATTTACGCCTCCACAGACGCCTGCCACTCCTCCGGGTGTTCCCGTCCCCTACCCCACGTTCGGGATGGATTCAGATACCGACAAGGGCACGAGTACCGTTAAAATCGGTGGAGAAACGATCAATCAAAAAAACAAGTCCTATTATTCTAAATGCTCGGGAGACGAAGCGGGCTGTGCGCCGAAAAAGAACATCATAACATCAAAAATCACCGGCAAGGAATACGCGCACGCCTGGTCTAATGATGTTAAAATGGACGGCGAGCCGGTCAACCGCTTCTCCGATCTCGCTTCAAACGATCATGCCTCGCCACAGGCTGGCGGCCCGCCCATAAACCGTGTGGGCAAACCAGGAAAGAAGCCAAATGCCGGCATCGACTGCATGGTCGGCAGTTATGATACGATTGTCAGCGACTGCAATAAGGCGGGAGGGGAAGCTCACCATATCGTGCCTGACAAGGCCTACCGAACGGGCACACGTGAGCAGGCTGACGATCCGAAGAAGCGGGTGAGCGGCGCTCCATCCTTGGGTGAAGGCGTTTGCATTTGTCTGTCGCCCAAGAACCACGACAAGATTCACGAGGCCGAGCGCGAGGGCATGGACTCGATCGGAAAAGCCGGAGCTGTCGATGCAAAGGGGAAGGTGCTCAAGGGTAAGGCGCTTAAGAAGAAGAAGGAGCAACTAAAAAAGGCCGGCGATTGGGGCACTGGTTCTTCAGATGAGGTGCATGAGGTGGCAAAATCAACACTCGATGAGCTCGACCTTTCGCCGGAATGCATTCGCAAGGCAAAGCGGGCCGTCACGAAACAATCCAAACTTCTCGACGACGATCAGACGCTGCGCACGTCAAACTCACTGCCGAGCCGCGCCGCCAACCGCCGCATGATGAACAGGTAATGAGGAGTGAGACTCAATGATTAGAATATGGGCGGGCCACGCGGTATCGCCGCAACAATTCGCGTTCTCGATAGGGGAACTTAGAGACGAAGACCCGCAGAGTATTGTTCTCACGTACAACGAGGGTAACGAGATGTTGTGGGGTTTTGCGGAGCTACCCCGCACGATTAAATCAATAACCTCAATCATCGACTCCAGCGATGGTAAGCCGGTCTTCGTTCCAATGAGCAATGAAGGTGATGTGTATTTCCTGATTGACGATATTCCTGTCGAAAAAATCGCCGGTGCAGGCGTACTCAGCGACGACTCAGTCGGGTACGGCGCTCTTTCGCGGATCGCGGACGACCATGGCAAGCTTTATGCCTGCGGATACGGTTCGCAGCTTTATGAGCGCAGGCAGGAAGATGATTGGCGACGTTTATGCGATTTCGATTTGCCCGGGGTTGAGGATTGCGCATTTTTCGGGATGGCGATCAAACCGGGATCTGGTCCGGTGGCATTGTGCGGTCAAAAGCGGGTCCAGTATAACGATCCAACGGCCGCACAACAGGCCGAAATCGATCGAGCCCGGGCGCAGGGCGATGCAGAGGGTGCCGAGGCTCTGCTTGAACGTTTCAGAACGATCCGCGTACCGCCATCGACCGCTCTTTATCTACGAACCGATGGCTGGACCGAAGCGGTGACCGATGCCCGTGGGGGCCTTAATGATTGTATTGTTATGTCTGCCGGCCAAGTGGCCGCAGTGGGTGATCATGGATTTATCGTGAGAGCCACCGGGCCGTCCGTAACCGAAGATCTGTCCTCGATCGGTCTTACTGAGGACCTTTACACCATTCGTCTGTGGCGAGGTGACGTAGCGATCCTCGGAGCAGGCGGAATTCACGTCTTCGATAAGGCATTCGCCTATCGGCGCACGATCGGATTGCCCCCTGAGTTGAACACGCCAAACAAGATGGACGTCGTGGAAGGGGACATCGTCCTCTTCGATTATTCTGGCGTTGCCATTCTTAAAGACGATCAGTGGAAGCGAATACCCATTCCCGACGATATGTGGAACCTCGCCAACTAATCAGCCTTCAGCGGGGGCGTACTACGTTTGTAAGAAACTCCCTCACTCGATCGAGATCCAATTGCCTGACCGGAATCGCCTGGCGAGCTCCCAACATGCGCACCACGAACAGCTCCCCAGCCTCGGGAAACTCATCGTAACGCTCCTGCGCAATTTTCATTCCATCGTTCCCCGCAACCCGTAGCCCATCCAGATGGGCCTCAAGCCGCTCGATAAGCCGAGCAAGCCGCTCCTCATCCATGTCGGGATTTTCGCCCGGATGGAGTAAGTGATAGTCGTAAACCGTCCATAAGAACGCGGCCATTTCGGCATGTTGGCGGACGATCTCGCGAAGGACGGGCGCGGCTGTCATCAGTTGAGGTTCACCGATCCGCCGCGGACGCGATTGGCCGCGCTAGCGTGGCTCGTCACATAGGTGCCGCGGATGGTGATGTGTCCATCCTTTTCCATGATGATCGTCGCCTTGCCGCAACGAAGCTCGATCCGCTCCTCGGCGGTGATCTGCACGCGCTCGCCGTCACGAACGACGGTTGGCGTCGAAGACCTTCGTGTCGGATCGATGATGCGGCCGACGATCAGCGGTCGCGACGCATCTCCACCTTCGAAGAGCAGCGCAACTTCCGCCCCAACCATTGCGGAGGTAAGCTCGGCCAGGCTTCGCGCGCGTACGGCAATTTCCTCGGGATTGCCGGGAAAAACGACCAGTGGCACACCTGCATCGAAACCGAGCAGCAGCCCGATGACCACTCCCTCGATACGTTCCACTACATCGGACATATGATCCTACCTCAATTCTGATTGATCTTGCTGCCCTTCCATGTGACCTCTCCCGAAGCCTTGCCAGTGAACTTGCCCGAGGCGTTGATCGAAATATCTTTGCCTTCGATCGAAATCGTGCCGTCCTTTTTCATCACGATCATTGCCGACCCCGTTTTAATTGTAATGGCCTCGCCTGCCTCGATCACCAGCGTTTTGCCAACGTTTGTGCCCCCATCCTCGCCGATTTCAACCAGACTGCTTTTTGCAACCTTCACAGATCTGGCGCCGCCAATCTCGGTTGAATCATCCTCTCCGACCGTGGCGCTTCGGGTTTTAGCGATGCTGCTCGTCTGCCCGCCGCCAATCGACACGCTCTGGTTCGATCCGATATTCCAGCTGTCGGAGGAGCCCACTTCGTGGCTCTGGCCGGCACCGACGCTGACGGAACGGGACGCGCCGATCGTGTTCGATTGCGTCGCGCCGACCGATCGTGTCTCCGGCCCGCCGACGGTATCGACGCGTGCCGCGCCAACCGTCACCGTCTGGACGATTGCGACAGTCTGGGTGTGACTGGCGCCGATTGTCTCCGTGGAGTTCGAGCCGATGCTGATTGTCTCGTTGGCCCCGACAGTGAGCGAGCGATTGGATCCCACCGTCTCGGTATCATTCGATCCGATATTGACCGTGCGGTCGACACCCACCTTGGTCGTCTTGTTGTTGCCGACATCCTCGTCCAGGTTCACGCCGACGGAGTGTTTGGCATTGTTGTCGATGCGATCCGACTGATCGTGTTGGACGAGCTTGCTGCGATCGTGCTTGATCAGCAGGTTGTGGTCTTTCTGCGCCTGGAAGTAGACCTCCTCCGATCCGGCCTTGTCTTCGAAACGCAACTCGTTCCAGCCGCCCCCGCCAGGAGACGAATTCGTCTTCAACCCGGATTGGGTGGCATGTCCAGGCAGCTCGTAGGGCGGCATTTCCTTGCCGTTATAGACCCTGCCGGTGATGATAGGCCGGTCGGGATCTCCCTCGAGAAAGTCGACGATCACTTCCTGACCGATACGGGGGATCTGAATAAACCCCCAGCCCGCGCCGCTCCAGGTCTGCGAGACACGCACGAAACAGGAACTGTTCTGATCCTTCTTGCCGAGACGGTCCCAGTGGAACTGCACTTTCACGCGCGCATATTTGTCGGTGAAAATCTCCTCGCCCGCAGGGCCGACCACGGTCGCAGTCTGCGGCCCGCGCATGATCGGACGGATCGTGTTGCGCGGCGGCCGATAACTGATGGAGGTCGGAGCCACCTGGAAGGTCGCCCGAAAGGTTTCTTCCTCGGCATAGGCTGCGGGCCGGTAACCCGGATCGAAGAGACGATAGTCGGCGTGCAGCACGACATATTCCGCGTTCTGGTCCTTGCGCGGGAAATTCTCGAGTTTGAAGGTGCAGCCGGAGGCGAGACCCCGCACAGTGCCGCCAGCGGCGATCCGTTGATGTGACGCCTGAATTTCCTCCCGCCGCAGGACGGCAACCGCGTCGCCGCGACTGACCGTCAGATGGGCGCCGGGATGGCGGTAATGTTCGCCCTGTGCCTCCGCGTGAGAGAAGGGTTGCGCCGATTGCGCCATGAGGTCGGCGCCGGGCTTGGTGAAGTCGTAGTCTGTGTGGGCGAAGGTGCCGGGAAGGACGGA
Source organism: Rhizobium lentis (assembly GCF_017352135.1). Classification (NCBI taxonomy): domain Bacteria; kingdom Pseudomonadati; phylum Pseudomonadota; class Alphaproteobacteria; order Hyphomicrobiales; family Rhizobiaceae; genus Rhizobium; species Rhizobium lentis. Next base: position 135,867 of record NZ_CP071457.1, read on the forward strand.
ACTGGTCGCGACCCAGTCGGTCATGTATTCCTCATCCCGGCGCACGGGATCGCCCTCGGCCCGGAACTTGACGCTGCCGTAGCCTGGTGCAGGCTTCAGCTTGTTCATGGCATCCGCAAGAACCAGAGTGTGTTCGCCCTCCTCATATTCGAAGAAATACATGATGCCTTCGTGCTCGAGCAGCCGCTGCACGAAGTCGAGGTCGGTCTCGTCATATTGCACGCAGTATTCACGAGCCTCGTAGGAACCCTGCAACCGCTTCTCGAATTTCGCTGCCTTGTACTTGGAAAAGATCTTCTCGACGATTTCGACGACGCTCATATTCTGGAAGATACGGCAATCGGTGCTGTTGCCGAGCAGCCAAAGCCAAGGCCGCACCTCCGCCTCGTAGTAGGCAAACCTCTCCTCGATGCGCGTCAGGCGAAAATCGGTGACCAGCCCGCTGAACCAGCGTTTCTTGTCTCCACTTTCTCCTTCTACCGACAGGGGTTTCCCGAGCAGCTTCAATGCGTCGACATTCTCGTCGGAACTGATGAAGCCGACAGTGAAGGCAAAACACCGGCTGACCTCATCGCGGCCGATGAGATGCGTGAAGGTCAGCGCTTCGGATCCGAGCGGCGTCCGGACAGTTGTCTTGCGATCATCAGCCATGCGGAGAATGCCCCTGTCTCGTGACGCCGGCGATCCTGGTGGAGAAGCCTAACACAAAGGCCCCTCGCCTCGGAAGTGACATCGATAGTGCAATAATCCGATGCTTGTCGCCTGGCCTTCCGGTCGACCGCAGGAAGAGGATCGGTCTGGCCTGCACAATCGGGGCGCTGCGAAATGTCATACGCGTGCGATCGATCCTCCGAGCGCTCGATCCGTCCTGACAGAGAATGCGAGCTCTTCGATCGCCAGTGCCGCTTCACGAGCCCCATTGGCAAAAACGATGCGGCTTGCTCGCTCGCGATGCTGGGCACGAAAATCCTCCGACAGAGCGCGTTCGATTGCCTCATGGGCTCGTTCAGCATCCACCGACCTCAAACATAGCCCCAATCCGGAGCTTTGCGCATAGGCTGCTCTTACAGCCTGCTCGTCCATCTCGGGCGCTTCATTCGGCACGAAGATTGCCGGGATGCCGCCATAAATACATTCGTGGAAGCTGTTGTAGCCGGCATTCGTGATCATCAGGTCGACCGTGTTGAAATATCTGGCGATCGGATAGATCGCCTTCTGGAAGGTACCCCCCATATGATCCTCTCGCTTCGGTGCGAGGGGATTGACCGCGTCGACGACCTGGACGCCATGCTTGAGCAGTCCGTCGATGATCGCCGGCCGCAGCCGGCTGACGTCGAAATTCCGTTCCGAGCCGAGCTGCACGACCGCGACAAGACCGGCAGGATCGACACCGAGAGCCGATGCAGCTTCTGCCCGCGAGAGCCTGTCGTCATTGTCAACAAGGAGGACCGGAGAAACGCCGATCACGCCAGCGCGCAATTGCGCGGTGATGCCGTGGTCTTCGTCCGCGGCGAACTCGCCCGGCTCGATCACCATGTCGAACCGATGCTGCATCGACGGATCGAGGCTATGACGGGAAGCCCACATTCCGCGGCGGATCCAGACCCAGTTCAGATCGGGACGGGCGGCCAGCACTTTCAGCAGGCCAGGATAGGGATGGTTGCTGTCGAAGACGACGCTGTTGATGGCAAACACCTCCACGGCGTTCAGCAATTCCTGTGCGAAGACCTCGTTCCAGCTATCGTCCGTCACACCAATCTTCGGGGCGGACGGTATGTAGTCGACCGGGTGCCCACGTGCTTCGATAATCGAAGACCCGGCCGACATTGTCAGGAAAACGGGCTCCATGTCAGGCGACATGCGCTCGGCGATTGCCATTAATCGCGTGATATGGCCAAGGCCTATACCGTTTGTCGCGACAAACAGGACGCGGCGCCGTCCCATCAGCGACCGTTGCGATCTTCGCGGCCCGGAACGGACCGTTGCGTGTCCGCTCGACCCGGAGAAAGCGTCAGCGCCAACCGCCTTGCCGACCGTGGCAAGCGCGGCAGGCGAGCAAAGCCCGAGTTCGTCATAGATCGCACGCATTCTTTCCGGGTATCGGCTTTTCGAAAACTTCTTCTCGACCAATGTGCGCGCGGCTGCCGACTGAGCGCTGAAGGCCTCGGGAGAGGCGAGAAATCTCTCCACAACGCCGGTTGTTTCCTCAGGCCGGCAATAGACCGCACCCTCTTCGAACAGGTCACGAAACGATGGGTCCAGGATGGTCAGAAGCCCGCTCGCCATCGCTTCGGCAATGCCGATGCCGAACGCCTCAACCCATCGTCGGCTGTGAAAGAACACATAGAAATCAAGCTTGTTCAGAAACTGAGACACACCGCTGTTCGAATAGGGCGAGATGTTCCAGTTGGATCCAATCAAAGGCACGATTTGGTCTGGCACACCGCCCATGACCTTGATCTGGACATTGCCACGGTCGGGATAGGCCGCGCGCAATTCAGCCTCGGTATCCGGCCATTTCAGGAGATCGCGACGTGAATGTCTGCCGATAACCGCACGTTCGCGCGGCGGCTGCGCGGTCCTGATTGGCCACTCGTCAAGGTCGATGAGGTTGAAAAGATCGTGACGCAAGAGCGCGGGCCTACCGGCGATGATGTCTTCGAACTGATTGCGCACCTTGGGGCCGACCGGTGCGAAGATGACGGGCGCCCCGAACATTCTCTCCAGATTTCGTTTCACCACGTCGATATTATATTGCGCATTGCCGGCTCCGTCGAAGGGCGGGTGCTGGACCGAAAGGAGGACGACCTTCGATCTGAGGCGAAGTGGCCGTGTCGGCATGTGCGCGAATGCCAGGGGATTATGCGCGAAAAGAATGTCGCACTCGACTGCCTCCTCGCCCGTCAGCCACGGCACCTCCTGACGCTCAAGAACGTCGAGAAGACGTTCCTCGAACCGTCTGGAACGGATGTCGGAAACGCCGAGAAATGGAAGCAGAGCCGTCGAGAGGCCAAATTGCCGGGCGGACTGGATCTCGATCCGCACCGCCGATGAGGAGCCGCCATAAAATCGAGGATCGGCTGCATGGACAATATCAAAATGCATTCGAAAGCCAGATTGGGTCTATCAATGCTATCACAGTCAATTCTAAGTTGTCAGGCCCGTTGCTTCAATAGGCGCTGCCGCTGCGGCCGAAAGCCGGGTTCCGTTCGGGACGGTCCAAATTCCTCACAGCAACGGGCTTTGGCTTGACCGACCGGGTGATCCTTGATGCCGCGACCGGGACATAGGAACTGTTCGGATAGCTGCTGATAAAATTGCGATAGGCTCGATCGGTGTTGCTTCGCCGTGCGTTGCGCCAAGCCACTTCTTCAGCGGCGGTCGGCGCATTTCGGTAACCGCTGATGATTGACGCCAGCGTCATATTCGAGCCTTGAGAGGTGCATGAGGCAAGTATCAGCGTTCCGAGGATAGAGATTTTGCGAAGCATATATTGCCCTCCCCGCAGCTTATTTTAGTAAGCATTCACAAACGACGAAAGTCAATGCCCGCAAACTCAAACTCATTATTTTCGATTGTCCGATGCAGCTTTGAAGGACTTCTCTGGCCTTTCAAGCAACGAAGAGATGCGCGTTTCAACTTTGAAGGTTAGTCGGCAGCTGTCTAAGTGTGCCCACCTTTCCGGAGTGACAACTGTGCGGCGAGGAATTCCTCGAAGCTCAAGCCCAGCGTCACCTCACGAGAAATCGCCCATTTTCGCAGCATAAGGTCGTAGCGCCTGCGCACATAGTCCTGATATTGGCCGGATGAAAGCGATGGAAGGTGGTGCACCTGCGGAATGAATTCGGCCGGGGTCTCTGCCCGGGACATGAGTTCCTGATGGAAATCGGAAAGAAGGATGATCGGATATTCGTTCTTGGCTGTGCAAATCTTGCGGATGGACTCAATGGCTTCGAGAAAGCCGTCTGGTCTTGGCCCCAGCCAGGTGACAAGAGTTCGAGATTTTGCGCGGTTGTGCGCGTCGGCAATCGTATAGCGCAGCTCCTCGGGCATAGTCTGCTCTCGCCTGAAAAACGCGAAAGCGTCGAAAGGCATTCTCATATTGAACAAGCTGCGCAAAGGGGTGGTCGGTAAAACCATCTGGTGGGTCTCCGTGCAAAGGACTGGCTTGTTCGCTATCCTGGCAATCTCGTTCGCCTGCCTAAGATTACTCTCGACAAAGATCTCGGCATCACACTGCCGATAGAAGGCGGCCTTGAACCTTGCATGGGTGCCTCGCCGCCGACGCTCCGACGCGCTCGGCAGATCGAGCATAATGAGCCTGCCGTAGTCGATCGCGTTTGTACGGAGCCAGGTTTCAGTCAAGGATCGGTACTTTTCGAGCCGGCTGGTCACGAGATAGGCGATGAATCGCGTCGGTTTGTGAAGCGCCCGTGCATTTCTCAAGAAGGCTTCATAGGCCGGACCATCGTCATTTTCCGTATGGGTCGGGTCGAGGCAGAGCACCCCGTCAATGTCGATGCACGCCTTCGATAACAGGCCATGATGCATGAAATTCCACTGGAACAGCCTTGGCTGTTCGACGACCTCGAATATGAAGTCGACACCCTCGACGCTGTTGCACAGACCATAGACCGCAGCAAAGACAAATTCAGCGCGTCTTTCGCATGCCATCAACTTGGCTTTCGCTTCACGCATGGCGCCACCGGTATTGATGCTGTCGTCGAGGACAAGGACCTTTCGAACGTCCGATGCGCTTCTGAACGAAGCCGTATTCTTTGTCGCACCGAAGGAATAAACGCGGCCTTCGATGAAGCTGTCCAGATCGGTCATCGGCAGGTTGGCGACCAAGCCGAGCATGTTGGCGGCCAGCAGGCCGCTGCGTGGAATACCGACGACCAGATCGATCTCGCGAGGCAGCATGTGCAACCCGTTGACGATGGCTTTGTGAAGATCCGATATCGAGCGATACTGCAGCCCCATCCCGATGCGCCCCCCGTTCAGGTCAGCTCCGAACCGTCATTTGCCGTTCTGTTCCAGAAAGAGATCGACCTGGGCTTCCATCTTTTGCCGTGTTGCTGTGTCAAGTTTCTTGCCGATCGCGGCGCGCGCTTGATCGGCTCGGTTAACGCCCAGCTTTTCGGCCAGCACCCCATAATAATAGGCAAGGGGCACATCCGCCTTTCCCGTGAAGCTGCCCTTGTCGTAACCGAAGGCAAGATCCAGATTGGCCAGTTCAAGGCCGCGATTGGCAGACAGCTTGAAAAGGGAAAGCGCGCGGTTTCGATCAGCAGGAAGTTTATCGGCGCCTTTCAGGTACAGCCTCGCGGCGTAATAGGGGGCGTATTTGTTGCCCATGTCCGTTGCCTTGAGCAGGGTCTCGAGGCCACGTCCAAGGTCTTTTTTGGTGCCTTCTCCGCTGATATAGGCCTGACCCAGATTTGCCATGGCGTCGATCTGGCCCGTATCGGCCGCTGCCATGTAAAGTGCCACAGCCTGCGAGGGGTCCTGCTTTACGCCCGTGCCCAGCCTGTAGCAGTCACCCAGCGCCGTGATCGCGTTGGCCCATCCGCTGGAAGCGGCAAGTCGATACCAGAGAATGCCTTCTTCCGGCTTCTTCGAGACACCCTGGCCAAGAATATAGGCTGTCCCGACGTTCGTGCGTGCGCGCAGGTTGCCCATTTTTGCGGCCGCCATGTAGTAGGAGAGGGCCTGATCGTAGTCGACCTTCCGGCCGATCCCCATGCGAGCCATATAGCCAAGATTGACGAGAGCGGCGCTATACTGCTGGCCGCCGGCGATTTTATAGAAGTATTCCGCCCAGTTGTATCGACCGGCGATCTCCAGAACACGACCAAGCTGATACTGCAGCCGGGGATTGTTCTGATCTGCTGCAAGCGCAAATGCGCAGGCTCGCAATGCGTCTCGCACGTTGACGAGACCATTGCTGACGCCGGGGACCTGTCGCTGCGGATCGTTCGGGTCAGCACCGTAAAGATCGCATTCGGTCACAAGACTGCGCATGCCGCTCGCCGTCTCGGGCAGTACACTCGGCCACATCCTGAACGTTTCGCTCACCGCCCGCTCGCCCGATTGCTGGAAGACGAACTCCTTAGCCTCGGCGTCGTCCGTACTCGGCACCTGGCTGGCAATGGATGAGGCGACAAGGCTTTCGCGCACATAAAGCCCGCGTTTCGAAAGGGCGGCAACCTGGACACGGCTCTTTTCCTCCGCCTCGGCCGCGTGCGCGCTTTGGGGAAAGATCTTGGCAAAGCGCTCGAAATCGGCAGGATCCGGACTATCCTTGATGAAGGTCCACAGCACCTCGTCAATAGCAACCGGGCTCGAGGTCTCAGCGGGCGGAACAACGGCTTCCGCGCTCAAGATTGCCGCCTGTGGCCGGAACACGAACCGTGTTTCGATCGAGCCGGTGATCCAAGGTATTTGGGCATTGCCGGTCGCTTGCCTGACATCGCCGCGAACCGTGCGAAACGTATCATAAACATCCAGGTTCGGTCGCTGCAGGGCATTGGCGAGCGCCGACGAATAGGGGCTGTTCAGCCCGGTGCCATCATAGGCGACTTCACCTGCGCTGGTTGCATAGGCCACCAGGACCTGCCCGCTTCCCGCCTCAGTGTCCGCCAGCCCCTGACGAAGGCCTTGGAAATTTGCAGCCGGGTTGTTTCGGCATGCATCAAGAATGAAGAGCTTCAGGCCGACAGGATCGTTCTTTACGATATCGATGAGGTCATTGAGGACGAGTGCATCGGCGACGACCCGCTGCGCAGAACTGGTATCGACGTCCACGGGCAATAGGAGATTTCGACCACTGGCCTGCAAGGCGTGGCCGGCATAGTAGAAGACGGCAAAATCGGCACCGACCAGATGCGTCCGCACGGTCTCTTTGAGGTCTCCGACCGCCTCTTTCTTCAGGTCGTAAAACAACAAAACGTCGAAATTCAATTCGGTCAGGGTATTGGCGATCAGCTTGGCGTCATTCTGAGGATTGCTCAACGGCGCAAAAGGATAGTCACTATTGCCGATGACGATAGCCGCGCGCTTTTCTGCGTGAGCAGATCCCGCGAAGACCTGACACGCGATCAGCAGAAACAGGCAGATAAAAAAACGCGGGCCTCGCCCCTGCGCAGATTTGGAAACCATCACTGTCGCTCCAATGAGAAGGCCATGCCCGAAACCATCGGTGCAAAGCCTGAACCTTGCTTTCTGCCTGCCACTCCCACGATCGAGAATTCGAAGTGTATTAGCCCCGGATAATCTCAGCCAGTCTACCTATTTACACACCGAGCGGTAGCGCCCCGCGTTTGAACTCCCATGTCGGCCGGCGAGCAGAACGCCTGTCTGCATCATCGAGGCACTGCGACTGGGCTGCATGTCCTTCGCGATAGCAGGCGCTCCGCTTGTTCAACCATCTCGTCAATCACCCTCCGGGCGGGCTCCACCCTATGGATCAAGCCCGCTGCCTCGCCCATCAGAACAGCTGAGTTGTCAGCGTCGCCAGCATAGAACGCTTTCCAAAACAGCTCGCTCTGGATCCTTTGTGCAGGCTCCGACGCCAACTCTTCTTCGCGACCGTGCCAAGTGGAGACGAAGCGGTTGTTCAGAACCCGGGCGATGCACTCAGTGGGCCAGTGATAGTTACGGGCGATATCTACTGTCCTCGTTTTTATCGTTCGGTCGCCATCAGCAGCTACGATTGCTTCGCGAAAGCCGGCTGGCGCAGCTGACTCCAAAGTCGCAATGAACCTGGTGCCGATCAACACACCATCTGCACCGAGCATCAGCGCCGCTGCTAGTGAACGGCCGTCGCCCACGCCCCCCGCCGCCACGACTAGCGTCTCTGGCGCCTGCTTCGCAACGAGGTCGGCGATCTCGGGAACAAGTGTGAACGTCGAGCGAAATCCACTGTGCCCTCCGGCCTCGTTGCCCTGAGCCACAATCACGCTAGCCCCGACGTCGAGTGCTTCACGGGCACTCAGCATCGATTGAACTTGGCAAATGACCGGTATTCCCGCTTCCCTGACCCGGGGCGCAAAAGGTGCCGGCGAACCAAAGGAAAACATCAGTGCCACGGGTCGACGCGCCAGAACGAAATCCAGCAGATCGGATTTTGTTGCCAGCGACCAAGTGATGAAACCGCATCCGACCCGTGCATCGCCGGCAGCGTCAAATTGTTTTTCGAGCCATGCGGCATCGCCGTAGCCGCCGCCAATGAGACCAAGGCCCCCGGCATCGGAGACTGCAGCTGCGAGTTGCCCGCCAGCCACCACACCCATAGGCGCGAGCAGAACAGGATGTCTGATGCCAAAGTACTCTGTCAGCCTGGTGCTCAATGACACAGTTGTTACTCGTCAGTTCGGTAATCAGGCGAGGGCAAGATAACGAGATTACTTTAGCATAACAGCAACTCGCTTTCCATTTTCAGGAGTTAGTGACGAGTTGAGCGTTGCCGGACATATCGGGCAGGCGATCGTCATGGTCCTGACAGGCATGACCAACGCTTCCCCGACCCGTTCGTCGAAACTCCCGTCAAACGCATGCCGGTGGTGGGCGACAGCGAAGAACTGATGTCATGTCGCAGCCGCCCATTGAAGCTTTCGATGAAGGCATTCTGAATCGGTTTGCCCGGTGCGATGTAGTGCCATTCCACCTTGGTCCGATCCGTCCATTGCCGGATCGGGTTGCTGGTGAACTCGCTGCCATTGTCGCTGACGATCATCTTCGGCTTGCCTCGTCCCTCGATGATCCGGTCCAGCTCACGGGCAACCCGCAGGCCGGAAAGGGACGTCTCGGCGACGGGGCCCAGGCATTCCCTGGTCCAATCGTCGACGACCGTAAGCACCCGGAACCTGCGACCATCGGTGAGCTGATCCGACACGAAGTCCAGTGACCAGCGATCATTGGCGGCAAGCGGGATCAGCATCGGTGCTCGTGTGCCTATCGCTCGTTTCCGACCGCCGCGCTTGCGCACCGTCAGCTTCTCTTCCCGATAGAGCCGGAAGAGCCGCTTGTGGTTCACAAGGTGTCCCTCACGCCTGAGCAGCACATGAAGGCGTCGATATCCAAAGCGGCGGCGCTGAAGCGAATATATAGGCGCAACTGAAACCTGCTTTTGCCCTTGCCGCGTTCCGGCAATCCAACGCGCTCGAACCTAAGGCCAGTCCGCATAGCCTGACGAGAGCATTCTGTTTTCCGAGCCGGCGGAAGCGCGGGCGATTTCGCGGTAGCCGGCGGGAGAAAGACCGGTCTTGCGTTTGAAGAAATGGCTGAAGTAGGTCGGATCGCGAAAGCCGAGACTGTCGGAGATTTCCTGGATATTGCGGGCCGAGCGCTCCAATCTCAGCTTTGCCTCCTGCACCACGCGCTCATGCAAGAGCTGGATGGGTGAGCGCCCGAGCGACCTCTGGCAGACCGCATGAAGCCGGTCGGCAGTGACGCCCAGTTCTGCGGCGTAGTCGCTGATCGGCCGATGCTGGCGGAAACCGGCCTCGACGAGCTGGCGATATCGCTGCAGGATCGATCCGGTCTCGCCCTGTCCGCGCTGCTCGCTTCTTTCGCCATCGGTGCCGCGCCAAAGCGTCATCAGGATCAGCCGCATATAGGCCGATGCCGCCATCCAGGAGGCGCGGGAGGGCTCGTCGATCTCACGCACGAAGCCGGAAATCAAGGGAGCAATTTCAGCCACCAGCAGGGGATCCGACGCCTCGACCAGCTTGCGCTGCTCGGTGAAGATGCGCAGCGAATAGGATTCCACCTTCTCGCCGATCGCATCGACCATCACCTGCGGCGAGGCCCCGACCAGATGCGCCGCGGTTCCAGCAGCGATCAACAGGTCGCAGCGTGCCTGCGGCGGCAGGAAGGCAAGGAGCGGCCCCTGCAGCAGCCGCTGCTCGCCGCTATTGAAGTGAAAGTCGGCCCTCCCCTCCCCGAGCAAAAGGAAATGGTGGAAATCCGCATAGAGGCCTTTTTGAAAATGGATACGCCGATGCGACAGCGACGGTCCGTGCCACTCGCCCCTGGCATAGCGATGAATGCTTGCGTCCAACCACCTCTCCTCCGCTCCTTGCCTCCCGACAGTGCGGGAATCCCCAGAAAATTACAACATTAGCCCAATAAATCGCATTCCTTTCGCAATTGATCAGCGTAACCTTGTCGTCATCAGCCTTTGGGAGGAGGCATTCCAAAAAATGCAGAACGTGGCCTGGCAGCCCTGGGGCTGGTGCCTTCGCACGCCGTTCTCCCATGGCAACAACGCAGACGCCAGTCTTGGCGAGTGGGTGAATCGGTGTTTTCGGCAAAGCTTATGATCAACAACGAGGAGATGGACGCTTCTTCTGGAGCGACCTGCGAACGGATCGATCCGCTGACCGGCGATGTCGCAACGATCGCCTCAGCGGGGTCGGTCGCCGACATGACAAAAGCAGCCAACGCGGCTGCGGCCGCGTTTCCCGACTGGTCGCAAACTGGCCCGGGCGAGCGGCGCAGGCTGTTGAACGCCGCCGCCGCTCTCCTGGAGGCCCGCAGCCCGGAGCTCATTGCAGCCATGACCGGCGAAACCGGTGCCACCACGCAATGGGCAGCGATCAATTGCGCGCTCGGCGCCGATATCTTCCGGGAAGCAGCGGCGATGACCACGCAAATCTCGGGCGAACTCGTACCGTCAGGCATTCCGGGAAGCCTCGCCATGGCGGTCCGCCAGCCGGCAGGCGTCTGCGTCGGTATCGCCCCGTGGAATGCACCTATCATCCTTGGTACCCGTGCTGTCGCCATGCCTCTGGCCTGCGGCAATACGGTTGTCCTCAAGGCATCCGAACTCTGCCCGAAGACACATGGCCTGATCGGTGACGTCCTGCGTGACGCCGGCTTTCCGCGCGGCGTCGTCAACGTCGTTTCCAATGCACCGAGCGATGCCGCCGCGGTCGTCGACACCCTGATCGCCCATCCGGCGGTGCGGCGCATCAATTTCACCGGATCGACGCGCGTCGGCCGCCTGATTGCCGAAGCGTCGGCTCGCCATCTCAAGCGATGCCTGCTCGAGCTTGGCGGCAAGGCACCCTTCATCGTCCTTGCCGATGCCGATATTGACGAGGCCGTGCGTGCAGCCGCCTTCGGTGCCTTCATGAACCAGGGGCAGATCTGCATGTCGACCGAGCGGATCATCCTCATGAAGGAGATCGCCGATGAATTCGTCGAGAAGTTCAGGGCCAAGGCCGAGACACTTGTTGCCGGCAATCCGCGCGACGGCAATACGCCGCTCGGGACGATGATTACGGCCGAAGCCGTACGCCGCGTCCGCGCTCTGATCGAGGATGCCGCGCAGAAGGGCGCGGTCGTCGTTTGCGGCGGTCATGTGCGCGGCACGCTGATCGATGCCACGGTCATCGATCACGCCACGCCGGCCATGCGCATCTACCGCGAGGAAAGCTTCGGGCCGCTGGCCGCGATCATTCGTGTCGACAGCATCGACGAAGCCGTGACCGTCGCCAACGACAATGAATATGGCCTCTCGTCAGCTGTCTTCAGCCGGGACATCAACCAGGCGCTCGACGTCGCCAGGCGCATCGAGGCGGGCATCTGCCACATTAACGAAGCAACCGTCGCGGACGAGCCCCAAATGCCGTTCGGCGGCGTCAAGTCGAGCGGCTACGGCCGATTCGGCGGCAGGGCAGCGATCGACGAGTTCACGGAATTGCGCTGGATCACGCTTGCCTCGGGCAAGCGGAACTATCCGATCTGAATTGTCACGGATCGGAAAGACACGAGGGAACACGGAGCTAAGAGGGCTCCGCCAAAGAGGGAGGAATTGCATGACTGGGTTCGACGAAACGGCTGCTTTTTGTTCTTGCCGCCTTCGGCATAGCCGTTGCCGGGGGGCTGTGGCTGGCAACGGCAGTCACCTTCCAGCCCAAGACCTATTTCAGTGTGCAGTGGACCGCCTACATGATCTTCATGGTGCCGGTCGGCGGCATCGGCAAGTTTGAGGGCGCCATCCTCGGCGCCATCCTCTTCTTCGTCATCGAAACCGTCTTCGGCGGAGCCGGGGTCTGGTAGCTGATCGGTCTCGGCGCGACGGCGGTTCTCTTCTCGCTCTATTTGGCGCGCGCTGGATCAACGGTGCCGACCTTCCGGTCGACGGCGGGCTGGAAGCCTCCATCAATGCCGACCTGTTCGGTTTCTAAAATACCATCGTCATCAGGAGACAAGAGATGAACATTTCCCTTCTCATCAACGGCCTCGACAAGCCGGCGGCCAGCGGCCGCACCTATGACCGCCGCGATCCTTTCACGGGAGAGCTGGCAAGCACGGCTCCGGCAGCAGGGCCTGAAGATGTCGCCGCCGCGATCGAGGCTGCCTCTAGTGCCTTTTCCGCATGGTCAAGCACAGGTCCCGGGCAGCGCCGGACGATCTTGGCCAAGGCCGCCGATATCATGGATGCCATGGTCGGCGAGTTTACGAAACTGATGATGGAGGAGACGGGGGCGACGGCGCCCTGGGCCGGCTTCAACGTCATGCTCGCGGCCAATATCCTGCGCGAGGCCGCTGCCATGACGACGCAGATCGGTGGCGAGATCATCCCGTCCGACAAGCCCGGCACGCTGGCCATGGGCGTGCGTCAGGCGGCCGGCGTTTGCCTTGCTATCGCACCCTGGAATGCACCCGTAATCCTGGCGACACGCGCCATCGCCATGCCGATTGCCTGCGGCAATACCGTGATCCTCAAGGCGTCCGAACAATGCCCCGGCACACAGCGGCTGATTGCGACTGCGCTAACCGAGGCATGCCTGCCGGCCGGCGTCATCAACGTGATTACCAATGCACCCGAAGACGCGCCCGCTATCGTCGAGGCACTGATCGCCCATCCCGCCGTTCGCCGCGTCAATTTCACCGGCTCGACGAAGGTCGGCAAGATCATCGCCGAACTCAGCGGCAAGCATCTGAAGCCCGCTCTCCTGGAGCTCGGCGGCAAGGCGCCGTTGGTTGTGCTTGAGGATGCGGATATCGACGGCGCGGTCAACGCGGCGATCTTCGGCGCCTTCATGCATCAGGGCCAGATCTGCATGTCGACCGAGCGCATCATCGTGCATCAGGCGATTGCGGATAGTTTCGTCACCAAGCTTGCGGCGCGTGCGGCCGCACTGCCCGCCGGCGATCCGCGCGGCCATGTTGTCCTCGGCTCGCTGATCAGCCTGGACGCAGCCAAGAAGATGGAAGAGCTCATCGCCGATGCCCAGGCCAAGGGCGCCAAGCTGGTGGCCGGCGGCAAGCGGAAGGGCACCGTGGTCGAAGCCACACTGCTCGATTTCGTCTCGCCTGACATGCGCGTCTATACGGAGGAATCCTTCGGTCCGGTGAAGCCGATTATCCGTGTCGCGAACGAGGACGAGGCGGTGCGCGTTGCCAACGATACGGAATACGGCCTGTCGTCCGCCGTCTTCAGCCGCGACGTACAGCGGGCGCTTGCCGTCGCCGGCCGCATCCAGTCCGGCATTTGCCACATCAACGGCCCGACCTTGAATGACGAAGCACAAATGCCATTCGGCGGCGTCAAGGGCAGCGGCTACGGCCGCTTCGGAGGCAAGGCCGCAATTGCCGAATTCACCGACCTGCGCTGGATCACGGTCGAGGACTCCACCCAACACTATCCCTTCTGAGGCTCACGGCAGCGCCCGCGGTCATCGATGCGCATGAGGCGTTTGTCGTCGGGAGGTTGAAGGCCCTGGAGGGCGAATGCCCCCAGGTTCTAATAGGATTTGCCCCTACCGATCGCAGAATTAATCGCTGTCAGATTACAAGGATCGCACCGACGTTCGCTCGACCAGGTTACAGGGCACAACGCGACCGTACGGACGAGCCGTATTCCCCGCCACCACACTGTTCAACAATTCCGCCCCTTCGCGACCTAAATCGTAATAGGGCAAGGCCGCAGTGGTCAGTTCCGGCTTCAGCGCCAGGGAAACCGTGCGGAAATCGTCAAATCCGACAATGCTGATATCCTCAGGGATACGCAGACCCAGTGCCATTGCCGCGATATAGACTTGGATCGTCATCTCGTCATTGCCGCTCATGATGGCGGTCGGTCGATCCTTTTGTTGCAGCATCTCTGTCGCAACGGCAAAAACGTAGTTCTTCTCCGCTCCAACCGGTCCTTCCATGCCCAGACGGATATTCAGGTCGCTCTCGGCAACGCCAAATTCTGCAGCGGTTTTACGGAAGGCATCGAGGCGCAGTTGCGCACCCAGCAAGATGGGATTGAGCCTGATATAGCCGATCTTTCGATGCCCCCTGTCAAGCAGGTAGCGGGTAAGATCTCGTGCGCCCTGGTAGTCATCAGGCTCGATCGACGGCAACAGTTCGTTCGTCCGAGGCCTGCAGTTGATCATCACCGTCGGAATCCGGACATCGCCTGCCTCAGGGTCAACGGTGCGACGGTACATTGTTACATAAAGAACCCCGTCAATCCGATGGGACTGGAACATTTTCCAGACTTCGGCCTCTCTATTGGGAGATCCGCCCGTGTTTGCGGTCAGGATGGTCTTCCCGTTCGCATTTGCCCAATCCTGTATTCCTCGCACAATGTCGACCGAATAAGGTGTGGTAGACACATAGTCCGTAATGATGCCGAAGGTGTTGGAACGGCTCGAACGTATGAGGCGCGCCGCCATGTTGGGAACATAGCCGAGGTCCCGGATGGCTTTTTCCACCCTCTCCCGGGTTTCCTCAGTCACATAAGGCTCACCGTTGATCACCCGTGAAACTGTTTTGTTGGAAACCCCGGCCGCTTTCGCGACGCTGATAATGCTGACCATGTTGCGCCGATCTCCTTGGTGGGCATTGTTCTAACCCAGTTATATGACAACGTCGACATATTTTTCTGACAACGTCGACAATGCGCGTTGACAACGTCGTCATAAGACCCTTATGTTTCACCCCAGCAAGGCGCGTCGAACACAAGCGCCCGGCAAGCAAGGGAGGAATCGATGAAAAAACTGCTTAGTGCCAGCGCCCTCGCGCTTGTTCTCATGGCGGCCGCTGCCAGAGCCGAAACCATCAATATCCTGGTGGAAGGTGGCGGCGAAATGCTGCAGAAGGCCGTGGCGGAGAAGTTCACCGCTCAGACCGGCATCAAGGTGAACTTCACGGTCGTTCCCTATCAGGGCGTCTTCGACAAGTTTTCCGCAGAGATAGCGTCTGGCTCGTCCGCATTCGATGTCGTAACCGTCGACGTCGTCTGGAACGCGAAGTTCGCAGATCATGTCGAAGACCTCGCGCCTCTTTTCACCGATGCGGTTAACGCAGACCTGCCGCCCGCTCTTCTTGCCGATGCCAAGGTCGGCGGGAAAATGATCGGCATGCCCGCTTGGGCGAATGCCGAGATTGTCTTCTACCGCAAGGACCTGTTCGACAAGCCCGAGGAAAAGCAAGCTTTCCAGGCAAAGTATGGCTATCCTCTTGCGCCTCCCAAGACCTGGCAGCAATGGCGCGACATGGCGAAATTCTTCACCCGCGATACCGACGACGACGGCAAGGTCGACTTCTGGGGTACCGACACGATCGGTACCTACGCGGAGGAATGGATGGCGCATGTGCTGCAATCCGGTTCGCCCGGTGTCATTCTCGATAAGGATGGCAAGGTGATCATCGACAATGAGGCGCACGAGAAAGCGCTGGAGTTCTACATCGCCCCGCACTGCGCCGATCATTCCGTCCCGGAAAATGTCAACGAGATCGGTTGGGGCGAGGCACAGAACCTGTTCTACCAGGGCAAGACCGCGATGATGAAGTTCTGGGCGCACGCCTACAAGATGACGCCCGCGGATTCAAAGGTCAGCGGCAAGGTCGGCGTCGCGCCGATGCTGGCGGGCGATGCGGGGATCGCAGCCATTCCCGGTCCCTGGTACAATGTCGTCCCGTCAACGTCGCAGCACAAGGATGCGGCGAAAAAATTCATCGCCTTTGCCATCGCCAACAATGCATTGGGCATTGAGGCGCCCCTCGGCCTGGCCGCGACCAATTCCGCCTATCGCAGCTATACCGGCAAGCCCGGATATGAGCATTTCCCACCGCTTCTTGAGACGTTGGGTGCGCCGGCTACACAAGGGCGGCCGATCAATGAGAAATATCAGGAAATCGTCGACGAAGCTGTCCTGCCTGCGGTCCAGCAGGCGCTGACCTGCAAGGACGATGTCGGTGACGTGCTCAAGGAAGCCAAGGAGACGATCGAGGACATTCTCAACTAGGCTCGCACATTCCTCATTATCGCGGGTTGATCATATGCCGCCCGCGCCATCAGCTTTCGGAGATGGACATGTCGGATGAAGACCGATTTGTGCTCTGCATGCTTGCACCCGCGGTCGCGATACTCGGCCTTTTGGTCGCCTATCCGGTGGGGCTCCTGGTATTCGATTCCTTTTTCAAAGTGGATACGATCACCCCCAACATCCGTGAATGGGTCGGGTTTCAGAACTATATCAATGCCCTGACGTCGCCGCGCGTTGCGGAAAGCGCGTGGCGGACCGTTCAGTATTCGATCTTTGCCCTGTTCTTCGAGTTCACATTCGGCTTCTGTGCGGCTCTGCTTTTTTCGGCCATGGCAGGCGAATCCCGGTGGCATCGCACGATCTTCGCCCTGCCGCTAATGGTCCCGCCTATCGTTGCCGGCCTGTTGTGGCGATTTCTCCTGGTCGGCAATATCGGTATTCTGAACTATGGGCTCGTCCGGTTGGGGCTTATCAGCGACCCCGGCGATATCGCCTGGCTTTCAAGCGAGGACATCGTCATCTATTCCGTCTCGTTTGCGGACATTTGGCTGACAACCTCGTTTGTCGCACTCGTTTCCTATGCCGGGCTGACGAACATCCCGAAGGATCTGCTGGAAGCGGCGCGCATCGACGGGGCGAACGCGCTCAAGCGGTTCTGGCACGTCACGCTGCCGCTGATGCGCCCAGTGATCGCGGTCGTGGTGATCGTGCGTGGCGTCGATGCCGCCAAGACCTTCGACCTGATCTGGATTCAAACGCAGGGCGGCCCCCGCCACGCCTCCGAAGTGTTCTCGATGAACATCTATCAGCGGATGGTTCGCTACGGCGATCTCGGCGAGGCATCCGCGTCCGGGACCCTTTTTCTCATCGTCATGATGCTCTTGGCAGCGGTTGCCTATTGGAAAATCTGGAGGCCGGTACATGCATAGAACTCGCCGCCTCCACACCAGCGGAGTGCTGATCAACCTGGCAGCCCTGCTGCTGGTGCTGTCCTACGCCCTGCCTTACGTCTATCTGCTGATGACCTCCATCAAGCCGGCGACCGATGTCCAGCAGATTCCGCCGAGCTTCTTTCCCGCCGTCATATCGTTCGAGAATTTTCGCGAAGTCCTGCAATCCTCTGCTCTGCCGAAGGCCTTCCTCAGTTCTCTAACGGTGGCGGTTCTGACGACGGCGCTGTCGCTGCTGGTGGCCGTGCCCGCTGCCTACGTTGCGACGCAGTATCGCCGTCGGATCACGACGCTTTTTCTGCTCTTTGCCCTGGTCACCCGCATGGTGCCGTCCGTCTCCCTGGGCGTACCGCTGTTCCAGCTTTTGAAGTCCATGGGCCTGCTCGACACCATTCCGGGGCTGGTCCTCGCTCACAGCTCGGCCGCGGTGCCGCTGGCGCTGCTGCTCATGTCCGCCTTCTTCGAAGGCGTGCCGAAGGAGCTTGAGGAGGCTGCACGCATGGATGGCTGCACGCGCTTCCAAGCCTTTCGAAAGATCATCCTACCGGTGATGACGGGCGGGATCGCGGTGACCGCGCTCTTTACCTTCATTACCAGCTGGAACGAGTTCCTCTATGCGCTGCTGCTGACGTCGGAAGCAACCAAGACGGCGCCGATCGTCATTGCCGAATATAATTCCGTCTATGGGCTTGCCTGGGGAGCGATGACGGCGGCCGCCGTACTCTATTCGCTGCCCGTCATCATCGTAACGCTCGCACTTCAAAAACAGATCGTCGGCGGCCTGACGTTCGGCGCCGTCAAGGGATGAGGAGGCAGGTATGGCCGGCATAGAATTGCGCAATCTCAACAAGATCTACGGAAACAGCTTCCACGCCCTTCATGATCTGAACTTCGACATTAGGGATGGCGAGTTCATGGTGTTTGTCGGGCCGTCGGGATGCGGGAAGTCGACGGCGCTCAGAATGATTGCCGGGCTGGAAAGCATTTCCAGCGGCGAACTGAGGATCGGCGATCGGATCGTGAACCATGTCGATCCCAAGGACCGCGACATTGCAATGGTGTTCCAGTCCTACGCGCTCTATCCGCACAAGACTGTGCGCGAGAACATTGCCTTCCCTTTGCTGATGGCGGGATTGCCGAAGACCGAGATCGACAGTCGCGTAAACGACGCGGCGCGCATTCTCGAACTGTCGGCACTGCTAGACCGCAAACCGGCTCTCCTCTCCGGCGGACAACGCCAGCGCGTCGCCATGGGCCGCGCGATCGTCCGCAAGCCCGCGGCCTTCCTGATGGATGAACCGCTCTCCAACCTCGACGCCAAACTCCGCGTGCAGATGCGCGCCGAGATTGCCAGCCTGCAAAGAAAACTGAATGTCACCACAATCTATGTGACCCATGACCAGGTCGAGGCGATGACGATGGGTGACCGGGTCGCAGTGATGAAAGGCGGCGTGCTGCAACAGGTCGACACACCGCAAAATCTGTACAATCGCCCGGACAATGTCTTTGTCGCCGCCTTCATCGGATCGCCCTCGATGAATTTGTACGAGGCCGTTCTGAATGGAAGGACGCTCACCCTCGGCAGGAATAGTTTCGACATCCCTGACCGGGTTTTCGAATGCCGCCCCTCGCTCAACGGTGCGTCAAACCGTCAGCTCATTGTTGGTATCCGGCCCGAACATATGAACGACGCCGCTATCCGGCCTTCTTCGGCCGAGATCTCGGCCGTAGTCACTCTTGTTGAGGCGCTCGGTTCTGAATCCATGGTGCACCTGAATTTCGATGCACCTTGGGTAGATGCCGGCGACCCCGACGCCGTCGCCGACATCGGCGAGGAAAAAGCGGCCGTCGCCCGGTTTTCGCCGAAAAGCAGAGTTCGCCCAGGCGACATAGCCCGCATCGCTGTCGATGCCGAAGAACTTCACTTCTTTGAACCGGACACCCGCACCAGCATCTGGTGATGAAATAGCCAGGAGAAAAACAAGAATGACGAGCTCAGCTGTCGCCACCAATCGGTCGCAACCAGTAATGGTCAGCGAAAACTGTTACGACGTAACGGCGTATCCCGTCGGGAATCCCTATGAGGATATCGGGGCGGTCATCAATAGCATCATTGCGGACATTAAAAGCAGGCAATCGCTTTCCGATCTCAATGACGGCGGAAAACCTGGAGCCGTGATCTATATACCGCCAGGCGATTATCGTCTTGTCACTCAAGTCGTTATAGACGTGAGCTACCTGAAAATTATGGGCTCTGGACACGGTTTTACGTCTTCCAGCATCCGTTTCAACACACCCGCAAACGAGCTGGCCCGTTGGCACGAACTGTGGCCAGGCGGAAGCCGTATCCTTGTGGACGTTTCGCCAGTGACCGCCGACGGTCAGGCTGCCGGAGCCGCCTTTCATGTCAGGCGCACCGGAAATCCTCGTATAAGTTCCGTGGAGTTTGCCGACTTTTGCATCGATGGCCTGCACTTCGTTGACGACGGTTCGGGGCCGAATGAGGCAGAAAATACATACAAGAACGGCAAAACGGGAATCTATGTGGGCAGCGCCAATGACTCATTTCGAATAACGGGGATGGGGCTGATCTATCTGGAGTACGGAGTTACTGTTCATGACGCGGATGCGCTCGCGATAGATAACAATTTCATTGCAGAGTGCGGCAACTGCATCGAATTGAAAGGTATGGGGCAGGCCTCAAGAATAGCGAATAACTTTGTCGGTGCCGGATATCAGGGACATTCAATTTACGCTGAAAATTATGGGGGCATACTTGTATCCGCAAACAACGTATTCCCTCGAGGAGCGAGCAGTCTCTATTTTTCCGGCGTGGTGCGTTCCTCGGTCACCGGAAACAGATTCCATTCCTTTTATCCCGGAATGTTGGTTTTTGCCGCCAATTGTTGCGAGAATTTGGTGTCCTCAAATCACTTCTTGCGGGATCGCGAGCCATGGGCGCCGATGCAGAAGTACGATAACGGATTGGATGATCTGTTCGGGCTTTTGCGGATTGACGGCAGCAACAATTCGGTAATCGCGAACCACATTTCCGAGACAATAGATACCCGGTACATCAAGCCGTCCGCGGCAAAACCTGTGATGATCAATGTGGTTTCCGGCAGCGGCAACTACATCGCCAATAATCATATTGTGGCCACAGCCGAAACTTCGCAAATGAATGACGTACCGAACAGCGCCTGCTTTGCAACGCAAGTTGGCGCATTGCTTTCAACCAGTAATCTGAAGGCGCTCGAAGTAACGACAGTACTGGTACAGGACGGATCGATGCGGAACACCGTCTTGGATTCGGGCAATGACGAAGAGGTTGTGATGGACAGAGCGAGAAATGCTTTCAGAGGCACGCCAGTTCCTGCGGAGTAGTCGCAGAGATTCAATATCGGCCGATGGTCTGGATCGTCTGTCGTGAATTTCGCGACTTTTCGGAGAGTTGTCCATGACGAACAAGGACTTCGCGTTTCCGCCCGGGGCCACCGATGGCGTGAGCTCTTAAGAGGTATTCGATGCGTCGACAAAAAAAGCAACTTGAGCTGGGAACTCGCATCGAGTTTTGGGCGCGATCGATCGACGAGAAAGCGGACGAATTCCCGTTCCGGATCCTGGACCAGGGCAAGCAGGTCCTGTGGGCGGTGAAGCGCTTCTCCGAGTTTCCGGAATTTTACAGCTACCATCATCGCGAGGCGTGCGAGGTGGAGCTCGAATGGAATGAAGGCGTAACAGACTTCACCTGGGCCTATGCTTACAATCCGCGGTCCGTCTCTAAGACCGGAATCACTGTTCTGGAATTCGGGGAACATCTGGTCGAGCGCACCGGACCCGAAATTGATGCGTGGTGCGCTTCCGATCCACAACGGCCGCGCCTGCATTTCTCCCCGGTGAAACATTGGATGAATGATCCCAACGGGTTGTGCAAGATTGGCGATGTCTGGCATCTGTTCTACCAGTTCCATCCGGCCGGCACGGATTGGGGGCCTATGCATTGGGGGCATGCGACCAGCCGCAACCTTTGTGAGTGGCTTCACATGCCGGTCTTCTTGCATCCGGAACAGAACCTCGCCCGCCTCGGGGCGACCGGTGGCGCGTTCTCGGGCAGCGCGTTCCGGGGTCGAGACGGAAAGGTAAAGTTCTATTACACGGAGCGCTTGCCCGCCTATGATCTCTTTGCCGGTTATCGCGAGATCCAGAAGATCGCCGAACCCGGCCGCGACCTCATCGAGCCCGAGCGGATCACGACCGTGCTGGAGGTCCGTCCGGAAGGGGTAGAACATGATTTCCGAGATCCGAAAGTCTGGTGGGACGGGGCAGCCCGCGCCTATCGGATGATCCTTGGCGCATCGATTGATGGCGATCCGGCGGTGTTGCTCTATGGCTCGGGCGATGGACTGGAATGGCAATATCTGGGGCCGCTCTACCGCGCGCCCGCCCGTTTCCGCGCCGAAGGCGCCCGTGCGGTGGAATGTCCCGACTTTTTCCGGCTGGAGGATAAGTGGGTCTTGGTCATGGGCTTTGTCGGCCATATTGAACCAACAACGGGGCGCCACAATCTCCTCTACGCCCTGATCGGCGAATTTGCAGGCGATCGCTTCGTGCCCGACGCACCCGAGCTGCAACTGCTGGATTTCGGGACCGACTATTACGCGATGCAGAGTTTCGAAGCAGAAGGGCGTCAAATCGCCTTTGCATGGCTTTTCAACTGGGAATACCGCAAGCCGGAAGGTTCAGCCTATTCCGGCGAAATGTCCCTGCCCCGTGTCCTCAGTCTCAATGAAGACAAGAGCAAAATATGCATGCTGCCGGCGATCGAGGTCGACGAGCGCTATGTCGCCATCCCAGTCGCCCCGGACCGAAGCGGTGATTACGCGCTGCCGAGCGCCCCGATCGAGATCCGGCTTTCCGGACCGCTGCAGGGTAGCAAGCTTGTCGCGACAGAGGGTGGCGAACTTGCCTTCGAGGTGAGCGTCGCCGGCGATATCCTTTCGATTCGGCTGGCCCAGGACGATGGCTCGATCCGATACGTGGCGGAGCTTGGCGGCGGAAAGGACCTTCGGCTGTTTCATGACCGCGGAATCGTCGAGATTTTCGCCGATGGCGGAGCGGTTTGTGGAACCCGCCGCGGCTACGCGAATATCGAGCCCGATCGGCTGGAAATCTCATCCTCTGCATCAGCGCAAGTATTTGAAAGGCTTGCGAAATGAGTTTGGCTGTTGTGAAGCACTGGTCGACATGCGTCCCACGTCAACGACCACCCCGGGGGACGAGCTTCGTTTCTCATGCCGGTGAGACCGTCACACTGGGAATCCGCCACGGCAATAGCCGCGGGTTTCATCCGCCAAAGGCGCTGAACGTCAGCACAGCGGAGAATGCGACGAGGGTTGCCGATCCGCACCGCCGCGCAAGTGCCGGGATGCGTTTTTCACGTCCAAGGATGAGCGCGCCGATCGACAACCAGATCGAGGAGACGACCAGGACCACGGATGCGAGAGTGGCAATGGCGGCTGCCGCAGGCACTTCCCGCGTGGGAGGGACCATCGTCAGCCCGATGATAAGCGCTTTGGGATTTAGGAGCGTCGTCACGCCCAACTGCCGCACGCTTACCGCCTCGATGTGGCTCGATCCGACGCCCCAGAGCCGGAGTGCCAGATACAGTACCCAGGTCGCCGAAATAAGTTTGACGCCCTGCGACACCAGTGGATGGTCGCGGAGAAAGGAACCGGCCAGACCGGATGCCGGAAGGACGATTGCGAGATAGGCGGACAGGACGGTGGCGAGCAGCGCGATCGAGCGTCTGAAGGTCAGCCCCTGAGATGCCATCGCCAAAATGGCATTGGTCGGCCCGGGCAGGATGAGAAGCGTGAAAACGCCGGCTGCGAAAGGCAGAAGATGCACTGTTACGGTCTCCGGTTGCCTCCGCTTCTTGCATGGCCGCGCGCGCCCGTCGTTGACAGAGGTCATTTTGCCGCCGGAACATTCCAAGCGCCCGGACGTTTGCTGCGATTAGGTTAGAGGTAGGAAATGCCCCGCATGATCAGGTTCATGCTCACCCGACTGGCCACGGGCTTTGCAATCGGATGCGCCGCGGGGCTCTTCGTATGGCAGAACGGTTTTGCTGCGGCAGGTACGCTTGAGAATTATCTCGCGCAGGGCCTGTTCATTTATCTCTTTGCGAGCACCATCAGCATGGGTTATCTCGCGACAGCTCTCCTCCTGGAAGAATAGCACCGAAAAATGGAAAGTCTGCTGCCCGCGAGCCGCGTGATCGTCATCGTGCCGCATCTTGCTCAGGCTACCATCCGCGCCAGCGCGCAGCGCGACCAGAGCGAATGCAGCGCCTCGACGAGATGGGCGATATCGGCGTCTGAATGCAGCGGTGTCGGCGTGATGCGCAGCCGCTCGGTCTTCTTCGGCACGGTGGGATAGTTGATCGGCTGGACGTAGACGCCGCAATTGTCGAGCAGCAGGTCGGAGATCCACTTGCATTTGGCCGCATCGCCGACCAGCACCGGCACGATATGGCTGGGATTGTGCATATGCGGAATGCCGCGCTGGTCGAGCAGCGACCTGAGCTTGCGCACCCGGTCCTGGTGGCGGGCGCGCTCGAACTGGCTGACCTTCAGGTGCTGGATCGAGGCGACCGCACCGGCGGCGAGCGCCGGCGGCAGGGCGGTGGTGAAGATGAAGCCGGAGGCAAACGAGCGGATGAAATCGCACAGCGCCGCAGAGGCGGCGATATAGCCGCCCATCACCCCGAAGGCCTTGCCGAGCGTGCCCTCGATGACCGTCAGCCGGTGCATCAGCCCCTCGCGCTCGGCAATGCCGCCGCCGCGCGGGCCGTACATGCCGACCGCATGCACCTCGTCGAGATAGGTCATGGCGCCGTATTTGTCGGCGAGATCGCAGATCTCCCTGATCGGGGCGATATCGCCATCCATCGAATAGACGCTCTCGAAGGCGATCAGCTTCGGCGCCTTCGGATCGGCGGCGGCAAGCTTGGCTTCGAGATCGGCGACGTCATTGTGTTTCCAGATCACCTTGTCGCACTTGGCATGGCGGATGCCCTCGATCATCGAGGCATGGTTGAGCGCATCGGAGAAGATGATCAGGCCGGGGATCTTCGCGCCGAGCGTGCCGAGTGCGGCCCAGTTGGAGACATAGCCGGAGGTGAAGATCAGCGCCGCTTCCTTGCCGTGCAGGTCGGCAAGCTCCCGCTCGAGCAGGACGTGATAATGGTTGGTGCCAGAAATATTCCGGGTGCCTCCCGCACCCGCGCCACAGTGGTCGATGGCGGTCTTCATCGCCTCGATCACCTTCGGGTTCTGGCCCATGCCGAGATAGTCGTTGGAGCACCAGACCGTGACTTCCTTCTCGCCATCGGCCGTATGACGCGTCGCACGCGGGAAGTTGCCGCGGTGACGCTCGAGATCGGCAAAAACGCGGTAGCGGCCCTCGGCATGAAGCCCGTCCAGCTCGTTTTTGAAAAATGCTTCGAAATCCATCAGATGCTCCCTTTTGCGAGGTCAAGCGATACATCGGGGCAGCCGGGCGGTATTTGATCTCCGTCAAGTTCGGCGCAAGTCGCGTGCTTTCGCGGGGGGCGCCGTGATTGCGTTACATCAATGAGGAAGCCTGTGGCTAGTGTAGTGTCACGGGGCGAGTCGGGAGCTCCCGTGTCAACCAGGGAAGTTGACAGATGGCTTGCTCGATTGACAGATCGAGCAAGCCTCCTCGTCACTTCGGCGTGACGGCGCGCCAAAGCGACCGAATCTTCAATCCAGGTTGTGAACTGGCGATACGAGCAGGCAATCCTTATAGCCGGCAATGCCGCCAAGGCCTTCGATGAGAACTTTGATCGCCCTGCGCTTGAGCTCGGATTCCACGTGGCCGTCGACCGTCACCTGCCCGTTCCGGACGGAAACCTGGACTTTTTGCGGCGTCAGACCGAGATCCGATCTCAGCCGGGTTCGCGCCGCCAGCGTGATGGCCTCGTCCCCCCGCGGCAATACGTTTGTCGGTGCCTCGGCAATGACACGCAGAATATCCCGTCGGCTCACGATCCCGACCAGACGTTCGTCTTCGACGATCGGCAGCCGCTTGATACGGTGCACCTGCAAGCTTTCGGCAATATCGGAGACTTCGCTGTCGGGCCGGGCGACGATGACGTCCTGGGACATGACATCCGCCACACACCATCCGTTGCTGCCAATGTAACGTTCGAGGTCGATCTCGGATATCAGCTCCGGCGCCCGCGCCGGACGGGGAGAAAAGCGGACCTCCCGGCGTAGGAGCAGATCACCCTCCGTCACCATGCCGCAGATGCGGTCGTGGTCGTCGACGACGGGAAGGCCGCTGACATGATTTTGCAGCATCATCGCGACCGCATGGCGCACACTCACCACCGGGCTGATCGAAACCACATTCGTGGTCATTATATCCCTTGCTTGCATGGTCGCTGCCTCACTGATCATGATTATCCTTCGAGATATGCTAGAGACCGGGCTTCCATAACGCTTTGATCTTCATCAATTTGCTCATGACCGCCGTCACATTCGCTCCGGGCGCGCGCCCTCCAGCGCCGGATGAGCCAGAACTTCGTCCGGATTGACGGCGGTGGCGGAGATGGGTGCGACGAGGGCTTTCGCCTGCCCCGGGTCTTGGCTCTGCCCCTGCCCCTGGCCTTCCTGCCACAGCCCCTGCTGTTTCAGCTTGTCGGCCACTTCCTTCGGCATATAGGTCTCGTCATGCTTGGCAAGCACGGTATCGGCGGTAAAGATATTGCTGCCAGCGGCAAACATGCCCTCGGTGACCACACCCTGGCCCTCGCGGAACAGATCGGGCAGGATGCCGGTATATCTGACCTTCACCGCATTCGCGCTGCCGTCGGTGACGGAAAACTCCACTGTCGAACCGGCGCCGCGCACGACGCTGCCCGCCCCTACCAGGCCGCCGAGCCGGATGCGGGTCTCCGGCGCCACCGGCGTCCTGGCCAGATCCGCCGGCATGTAGAAATAAGCCACCGACTGGCTGAAGGCGAACATCACCAAAAGCACCGCCGCAAGGATGAAACTCATCCCACCCGCGATCACCGCAAGGCGCTTCTGCTTGCGCGTCATCTCGTATCTCCTGTGGCTCCCGCCGCCACATTGACGCTCGGCAAATTGCGGCGTGCTTTGCCGGCTTGTTCACGTCGTCAGCATGCCTTCCGCAACAGATCGACACTGTCGACCAGCACGACCTTGCCTTTGACTTCGACGCCTGCGGGAACGAGCGCGGCGAATGCCCGGGACAGGGCTTCGGGCGCGAGCCCCAGTTTGCCGGCCAGAATCCTTTTCCGGTAAGGCAGGCGAAACGTGGCCTGTGAGGCTGCGGCAGGGCAGCGGCTGACGAGGTAGTTCGCGACGCGCTGCGCGGCCGTGTGCAGCCGGTCTCCAGCGATGCAATCCATTGCGCCAAGCAGATGTCGGGTCATGATCCGCATGACGTTGCGATGAATGACGGGATACCGGTCGGCGAGAGCCCGCAAGTTCGCAAGTTCGAACAAGGCCACCTCCGCCCCGTCGGCGGAACACGCGCTGTAGGCGTAGGCGCCGCCGCCCGACAGAAGATATTCGCCGAAGGTGTCGCCGGGCTCGCAGACGCAGACATCTGCCTCGCGCCCGGCGGATTCGGCTTTGGAAAGCCGGACGAATCCGCTCGTCACGCAAAAGACGTACGACGCCGGCTGGCCTTCGGCGATGATCCGCTCGTCCGGAGCGAAGGTTTGCACCTGAGCCGTGGCGGCCAATTCTCGTACCGTCGCCTCGTCGAGGCCGACGAACAGGTCAGACCGCAAAAGTATGGAATTTTTCGCAAGCATCGATCTTCCTCTCGTCTTGGTTTGGACACGGCTCAAGGTCTTTTCCGCTCGGTCTCGTCGTCGACAAGAATTCGCCAGGCGGCACCTTCGAGGTCATCGTACTGACCGCTCTTCAGCGACCATAGGAATGCCAGGAGGCCCATTCCCCCCATCAGCAGCGCGATCGGGATCAGATAGATCAGCATGTTCATGCGGTTTTCACCTCCCCGTCGGCTCGCGCTTCGGTCCGCATGGGGTAATGTTTGCCGAAGGCATTCAACCGCAGTGCATTGGTTACAACGATGATTGACGACGTCGACATGGCGACCGCAGCGATGAGCGGTGTCGCCAGTCCGGCGATCGCGATCGGAACCGCCAGCAGGTTGTAACCGATGGCCAGAACAAAGTTCTGCCGGATCAAGCTGGCGGATCTTCGCGCAACGGCGATCGCTTCGGGAACGGCATCGAGCCGATCGTTGAAAAAGACTAGGTCTGCGGCCTGCCTGCCGATGTCGGACGCGGTGGCGGGCGCCATCGAGACATGGGCGGCGGCAAGCGCCGGAGCGTCGTTAATCCCGTCGCCGACCATGAGCACGCGGCGGCCTTCGCCGTTCAGTCTCTGGCATTCCTCGACCTTCTGCTTCGGCGCCAAGACGCCCAGAGCCGTGTGGATGCCCAGGGCCTGTGCCGTGCTGTCGACGACGGTTTGCCTGTCGCCTGATACCATCAATGTTTCAAGGCCGCCGGCAGTGAGCTCGCGGACAGCCTCGGCAGCGCCCGGGCGAAGCGTATCGTCAAACAGGAACTGGGCCAGATAGGCACCGTTCTTCGACAGGACCACTTCCGAAAACGGACTGTCGCCCGCGCTGGGCGCAAGGTCGGTTCCGCAGGCAAAGGCCCGGTTGCCCAGCCGATAGAGATCCGTTCCGTTACTGGCCTCCAGCCCCCCGCCGGGGATTTCCGCGATCCTGTCGAAGGAGAGTAAAGAGGCCTGCTCCATGTCCCGCAGCAGCGCCTGGGAAAGAGGATGCCGTGAATGGGCGGCTAATGCGCAGGCGATTGCAGTATTGGCCGCGTCGCCCGCTTCGACCCCGACGAGGCGGGGTCGCCCCATCGTCAGCGTGCCGGTCTTGTCGAAGGCGACGATATCCACCGCGGCCAGTCTTTCGAGCGCCGACCCGTCCTTGACCATGATGCCCTTGCGGAAAAGCTCGCCCGCCGCGACCACCTGGACCACGGGCACGGCAAGGCCGAGCGCGCAAGGGCATGTAATGATCAGCACTGCGACCGCGACCAGCATGGCCTGTTTCCAGTCGCCGCCGAAAAATAACCAGGCGAGAAAGGAGACCAGCGCCAACAGGTGCACGGCCGGCGAATAGAGTGCTGCGGCCCGATCGGCGATCCGGCGATAACGAGCCCTGCCGCCTTCGGCGGCTTCCATGAGACCGATGATTTCCGATAGAAGTGAATCCCTCGCCACTTTCGTCGCCCGAAGGATGAGCGAGCCCGTCAGATTCATTGCCCCCGAATTCACCGCGCTGCCTTTGGCGACGGCGACCGGGCTGCTTTCACCGGTGACGATGGAGAGGTCCACGTCGCTCTCGCCGCTGACGATCGTGCCGTCGACCGGGATGCGCTCGCCCGCCGCGATCGAGATGTCGTCCCCCACCGCGATCTCTTCCACCGGAACATAGCGGCGCGATCCGTCCGGCATCATCAGCAGCGCCCCGCGCGGGGCCAGTCTTGCAAGCCCGTTGATCGCCGCGCGCGCCTTTTCCCGCATCACGTGATCGAGGGTTCTGCCGATCAGCAGGAAGAACAGCAGCGAAACTGAGGCGTCGAACCAAGCATGTTCGCCGTGATGCACGGTCTCCCACAGGGAGACGGCGTAGGACAGCGTCACGGCAAGCGAGATCGGAACATCCATGTTGGTGCGCCCGCGTTTCAGCGCGCTCCATGCCGATTTGAAGAAGAAGCGCCCTGCATAGACCAGCGCAGGGGCGGCGATCATCGCCGAGATCCAGTGAAACATGTCGCGCGTCGCCGCATCGGCGCCAGACCAGACCGACACCGAGAGCAGCATGATGTTGGCAGCTGCAAAACCCGAAAAGCCGATCGCCAGCAGCAGCTGGTTCCGGAGCCGGTCATTTTCAGGCGCCGCTGGCGTGAAGAGATGCGCGCGGTATCCGGCCGTGTTGATGGCCGCGAGGATTTCGGAGGGATCGGTAGCGCACTCGTCGAGTTCCTCCTGATAGATGCAGCTGACCCTTCGGGCGGTCAGATTGACCCGGGCTTTCCTGACGAACGGAAGCGCCGACAGTGCCTTTTCGATGGCGGATATGCAGCCGCCGCAATGGACGTCTGGCACACTGAGGTCGAGCTGGCGCAAGCCGGCCCCCAGCGGGTGGCTTGCCAGCCGGACTTCGTCGGCGCTGGCGGATGTTGCGCTGATGGCGAGCACGCTTTCCGTATCCATGGAGCAGCAGGTCATTGCCCGAACTCCGCAGTATCGATGCGCTTGGCCTCATGCATGACGACCACGCCGCTCCTTGTCGATATGGCCTCGACGATCCAATCGCCGCCGGCGACCTCGTGGTCGGCTTCGAACCGGCCCTCGCCTGTTTTCCGGAGCGTCAGCTGGAAATCCTCGTGATCGCCGACCGGACGTTTGAAACTCAGCGTGACATCGTCGATGATCGCAGGCGCGCCCTTGCCATCACGGATGTCGTAGCGGATCGCGCGGCCCTTGACGGAGAGAGCGCCCTCAACGCCGGAGGCGGCCATCGCCTTCATCGCCGCCGCCTTGCCGTTGAATTCCTGGCTGGCCACATAGGTGTTTTCGACCACCAGGCCGCTCCAGCTGGATGAGGCATAGACGGCCATGGTGACGTTGACAGCGATCACGACGGCGAAGAATGCCGAGGTGGCAAGCAGCATGTGCAAGCCGGTAAAACCTCGATGGGAAGCCTTCATTTCACGTCTCCCGGTGCGTTGAATGCCGCGCGATAGGTCGCACGGTCGGAATGGCCCGTATCTTCGATGACGAAGAGGAATTCATTGATCTCGGCCCCGTCGGGCTTGCGGGTGACGAAGACCTTGAGCGTCGTGGCCGCGTCGGGTTCAGCATGGACCGTGAAGCTGCGGCCATCCTGCCTGCCGAACTCGGGAATGCGCATGGTGCCGCCCTCGAGCCCGACGAGCGTGATGGTCACATCCCGCGGCATCGGCACCATGTTGAGGACGCGAAGCGTGTAGCCGTTGCGGATGGAGCCGTCGCTTTCCAGGACATGTTGAGGGTTGCGATCGTGGACGACGTTGAGTTCGAGCCGTTCGCGAAAGGCGAGATGGATGACCATGGCGATGCCTATCAATGCCCAGAGGACGGCGTAGAAGACGATTCTCGGACGAAAGATGATGCGCCAGTCGAAATGCCGGATCGCCGGAATGAAGCTGCCATCTTCGTTTCGAACATTCGAGGCCTGGATGGCCTTCCGTCCTCCCTCCGTCGCAAGCGACATGTTGCTCGAATATTCGCTGAGCGTCGCATAGGCGATCAGGCCGCGCGGTTTACCGAGCTTATCCATGACGCTGTCACAGGCATCGATGCAGAGAGCACATGTGATGCATTCCATCTGCTGTCCGTCGCGAATGTCGATTCCCATCGGACAGACCGCGACGCAGGCATTGCAATCCACGCAATCGCCAACCGTCAGGCCCTTCGCCTGGGCCTTCTTGGCGTGGCGCGAGCGCTGCTCACCGCGCCAGTCATTGTAGGTGACAACCAGGGAATTCTCATCCAGCATCGCGCCCTGAATGCGCGGCCATGGACACATATAGGTGCACACCTGCTCGCGCATGAGGCCGCCAAGCAGATAGGTCGTGGCGGTCAGGATGGCGATCGTCGCATAGGCCGCTGCAGGAGCCCTGCCGGCAAATAGCGACGCCGCCAGGCTCGGTGCGTCAGCAAAATAGAAGATCCATGCGCCGCCGGTGGCGGCGCCGATCAGCAGCCAGATCGCATGCTTGATCACCCGCTTCCTCAGCTTGTCGAAGGTGAAGGGGCCGGCGTCGAGCTTCATTCGCGCGTTTCGATCGCCTTCGATGGCGCGTTCGACGACGAGGAAGAGATCGACCCAGACGGTCTGCGGACAGGCGTAGCCGCACCAGGCGCGGCCGACCGCGGCGGTGACGAGGAAGAGGCCAAAGCCCGCCATGACGAGCAGGCCCGCGACATAGTAGAATTCCTGAGGCCAGATTTCGATGAAGAAAAAGAAGAAGCGCCGCGAGGAGAGGTCGACGAGGATTGCCTGATCGGGCGCGTAGGGACCACGATCCCAGCGGATCCATGGCGCCAGGTAATAAATACCGAGCGTGACCAGCATCACCATCCATTTGAACCGGCGGAATCGGCCCTCGGCGCGCTTTGGAAAAATCTTCTTGCGCGGCGCATAGAGAGGCTGCCGATTGCGCCGGGCGTTGACCGGCTCGACGATGACACGCTCGATGTCGTTTGGTTCCGGGGCGGTGTAGAGATTCATGGGGACCTGTCCGGTGTTCGCCCGCTCTTGTCCCACCCGCGGCGCATCCGTTCCTTGATGCAGATCAAGAAATTGACCTTCTCGAAACAAAATGGCCACGCCCTGGGGTAAAGGGCGTGGCCGGAGGACAGCGGAGGAGAAACGCCGCTGGAACGTCCTCGACAGGAGTTGAAACTACCGGCTTGTCTGCTTGTGATCCTTGAGGCAGATCAAGCTTACAATCGAATTGCCGATCTTTGCAGGATCGTCCTGTTCGGCAGGCGGAGGCATCGCCGTGGCGCGTGCCGAAACACGCGACCGGATGGCGGCGCGCGGTGTGCCGTAGAGACCAAGGATCGGATTGTGGTCGTGGGATGTCATCTATCTCTCCTTAAGTTCCGCCGCCAAGCGAATGAACGAAAATGGTGAGCTCCTTGACGGTCGTGTCCCCCAGACGTTCTGCCCAGGCGGGCATGACGCCATGCTTGGGGGAGGCAATCTGGCGAATGATGGCTTCTTCGCCGCGCGCCTTCAGCCAGATCGCGTCGGCAAGATCCGGCGCACCCATATCCGCCTTGCCTTTGGCATCCTCGCCGTGACATGCGGCGCAGTTGTCGAGGAAGAGCTGCTTTCCGGCCTCCGCGAGAGCGGGGTCCGAGGGTGTATTGGTCAGCCCCCAGACGTAAGCGGCGACCTGTCGCATCTGGAAAGGCTCCAGAACATCGGTAAAGGCAGGCATCTCGGAAGCGTGCGTTTCGACATCCGAGTCGAAGCGGATACCGTGGACGATCGTGGCCTGGATGGCGTCCAGGTCACCGCCCCACAGCCAGTCGTCATCGTTGAGATTTGGAAAGCCCGGGCCGCCGCTCGCCCCCGAGCCATGACAGGGCGCGCAATTGACTTTGAAGGCCGACGCACCGCCGGCTATGGCAAATTCTCGAAGGGTAGGATCGGCGTCGATCTCCCGCACTGTCTTTGCAGCGATGAGGTCATGAAACTGTGTCTGGGCCGCTTTGGCATGATCCAGATCCTCCTGCAGCTCCGCGCGAGTGGAGTAACCGAGATAGCCTTTTGTGGCGGAAGTGATCATCGGGATAGCGGGATATGCTATCGCATAGCCAACCGCCCAGAGAATGGTGGCGTAGAAGGTCCACACCCACCAGCGGGGCATGGGATTGTTGAGCTCACGGATGCCGTCCCATTCATGTCCGGTCGTTTCGACGCCGCTCAGTTCATCGATATGTTTTTCCGACATCTCAATCGTCCTTCAAGGGAATATCGGCGGCCTCTTTCGCCGTCTGCTTGCTGCCTGGGCGAAGGGTGAACACGACCACGCCGACGAAGAATGCCGCCATTGCCAAGAGGCCCCAGCTGTCGGCGAAGTGTCTCATTGCAGTGTAGGTTTCCATGGATCACCTCAACGGTAGCCGGCCGCGTCGTCATAGGTCGAGAAATCGACCAGCGTTCCGAGCATCTGCAGGTAGGAGACGAGCGCGTCCATTTCGGTCAGCCTGGCCGGGTCGCCGTCGAAATCGCCTACCTTCGCCTTCGGATAGCGTTCGAGCAGGGCCGTCGTGTCCGCATTCGGATCGGCCTGAGCCCTCATGTCGGCCTCCGCATTCGCCAGCATGTCGTCGCTGTAGGGCACGCCGACGTCCTCGTTGGCTTTGAGGTCCATTCCGACATCCTTGACCGTCACTTCCCGCTCGTTGAGGAAGGCGTAGCCCGGCATGATCGATTCCGGCACCACGGCGCGCGGATTTGCGAGATGCTGGACATGCCATTCGTTCGAGTAACGTCCGCCGACACGGGCGAGATCCGGCCCGGTCCGTTTGGATCCCCACTGGAAGGGGTGGTCGTACATGGATTCTGCGGCCAGTGAATAATGGCCGTAGCGTTCGACTTCATCACGGAAAGGCCTGATCATCTGGCTATGGCAGAGATAGCAGCCTTCACGGATGTAGACGTTGCGTCCTGCGAGCTCCAGCGGCGTGTAAGGACGCATTCCTTCCACTTTTTCGATCGTATTCTGCAGGTAGAACAGCGGTGCGATTTCAACGATGCCGCCGACGCTGACGACGAGCAGCGAGCCGACCAGAAGAAGCGTCGCGTTCTTCTCGAGGATCTTATGTTTATCAAGTATCGATGCCATGTCTCACCTCATTCGGCAGGCTGTGCCTGGGGCACGAAAGTGGTCGGGATTGCTGCTTCGTCGCGCTGGCGGCCGCGGATCGTCATGAACACGTTCCAGGCCATGACGAGGCCGCCCGCCAGATAAAGCGTTCCGCCGACAGCGCGCAGCACGTAGTAGGGGATCATCGCCGCGACCGTCTCTGCGAAGGAGTAGACGAGGAAGCCCTGGGAACTGTATTCGCGCCACATCAGACCCTGCTGGATGCCGGCAACCCAGAGCACGGCGGCGTAGACCACGATCCCGAGGGTCGCTAGCCAGAAGTGCCAGTTGACCATCCGCAGGCTGTAGAGGCGTTCGCGTCCCCACAGTTTCGGTGTCAGGTAATAAATCGCCCCGAAGGTGATCATCCCGACCCAGCCGAGCGCGCCGGAATGCACGTGGCCGATCGTCCATTCGGTATAATGGCTGAGCGAATTGACGGTCTTGACCGACATCATCGGGCCCTCGAAGGTCGACATGCCGTAAAAGGCGATGGCGACGATCATCATCCGGATGATTGGGTCGGTGCGGATCTTGTCCCAGGCGCCCGAAAGGGTCATCAGGCCGTTGATCATGCCGCCCCAGGATGGCATCCAGAGCATGACCGAGAAAACCATGCCGAGCGTCTGGGCCCAGTCGGGCAGCGCCGTGTAATGCAGATGGTGCGGACCGGCCCAGATATACATGAAAATCAGGGCCCAGAAATGGATGATCGAAAGCCGGTACGAATAGACCGGCCGGTTGGCCTGCTTCGGCACGAAATAGTACATCATGCCGAGGAAGCCGGCGGTGAGGAAAAAGCCGACGGCGTTGTGGCCATACCACCATTGCGTCAGCGCGTCCTGGACGCCCGAGAAGAGAGAATAGCTCTTGGAGCCGAGAAACGAGGCCGGAACCGCAAGGTTGTTGACCACGTGCAGCATCGCGATGGTGACGATGAAGCCGAGATAGAACCAATTCGCGACGTAGATATGCGGTTCATTGCGCTTCAGGATCGTTCCGAGATAGACGGCGAGATAGGCGACCCAGACGATGGTCAGCCACAGGTCGACATACCATTCGGGCTCGGCATATTCACGGGCTTGGGTGATGCCGAGCACGTAGCCCGTCGCCGCCATGACGATGAAGAGTTGGTAGCCCCAGAAGACGAACCAGGCGAGGCTACCGCCGAAGAGCCGCGCGCGACAGGTGCGCTGCACCACGTAAAAGGACGTCATGATGAGCGCGTTGCCGCCGAAGGCAAAGATGACCGCCGAGGTGTGGATGGGCCGCAACCTCCCGAAATTGAGATAGGGCGCGATGTTGAGGTCGGGAAAGGCCAGCTGCAGCGCGATGACCACACCGACGAGGAAGCCGACGACGCCCCAGAAGACCGTGGCGATCAGTCCGTAACGGATCACCTCGTCGAAATAGCCCGATAGGTCGGCTTTCCGCCGTTGGTCCGCCGGTGCGAAGTCGACCTGCCTGACGAGGAGCAGGGTCCCGGCGACGAGGCAGAAGCTGAGTATGCCCATATGGACCGCAAAGAGATGATCGTGTGCGAATGCGGCTCCGAGCAGCGCTAGAAACGCCGCGACGGCGAGCATCATCGTTTCTGTCGTGTAATTCATGATGTCGTCCCCAGTGCAAAGACGACCGCGACGCGGCCAGCTTTTTCTTACTTCGAGGCAGGACTGTCACGAAGGGGGCGATAGCTCCTTGATCTACATCAACATGGGACGCCCATGCGCGGATGAACCGTCGCTGTTACACACTGTTACATTCTTTCACCCTTTGGCACCGTCCGCTCATCCCCCTGTGACGCAGCAGCTTTCTACTGCGCCCACTGCCACGAGGGACACGACGATGCTGATGCAGAACAACCACGCGTTCGAAAATGCCGAGAAAACGGTAGAAGCAATTGCTGCCGGCCAATCGCTTTCTTCGCTCTTCCTGAGCTCGGCGGCGGAGCCCGTCGCAGCCGGCAAGGCGATTTGCTGGGAGGGCGACCAGGCGAAACATCTCTTCCAGGTGGAAGAAGGCGTCGTTCGCCTGCATCGCATCATCGGCGAGGGCCGCCGGGTCATCACCGCCTTTCATTTCGCCGGCGATCTCATCGGCGCCTCGTTGCAGAACGACTTCATTTTCACGGCGGAGGCCGTGACCGAATGCAAGATCCGGCGCATGTCGCGCAAGAGCTTTCACGAAGAAGTCGCCCGCTCCGAAGCGCTCGTCCCGGCCTATATCTCCTTGCTTTGCCAGGAGGCGGCCGCCGCGCATGAACAGATGGTGCTGTTGTCGAAGAAGAATGCCGAGGAGCGCCTCTGCAGCTTCATCGTCAAGCTTGCGTCCCGCCGCAACCTGCGGCCGCGCCAAGGCCTGGTGCGCGTTCCCATGAACCGCCAGGACATTGCGGATCATCTCGGCCTCACCATCGAGACCGTGTCCCGCACGATCACCAAACTGGCGTCGCGCAACGTCGTCATCCCCGAGGGCAGGCACGACTTGCGGATCGTCAATCTCGCCCGGCTGGTGCAGCTATCCGGCGACGCTGATGATTTTTCTGAGGATTCCTGTCATAGGGTCAAGCTGCACTGATGCAACAAGCCGCAGGGTCAACATTCATGCCTCACCGTCTCGTGTCACCGAGAACCGCATCGCCGCAGGAGCTGGATGCCATGGTGCACGTGCTCGACGGAGCAGATATCGTGGTTCATCGTTTCGACGGAACGATCACGCACTGGTCCATCGGCTGCGAGAACATGTATGGTTGGGCACGAGAGGAAGCCGTCGGCGAGAAGGTCCACGAACTTCTGGCGACGAAGTTTCCCGACCCGGCGGAAAACATCCGCGACCAGCTGAAATCGCGCGGCTTCTGGCAGGGCGAAATCATTCATCGCCATAAGAGCGGGCACGAGATCCATGTCGCATCCCGCTGCGTGCTGGTCAGCCTGCCGGACGGCGAGCTTACCGTCATACAGACAAACAGCGATGTCAGCGCCCTGAGGCGGGCTCAGGAGGCGGTCAAGTCGCGGGAGGCGCATCTTAGTTCAATCCTCGAAACGGTACCTGATGCTATGGTGGTGATCGACCACAAGGGAACCGTGCTGTCGTTCAGCAAGGCTGCCGAAAAGCTGTTCGGAATGCCAGCGGATCAGATCTGCGGCCGTAACGTCAGCAACCTGATGCCGACTCCCTACCGTGAGGCGCATGACGGCTATATCGACCATTATATCGAAACTGGCGAGAAGCGCATTATCGGCTACGGGCGCGTGGTAACCGGACAGCGGGCCGACGGCTCACAATTCCCCATGGAACTGCACGTTGGAGAGGCGACGGCCAACGGCGAGCGGATTTTCACCGGTTTTGTCCGCGACTTGACGAGCCGCTTCAGGATCGAGGAGGATCTTCGCCAGGCGCAGAAGATGGAGGCGATCGGACAGCTGACCGGAGGCCTTGCGCATGACTTCAATAATCTCCTGACCGTCATCAGCGGCAACCTCGAAATGATCGAGGACAAGCTGCCGCCCGGCAGTCTTCGCGACATTCTCAAGGAAGCCCAGTCCGCCGCGCAGGACGGAGCGATTCTGACCGGGCAGTTGCTGGCCTTCGGCCGCCGGCAGCCGCTGAACCCCAAGCATGCCGATCTCGGTCAGCTCGTGAGCGGCTTTTCGGATCTGCTGCGGCGGACGCTCGGCGAAGATATCAAGCTGTCGACCGTCATTGACGGGTCGGGCCTCGACGTGCTCGTCGACAGCTCACAGCTCCAGAACGCCATTCTGAACATCGCCCTCAACGCAAGGGACGCGATGCCGAGGGGCGGCAGTCTTACGACGACGATCTCGCGCGTCCATCTCGACGCAGATTATGCCAAGATGTACCCAGAGGTGCGCAGCGGCAACTTCGTTCTTATTGCCATGACGGATACCGGCACGGGCATGAGCGAGGAGGTCAGGAAGCGTGCGATCGAACCCTTTTTCACGACCAAGGAAGTCGGCTCGGGCACGGGTCTCGGGCTCAGTATGGTCTATGGCTTCGTCAAGCAGTCGGGCGGACATCTCCAGCTTTACAGCGAGGTGGATCGCGGCACGACAGTCAGGATATATCTGCCTGCGGTCAACGGGGCGAAGCCCAGAGAGCCGGCGCCGGATCATGACAGCGGAGAGAGCCAGCTGCCGAGCGGTGACGAAACGGTGCTGGTCGTGGAGGATGACGCCCGCGTCCGCCGCGTGGCCGTCGCCAGGCTCGGGTCAATGGGCTACACGGTGCGTGAAGCCGAAAATGGCCACCGCGCACTCGAACTCCTGCGGGAAAACGCCGACGTCGCCCTCCTATTCACCGATATCGTCATGCCGGGCGGGATCACCGGTGACGAACTCGCACGGGAAGTGCGCGTTATGCAGCCCGACATCGCGGTTCTGTTCACGTCGGGATATTCCGAGCCGGGTCTTGCGGAAAAAGGCACGGTTCCCGGCGCACAGTGGCTGCGCAAGCCCTATACCGCCAAAGAGCTGGCCTTGAAGATCCGCGAGCTTCTCGACGCGAAGTGAACGCCTCCCGTTCATGCTGATCGCCCGACCCTTCACCGGTAGGCTCCGGCAGGTCGCGCGCCATTTGACACCCGGCAACTGGCGCAGCATCGCTTGTTCGAGCAAGGCAAGCGCATTCCTGGCATGGTGCCTGACAAACTGCCAACCTGATCGCGGGCTTTTTTCCTGAGTTTGACGGGGGTCAAAGAGCACGGCTCAGCATCTCTTAAAACATGTTCCTTGGGGCTGATCGAGCCTCGCAGAACAGGAGATTGCACATGCGTTTGAAATTCGGTCTGATCGCTGCAGCGGCAGCCTTGGTTGCCTCGGCAGCCCCCTTGATGGCCGCCGACCACCAGGTTCAGATGCTTAACAAGGGCACGGACGGCGCAATGGTGTTCGAGCCCGGCTTCTTGAAGATCGCCCCCGGCGACACTGTCACCTTCATCCCTACCGATAAGAGCCACAACGTCGAGACCTTCAAGGGCCTCATTCCGGATGGCGTCGCCGAATTCAAATCCAAGCCGAACGAACAGTATCAGGCGAAATTCGATGTTGCCGGCGCCTATGTCCTGAAATGCACGCCGCATGTCGGCATGGGCATGGTCGCCTTGATCCAGGTCGGCGACAGCCCGGCCAATCTCGAAGCCATCAAGACGGCAAAGGTGCCGAACTTGGTACGCAAGCGGCTCGACGCCGATCTTGCCCATCTCACCCAGTAATCAATGACCGGTACGGATGGCCGCACTCGCGCGCCATCCCGCACGATGGAGAAACCGCATTGCCTTCGCCGGCGGTGAACCATGGCTTCCGTCGCCCGCTGCAATTCGTCATGTTCAATAGATCACCTTTGTGGGACCGGGCGGCGATCTCTATTGCCGTGACAGGCGCGAAGACGGTGCTGGCGCAGGCTGCCCGGGATCTATGAACCTGAACGCCTGAAGGGCATGAACAAACAGGCCGGAGTGGCTGGATCGGCACCTCCGGCCAGACTCTGATGCAGGTCAGGCGGCCTTGCTGTGCGTGCGTCCGTGCGAGCCGAAATAAGCGTCGAATGCCGCCGCGACGGCACGGACCATGAAGCGTGCGTCCCGGGATACGACGATCCGCTCGCCGATCATTGTCACGACGCCGTCGGCCATCAGCTCACCGAGACGGCCGTTGCGCTCGACAAGGAAGCCGGTGTCGAAACCCGTTCCGCTGCTCACACTTCCCAGGTCGACCTCGAAATCGCACATCAGCCTTTCGATGATCCTGGCCCGAAGCTTGTCCTCTTCGCTGAGAAGATAGCCTTTGGCGGTGGGCAGGACGCCAGAGGCAATCCGCTCGGCGTAGAGACCCAGAGGCACGTGGTTCTGCATATAGCCGCTCGGTAGCCGGCCGATCGCGGAAGCGCCGAGGCCGATGAGATTATCGCAGTCATCCGTGCTGTAGCCCTGGAAGTTTCGTCTCATCGTGCCGTTGCGCGCGGCGCGCGCTAGCTGATCCTCCGGCAAGGCAAAGTGGTCGAGCCCGATACGCACATATCCGGCGTGCTGAAGCTCCTGGGCGATGGCTTCCGCCTGCTCGTTGCGCTGTTTCGCGTCTGGCAGCGATGCTTCGTCGATGAGACGTTGATGCTTCTTGAAGGAGGGTATGTGGGCGTAACCGAAAACGGCGAAACGTTCGGGACGCAGCTCCGCGGCCAGGCGAACTGTTTCCACGCAGGATCGGACAGTCTGCTTCGGCAGTCCATAGATCAGATCGAAATTGATGCTTGTCACGCCTGCCGAGCGCAGTCCGGTGAGCGCCATTTCCGTCTGCTCGAAGGACTGCAGCCGATTGATGGCCGCCTGCACGACCGGATCAAAGCTCTGGACACCAAGGCTCGCGCGATCCACACCGTTTTCGCAGAGCGCATCGATCATAGGGGCGGCCAATGTGCGCGGGTCGATCTCGATTGCGACGCTGGCATCCGCTTCGAAGGCGAAGGCGCTCCGGAGCTTTGCCATCAGAGCGGAGAATTCCTGCGGTTTCATGATTGTCGGCGTGCCGCCGCCCAAGTGCACGTTCCTGACGGGCACGTCGTTGCCGGCGGCAAAGGAGACGAGCTCGATCTCCTGGCTCATCACATCCAGATATTCGACGACCGGAGCATCCTGCCGGGTGATGGTCGTGTGACAGCCGCAGTACCAGCACATCGAACGGCAGTAAGGTAGGTGGAGATAGACCGAGACTGGGCCGGCCTCTCCGATTTCAGCAAGGCCGGCGGCATATTCATCCGGTCCGACGGCTGGTGAAAAAGCCGGCGCCGTCGGGTAACTCGTGTAACGCGGAAGCCGTGCATCGCCGTATTTGGCGACAAGATCGTCGGGCATCATCACATTTCCTTTCAAAAAGCAGGATGCTTTATGCCCACGGGCCGCGCGGTCTTCCTTGTTCCAAATCAATGATGATGTCGTCGCCGCGAAATCATCGAGATATTTGTCCATTGCCTTGAAGCCGTCGCGGGCGGTCCCGGCGCAGTTGTTCGGTGCCGTCCCCGTCCTTTCGACTTGATCGAGGTCAAAGCGTCTTTTGACCGGCGTCGTAACCTGGAGAAACTAGAATAGGCCGCAGCGACGAAGCGATGATCCGGAGCGATGGAATGCCATATGAAATCGTCACAGCCAGTCTCGACGCGAAAGACAAGTCAGGGCGCCTCGATGTGCGGTTCGGGCCAGATCTCAAGACTGTCATCGTGTCGCGGCGGGCATTGCTGTCGGTGGCATCGCCGCCGCGGGCAACCGAATTCCGTCTTGTTCAATACGCCGACACTTTCTGCCAGATAGCCGCGCGCCGCCTTGCCTCCACGAGCGCAAACACGGTTCGGATCACAGCGAACGATGTCCGTGGATGGCTCTGCGCATGGCAGTCCTCGCCCGCCCCCATCCAGATGCAGACGAAAAGCCAACGGCTGCACGACGTCAGACCCGCGTAATTCTGAGGTTGCGGCTTCCGATGAGGACAACGACCGCCGGCTGGTGACACCAGCTTGAGGGGCATGTTAAAGACGTTGCCATTGAATACGATCTGTAACGAGCAACGGCTTGGCGGATGGACGATGGTAGCACCTCAGCATGACGCGCATCTTCTCGTCGTCGACGACGATCCGCGCATTCGCCAGATGTTGACGCGCTATTTCGAGGATGAGGGTTACACGGTCTCTTCCGCCGCCGACGGCACCGAGATGCGCCTGCGCCTGCGCCAGCAGAATTTCGACGCCGTCCTGCTTGACCTCGTTCTTCCCGGCGGCACGGATGGTCTTGATCTTGCCCGTGAAATCCGCGCCCAGTCCGACGTGCCGATCATGATGCTGACGGGTCGCGACGACGTCGTCGATCGAATCGTCGGTCTGGAGGTCGGCGCCGACGATTACATCGCCAAGCCCTTCCATCTCAGGGAAGTCCATGCGCGCCTGAAATCTATCCTGCGGCGCCGGCAATCTCCTGCGAGAATCGCAGAAGCGGCCAGCGAGGAAATCATCGGCTTCGAGGACTGGAAGCTCAACCTCAGTCGCCGCCAGCTACTCGACCCAGACGGCACGGAGATCGAACTGACGACCGGTGAATTCGATATGCTGACGACCTTCGTCCGGCATGCCGGACGGGTTCTGACCCGCGACGTCCTGATGGACCTGACCCGGGGCCGAAATCTTGAAGCTTTCGACCGGACGATCGATGCCCAGATCGTCCGGCTGCGGCGCAAGATCGAGACGGACCCGAAGAAACCGCAATTCATCAAGGCCGTGCGCGGCGTCGGCTACGTCTTTACCGCAAGGCTGGATTGACGGGTTCTGGAGATGGCAACTCGCCAATTCCGCAGTGACCCAATCATCAGGAGCGCAGCAAGGCTTTGATCTCGGCGCGAGAAGGCATGGCAGGGGCGGTGCCCGGTCGTGTGACCGCGATCGCGGCGGTAGCGCAGCCGAAACGGACGGCCTCGACTGGCGCCTGGCCTTCGGAAATCGCCGTCGCGAACCCGCCGAGAAAGGCGTCACCGGCGCCAGTTGTGTCAATGACACTTCCTGCCGCAAATGCGGGG
Source organism: Rhizobium lentis (assembly GCF_017352135.1). Taxonomy (NCBI): domain Bacteria; kingdom Pseudomonadati; phylum Pseudomonadota; class Alphaproteobacteria; order Hyphomicrobiales; family Rhizobiaceae; genus Rhizobium; species Rhizobium lentis. The sequence continues at coordinate 178,204 of NZ_CP071457.1, forward strand.
ACGAATTCGCTCTGCCCGGCGATGTGATAGAGCGCGCCGCGGGCGCCAAGCGTGATAACCGCTGCTTTCGCCCCACGATCAATCAGCGTGCGTGCAGCTGCACGTGCCTGCTCATCGGTTTCGATCGCATGGCCGACCAATTCCGCCGCTTCCACTTCGTTGGGAACGATGAAATCGCACAGGCCATAGATGCTGTCCGGGATGGCGCTGGCCGGCGCCGGATTGAAGATTGTCGTGGCCCCTGCCCTCTTGGCTATGGACAGACCATGCAAAGCCGCTTCCAGCGGTTGTTCGAGCTGTGTCATGAAGATCGCTGCGCTTTCGATCGCCGCCCGGTTCGCTTCGACATCTTCAATGCCGATCAGCCCAGCGGCGCCCGGCACCACGATGATGGCGTTGTCGCCGCTCACTTCGTCGACGAAGATGAAGGCAGCGCCCGTGGAAACGCCTTCCATCTTCATGACATTGGCCTTTACGCCCGCCTCCGCATAGGCGGCAAGGGCCATCGCGCCGAAGGCATCGTTGCCAACCCGTGAAATGAAAGTCACCTTGCCGCCTGCCTTTGCCGCGGCAATCGCCTGGTTGGAGCCCTTGCCTCCCGGCCCGAGCGTGAAGCCCGACCCCATCAGCGTCTCGGCAATGTGGGGCAGGCGCTTTGCCTTATATGCGGTGTCGGCGGCAAAGATGCCGAGGATGACGATCCCGCTTTTCTCGCTCATCTCACGGCCTCTTCCGCTGGAATGACGCCCTTGGTCAACAGGAAGCATCCATAGAACCGCAGTTCCCCGGTTGCGATCACGCAATAGGCCTTTTTGGCAATGTCGTAGAACGCCATCCGTTCGACGGGATACATGGGCGACGGCTTGCCTTCGGCGCGGTCAACAATCGCTTGGACTTCCTGCTGGATCGGCGGAATTTCATCCGGCTTGCCGATCACTTCCATGCGGCCAACCGAGGGCTGGATCGGCGTGTCCAGAGGCAGAACCGAAAGGATCGCGTCGATCGCCTGCGGCGCGGGGATGTTTTCCATGGTCAGGAGTTTGCCCAGCCGCGTCTGGCGGGCTATAGAATCTGATGGAAAATTCGTGTCGGAGATGACGAGATAGTCGCCATGTCCCATATTGCAAAGTGCTTGAAGAATATCGCCGTTGAGTTCGGCCCGAATTCCCTTGAGCATTGATCTTCCATCCTTTCTCTAGCCGGAAAGCCGGCCGTCCTTCAATCTGCATGTCTGGCGACGTCCGCCTCGGAGCGTGGTGCATCTACGAATCGGGCTTTCCGGAAATCGGCTCCGACTTTCGAGCTGATGCGCCAGGTTGCGGACACGGGCCGCTCGAACCACGCACGATCAGCGATCCGTCTACCATTTCGTCGCCCTTGCCCGGCGGTTCTTCGAGGAGAAGGCTGACCGCGCGCCGTGCCAGCATATCGGCCGGCTGTCGGATGGTTGTCAGCCGCGGCACGACGAGATTGGCAAGCGAGATGTCGTCGAAACCTGTGACGGAAAGTTTTCGCGGCACGTCGATCTTGAGGTCGCGGGCGGCCCTCAATGCGCCGATCGCCTGCTGGTCGCTGGCGGCCGCAATCGCCGTCGGCCGGGCCTGTGGCGGGCGCGAAAGCAGCTCGCGTGCAATTCTCTCGCCGGATTCGTAGTCGAATCTGCCATGGGAGATTTCCAGTTCGACAGGCTCACCGCTCCTGCCGAAGTCGTGCATGCGGCTGATAAAGGCCTCTTTGCGCATGCGTCCTGCTTCGGTGTCGGTCGGCCCCGCGATATAGGCGATGCGCCGGTGCCCAAGCCCGTAGAGATGATCGGCAATCAGCGTGGCCGCCTGCGCATGGTTGGTCGATACCAGGGGAAAGGCGCCGAAGCGGCGGTCCAGCGATATGACCGGTACCGAGGCCGGCAGATCAAGACCTGAACCGTCGCTTGAAGCCACCACGATGATGCCGCGCACCGATCGGTCGAGAAAAGCCGAAACATGGCTCTGCTCCGCCTCGCTGTCATTATGCGAGCTTGCCAGCATCAGGCTATGACCGCATTCGAGCGCCGCTCGCTCGATGCTTGCCGCAAGCTGCGCAAAAAAGGGATTGGTGATGTCGGGAACGACGAGGCCGATGACATCGGTTCTGCTGGTGCGCAGCGCCCTTGCGGTCACGTTCGGCCGATAACCGAGCGCCGAAATGGCGTCGTTGACCCTTTCGCGCAGCATGGTTTTGACCGCGGCTTCGCCCGACAGCACACGCGAAACAGTGCCCACGGATACGCCTGCATATTCGGCAACATCCTTGACAGTGGGCATCTTCGACATTGTTCCCATCCCGCAGCTATTTTACGGCGCCTGCGGTCATGCCGGCGATGATATGCTTTTCCAGCACGACGCCGACGATAACCAGCGGCAGGATGCCGGCGGTGGAGAGGGCAGCCATCGACCACCAGTTGATGCCCTGACTGCCGGTCTGGCTGGCAATCATGACAGGCAGCGTGTTGGTATTGGTGGAAGTCAGCAGCGCGGCGAAGAAATATTCGTTCCAGCACAAGATCAGCGCCAAAAGGAAGGCGGCCACCATGCCCGGCAGGACGAGCGGCACGATGATGCGGGCAAAGGCGCCCCAGATCGACAGGCCGTCGACCAGCGCCGCCTCCTCGAGCTCGACCGGTATGGTTGCGAACTGATCGCGCATGATCCAGACGACGATCGGCAGCACCATCAGCGTATAGACGGCGATCATGCCGGCATAGGTGTCGAGCAGTGCCAGTTCCTTGTAGAGAACCAGGAATGGCAGAGCGAGGACAACAGGCGGCATGATGAGCTGCGACAGGAAAAAGAAGGAAATGTCGGAATTGCGCATATGGCCAAATTTATAGGAGAAGCGGCTGAGGCCATAGGCCGCCAGCGATCCGAGCACAACCGCAAGGGCGGATGCCGTGACGGAGATGATCATGCTGTTCCAGAGCCTGCGCATGAACTCGTCGCGCACCGTCGAGATCTGCGGGATCGTATCGGGAGAGAGGCCGAGCGAGCGCCAGCCGAGCCAGTTCGGCGCGAAATTGAACCAGGGGATCAGATTGCCGCGCATGACGTCTGCGGCTGTCTTGAACGAGGTTGAAACTGTCCAGAACAGCGGAAAGAGGCAAACACACGCCCAGATGACGAGCAGGCCGTAGACAGCCAAACGCATCGCCCACCAGCGAATGCGTTGGCCGCGCCCATATTTTTCGAAATCGATGCGAACCATCAGAGCCTTCCTGTCATCCGCTTGACGATGCGGTCGGAGATCTTCATCAGCCCGGTCATGCCGATGACGATGATCACCAGATAGATGAGCGCGAGCAGGGTCCCATATCCGACATTCGAGCGGTCGCGATATTCGCGGTAGATGAAACTGGTGACGGAATCCGTCGCCCCGCCCGGGCCGCCTGATGTCACCGTGATGATGATGTCGGCGAGCTTGAGCTTGAAAATGATGCGGATCATCACCGCCGTGACCGACACCGGCAGCATCAGCGGGAAAATCACCTGCCAGAAGCGTTGCCACTTGGTGGCGCCGTCGACTTCGGCCGCCTCCAGCACCTCCCTCGACAAGGCCTGCAGTCCGGCGAGCAGCATGATCATCATGAAGGGAATGAAGGTCCAGGCGTCCATGATCATGATCCAGAGGCGCGCCGTCAGCGGATCACCGAAAAAGGAGGGGTTTTCCCAGCCGAGCCAGCGGGCCATGCGCGCGATCGGGCCGAAACGGGTTTCCAGCATCGACTTGCCCACCATCCAGCTCACCGCGACCGGCGACAGCATCAAGGGCACGAGGAAAGTAACCCGCCAGAACTTCCGGGCAATGATTTCCTGGTTGAGGAGCAGCGCCAGGCCGAAGGCGATTGCATACTCGACGGCAATCGCAAGGCAATAAAGGATCATGTTGAGCAAGGCGTTGGCATAGAACGGATCGGCGATCATCCGGCGCACATTGTCGAACCCGTTGAAGCGCCGCCCGGCCGAAGAGGCAAGGTTCCAGTCGGAGAAGCCGATCCAGAGCGCAAAGAGCAGCGGGAAGACCACCATCGATACGACGAAAAGTGCTGCCGGCAGAACAAAGAGCGCCTTCTTGCCGGCCTCGCCGTATATGACGACGCGGGTGACGCAAAGAACCGCGGCCCAGATGAAATAGGCGTAGAGAACCGGCCGCCAGTTGGCAAAGCCCCAATCGGTCCAGCCGAGTTCGTGGACAGCCTGCAACAGAAAGGAGGCCATGAACCATATGGCGCTGAGCCATAGAGCCGCGCGGCCCCAGAGACGGCGGCTCGCGGAAATGGAGCCGGCTTCGACCGTGTGGAGCAGGTCGCCTTCGACTGTCGACATTGATATTCCTCGCCCAGACAGGATGGGCGCTGGCGGAGCCTTCCGGTCCGCCAGCGCGTTATGTCAATCGATCAGAGCCCGAGGCTCGCCCGATAGAGTTTCAGCTGGCTATCGCGGCCGATCTGGTCGGTGATCTTTTCCCAGGCGGCTGCAATCGCATCCGCCGTTTCCTGCGCCGACTTGTATTGTCCGGCAAAACCCTTCGCCAATTCGTCCTCGGCGACGGAGTAGTATTGGAAGATGCCGGGGATGCGCGGTTCGATCGCGGCGTTCGGGTGGTTGTAGCTGTCGGCGTTCGAACCCAGATAATCCTCGATATAGGCGCGGTCGTAACCCGCCTTTTCCCATTCGTCATAGTTGAAGTGGGACTGACGGTAGGGCTGGAAGCCGGAGGGATAGGCCGAGGTCCAAAGGGACAAATCCTTGCCGCCGAGATGGGCGGCAGCAGACCAGGCCGCCTTGCGCTTCTTTTCGTCGCTGGAGACCCGCTTGGTGACGTAGATGCCCCAGCCGATGTAGGCCATGTTGGGCGCCTCGTTATACTTGTCTTCCCACTGCCCGGTCTTGCGGTTGTAGACGCGGTTGGAGCCGCGGTTGATGCCGAAGCCGACCACGTCGCCGACGACCGAGGTATCGGATGTGCGGGCGCCGGAGCCAACATCGCCCCACCACATCAGCATTGCACCAGTGCCTGCCAGAAACTGCGAGAAGGCCGTGGTGCCGGGGTCCGCATTGATCTGATCGGCCGGATAAGCCTTGGCTGCGATCAGATCCAGGACGTCCTGGATCGCCTGGACCCAGGCGGGGTTATTAACCAGCGGCTTCATATTTTCGGGGTCGAACAGCCAGGCCGGATCGCCGGGATATTTGGCATAGGCCGTCGCACGGTTTTCGATGAAATAGAAGCCAAAGCCGCCCCAGCCCTTGAGCGGGTCGAGATAGCCGTAGGCCGGCTGGCTGGTCAACGGATCGGTCTTGCCGATCAGCGCCTTGGACGCTGCGTTGACCTCCTGCCAGGTCTTCGGCGGCTCGGCCATGCCGCTGATCGAGCCTTCGCCGAAGTAATCCTTGCGATAGGCGAAGGTGTGGCAGTCGCCATCGATCGTGACGCGATAGGTCTTGCCGTCCCAGGTGCCGACCGGTGGCTTCAGGTAGCTCACCAGGTCGTCGGCTTCGACCTGCTTTGCAGCCCAGTCGGGCATCTCGTCGAGAAGTCCGCGCCCGGCGGTGTCGCCTTCGAAGGGCGCGCCCATTTCAAGGATATCGAAATCGACCGTGCCGGTTGCGATCGACTGCTGGAGGCGGGCGTTGTAGTCGGCCTGGGCAAGGTCGATCCAGTTGATCTTGGCGCCGGTATAGGCTTCCCAAGGCTTCAGGAAACCACGGAACAGGAAGTTGTGCAGGTTCTGGTTGTTGAGCCCCATGAAGGTCAGCTCGACGCCGGCGAATTCGCCCTGCGTGACATTGGCCTTTGTCGCGCCGAGGCAGAGCTCGCCCACCTTCTGCCAGTCTGCGTCCGTCGGCGAACCCTTGCCGACTCCCGGAATCTGCAGGATCTGGGCGCGCAGATCATCGGCGGCAAATGCCATGCCGGGAATTCCGCCCATCGCGCCGGACAGGCCGAGCAGAGCCGCAGCGCTCGCCGTTCCGCGCAAAACATCGCGGCGGCTTGCCTGACGGCGCATCAATGCTTCGTATATCTCGACTTTCATCTCTTCCTCCTCCACGTTTGGTGCGCTGCCGCCAGCCAGTGTTTCCGGAAGACTCCGGCCCGAATTTGGGACTGGTCTCGTGCAGAACTATCTGGTAAACAAGAAAATGAAACGTTTCATAATTCTTGTTTGAAACCGCTCCTCTCGGTCTCGCCATCGAGCATTAGACGGCAAGCGGAAAAAGTCAATAAAAAATGAAACGTTTCATGGAGGAGGCTCGACGGGTGCTTCAGGTCATGGCGCAGCGCGCTTTTGCTGGCCCTGAGTCGCTGTAATCTGTCGGGAGATGCGCGGGCGCCCGGAATTGTCGGGGGCTGCTGGAAAGCGAGTGGGAGGCATATGGCTGAGGTCAATATTTCAGAGGCGCGAAAGGCGTATGGCGCCTTAAATATCCTGCATGGGGTCGATATAGACATTCGCGACGGCGAGTTCGTGGTGCTCGTCGGCCCGTCCGGTTGCGGCAAGTCGACTTTGCTGCGTATGGTCGCAGGGCTCGAAAGCATCACCGGCGGCACGATCTCGATCGGCGGGAAGATCGTCAACAATCTGCCGCCGAAGGACCGCGACATCGCGATGGTCTTCCAGAGCTATGCGCTCTATCCGCACAAGACCGTTGCCGAAAATATGGTCTTTGCGCTGCGCCTGCAGAAGCAGCCGACCGAAGTCATCAAGCAGCGCCTGCAGGCTGCCGCCGAAACACTCGACCTCGTGCCTTATCTCGACCGCTACCCTCGCCAGCTCTCCGGCGGCCAGCGGCAGCGCGTGGCGATGGGACGAGCCATCGTCAGGTCGCCGCAGGTCTTCCTGTTCGACGAGCCCCTGTCGAACCTCGACGCCAAGCTGCGCGTGCAGATGCGCAAGGAGATCAAAGAGCTCCACCAAAGGCTGAGAACCACGACGATCTACGTGACCCATGACCAGGTCGAAGCGATGACCATGGCGGACAAGATCGTCGTCATGCAGGGCGGCAAGATCGAACAGACCGGAACGCCGCTGGAACTCTATGATCGTCCCCGCAATACATTCGTGGCCACCTTCATCGGTTCGCCGTCGATGAATCTGCTGAAAGGCCGCTACAAGGCCGACGGTGCCGTTTTTGTCACCGAGACAGGCGACGAGATCGCGCTCGGTTTCACGCCGGAGGCATCCGATGGTCAGGCTGTGCGCCTGGGCGTGCGGCCCGAACATCTGTCACTCGCTGCAAGCGGCTTGGCGACGACCGTCAACGTCACCGAACCCACGGGCCACGAGACGATGGTATTCCTGCGTTACGGATCCGGTGAGCTTGTGGCGGTGCTGTCCGAACGTCACGATTTCGAGCCGGGGCAGGTCGTAACAATAGCTGCCCGGCCGGGCAAGCTTCATCTGTTCGATGCGGAGTCCGGCAAGACGCTGCGGCGAGATTGAGCAGCCGCTTCCTGCTGACTCTCGTGCCGCCGCTGGCAAGCGTGCTGCGACGTTGGCGCACTGGGTCTGAACTTGTTGTCCCCGAAACCGGTCAATGCGACAGCAGGATGGGCAGGGTGATGCTGGTCAGCACGGCCCGAGTGGCGCCGCCGAGCACGAATTCGCGCAGCCGGGAATGGCCGAAACCGCCCATGACGAGGAGATCGGCCCGCAGTTCGAAGGCCTTGCTCTGCAGCACCTCGCCGACTGGCGCGCCGCGCGCCCGCACCCTTGTCGCCTCCGCCATCACGCCGCTCCTCAGGAGGTTCTCGACGAGATAGTCGGCTGTCTCGAATGTTACCGGCTTTTCGTCGATCACGGAAAGCAGGCAGACCTTGGAAGCCTGCTCCAGGAAGACCGACGCATCATGGGCCGCCCGCGCGGCAGCGCGGCTGCCATCCCAGGCGATGGCGACATGATCGATCCGGCCGCCGAACGGTGCCGGCGGATAGAGGATGAGCGGCCGGCCTGATCCGAACAGCACCGCCTCGACGATCGGACGGGAGAGGCCTGCCAGTTCCAGAAGCACGAGATCATAGGCGCGCGAGGCTTCCGCCAGCGCAGCGACGACAAATGGCTCCTCGACCTTGATCTCGCGGGTGTGGAGCTCGACCGAAGCCGCTCTTGCCTCGTCGACTGCTCTTTGGGTCAATGCCGATCCGCGCTTGTGGCTCAGCGCCCTGGCGTCGCGTGCCATCTTCGCTGCATCGATGATCAGTGAGGACAGCGCATTGGAGACGTCGGGAATGGTAATCTCCACCGCACAGACGGTCAGCGTCGCCTGCATGTGGCGCGCAAGGGCGACGGCATTGGCGATCATGAATTCCGAAGTCGCATCTGGATAAGTGAGAAGCGGAAGAAAGATATGCCGTTTCATGATTTACCCCGAAGAGAGAATTGTGGCCTGATCTCGCCACTCTAGCACTTGTCCCGGAATTGCGCATTGACATGCCTCAAACCCCGATATCTCCCAACCCTCATTGATGCCGATCAATGCGTCATTCTTCGGTGGCTGTACGGTGATGACCGTTGCTTGAAGCCCGGCCGCCAGCCGGTCGGATGCGCATACAGCGCTGCAGGAGGGAAACCGTCGATGAAGAACGAAGAGATTGAAAACAAACTGAAAACCATGAAAGCGGACCTGCAGCGCCGGCTGTCGGCGATCGAGGCCGATCTCGGTGCCGTGCTGGATCCAGACAGCGAGGATCGCATCACCCAGATCGAGAACGATCAGGTGCTAGTGGAAATGCGAAGGGAAGCAGGTGAGCAAATTACGTCAATCGATGCGGCCCTCGAACGCCTGAAGCGCGGAAGCTTCGGCCGCTGTGTCAGATGTCTCGCCCCGATCGACCCCAGCCGGTTGGATGCTGTTCCCTACACGCCCTATTGCGTGACCTGCGCCCGCTTGGTGGACGAGAGGCTTTCCTCGTAAGATTCAAGAACTCCGTCCTAATCCGACATTGCTCTTCACCAATGCACGAAACGAAGGCCGGCCTATAATGACTCCTCGAACACCCGAAAGGAGCGTCTCATGTCATTGGCTTTACGGGAATTCACGCCGGCCGAATGCTACGCCGTCTTGGAAGAGAAAAGATTTGGGCACTTGGCCTGCTGCAAGGACGGCCAGCCATACGTCGTGCCGATCTATTTCTCCTATCAAAATGGCGTCGCCTACTGTTTTTCGATGCCCGGCCGCAAACTGGAATGGATGCGGGAAAACGATAAGATCTGCCTGCAGGTGGATCGGAGGGTGGGCAAAGGCTGGACGAGCGTTATCGTTGAAGGGAGGTTCGAGGAGTTTCCCGACACCGCACCCTGGCGGAGCGAACGCCTGCACGCCTGGGAAATGCTGCAGAAGCACCCGGACTGGTGGGAGGTCGGTTCGCTGAAGCCGCATGAGGTTCCGGTCCTTGCCGAATCTCCGCACATCTTCTTTGGAATCCTTGTCCGGACAGTATCGGGCCGTGCGGCTTTTGCCATCGACTAGCACCGCAACGGGAGCAGCGCTTGAGCTGAAATGCGGGCGATGTCGCCGCGGCGAGAGCGAACTGACGGTGATGCATGTCGCCAGCCGTGCATGATCCGGGCGACATGCACAAACAAGTTGTCGAGGCGCCGGGCCGGCCAAGCGCCTGCGGTTCAATGAGCCATGAAGACCGGCATCCTGCTTTCTTCGATCATGTTGCGCGTCACCCCGCCAAAGATCGTCTGCCGCCAGCGCGGATGTTTATAGGCGCCCATGACGATCAGGTCGGCGGATACGTCAACGGCATGCTGTCGCAGGACTTCGTCTGCCTGTCGTCCGCCGCCGGCTATGCGGTCCACCTGCACCTTGACGCCGTGACGGGCGAGATAGGCGGCGATGTCCGCGCCCGGCTCCTCGCCGTTCGCGCGCATGCGTGCTACCGGATCCACCATGGTGACGTAAACGGTGTCGGCCTGCCTCAGCAGATCAAGCGACTGGCGAGCGGCGCGCGCCGCTTCGTCACTGGAATCCCAGGCCAGTAAAACCGATCTCGGCGCCGCATTCATCGCCCGTGTTCCGCGGTTGATGAGGATCGGGGTCGGCGTCTGGAAGAGAGCTCCATCGATGATGCGTCTGCGGAGCTGTTCGTCTCGGGCCGCCTGCCGTCCAATCAGGACGACGTCGGCGTAAAGCGCTCTTTCGGCAATGTCTTCGTCAGCCCAGGCAAATTCCGTATAGACATCCTGGACCTCATAGGAGATTTCGCTTCGGCCGAGGATCGCCTTGATCTCCTCTGTCTTCTCGGAGAGCGCGTCGATTTCACGCTGACGCTCGTCGATCCAGACAGAAGAGACGGTGCTGTAACCGCCGATCATCGGGGGCGTTCCCAGCGCGATTACCACCGCATTCTGATGCGCCCGGTGAGCGGCGCAAAAGTCGATTGCTGCCTTCAGGTCTTCCTCGAACTGATTGATGCTGAGGATGCTTAGTACCGTCCTGATGGTCATGTCGATACACCTCTCTGGTTGGACAGGAAAAGGATAGCCGCCAAGGCAGCGCCTTCCTTGACCTTCATCAAAGCAAGGCCGATTTTTACCTTGTAATCTGCTTCTTCGCTGACAGGCGCGGCCGTTGGCTTGCGAGCAATTTCAGCGAGCATCGGCCCCATCACGGGTTTGGAGGCGATAAATGCTATCGACAGATCGAGACTTGAAGCGGGGCGGCGAGCGGTTCCCCATTCCTTCGCAAGGCGAAGTCGAAGGCAGGCTTTTGATGTTCGAAGTGGTTGCCGTCACCTGCCTGCAGGAGCTTCTCGCCAAACCGGAGACGCGCCTGGTTTCCAGGCTTCGCCGGAGGCTGATCCGCAATCTGAAAAAGAGGTGTGCCCGGTTGAAGCTATGCGCCGATGACGAGAAGGCTTCGGAGCAGTTCGCGCTCCAGCTGTTGCGCGCGGCTCTGGAAGAAGCAGAAGACGAGCGGTCCCATTGAGCCCAGTTGCTGTCGCCTTGGCGCGGCATGGCGTGGGCGCTCTCGGGCAATGGTGCGAGCGCCCAGCTCTTTGAAGGATCTCATCCGTCAGCTTGCGCACCCACCTGTGACGAGGATCACTCCATTTTTGAGGAAATCCCCGCGATATCGGCCATGTGGGGTCGTCCAGCAAGTGTGATAGAGTTGAGGCCGCGACACCTCGATCTTCAGTCTGCAGGTCGCGGGAAAATAACCGGATCCTCGGAGGATGACTTCATTGGAGACGGCTGATGCATTCCAACGTCTCAGCCTTGCGCTTGCGATCGGCATACTCGTCGGCATCGAGCGTGGATGGCGAGAGCGCGAGGCAGCGCCGGGCAAGAGGGTGGCGGGCATCCGCACCTATGGCCTGTCGAGTTTCCTCGGCGGCTTCTGCGGCTTCCTGCAACCGATCACAGGGCCGATCCTGCCGACAGCCATCTTCGTATTCTTTTGCGTCACGATCCTTGGTTTCAGCCGTATGCAGGCGCTTCGGGAGCGTGAGTACAGCGCAACCGCCGTCATTGCCGCGATCACGGTCTTTGCGCTCGGTTTCGGAGCCGTCGTTGCCGACATGACGGCGACGGCGGCGAGCGCGGTCGCAATGACGGCGCTTCTGGCGGCGCGCGAGCCACTGCACGGATTTCTGCGAAAGCTGACCTGGCTCGAGTTGAGAGCCGCCCTGATCTTGTTGACGATGACCGTCGTCATTCTTCCAATTCTTCCCAATGAAGCGGTCGATCCCTGGCAGATGATCAACCCGTTCGAGCTCTGGATGCTGACGATATTCGTGGGAGCGGTTTCATTTGCGGGTTATGTGATGATCCGGCTCACCGACACCAGAGCCGGACTGCTACTGACCGGCGCCTGCGGAGGTATTGTCTCCTCGACGGCCTTGACTCTTTCCTTTGCCCGTCAGTCCAAGCAGACAGCTGCCCTCTCGCCGCTGCTTTCAGCCGGAGCGATGATGGCGGGAGCCGTATCGCTGAGCCGCGTGCTTTTGATCTGCGGCGTAATCGCGCCGGCAGTGCTGATGGAGCTTGCGGCGCTGCTCGGCCCGGCTGCTGCGGTGTTTGCCATCGGCGGTGGCGTTGCCGGCTTTTCCCCGCGCTCCGGTGACAGTCCCGACTTTTCACCCAAAAACCCACTGGAGGTGATGGTCGTCCTGCGCTTTGCTCTTCTCCTCGCCGCAGTGACCATCGTGACGCGGGCGGCCTTGGAATTTTTTGGAATGCAGTCGCTTGTTGCGGTTGCCTTCATCACAGGGCTGGGCGACCTCGACGCGATAACGCTTTCGATTGCGAAGCTCCCGAGCGTGCCGCCGGATGCGGCCGCACGCGCCATAGCGGTCGCTGCACTCGCCAATCTTCTTGCGAAGGTAGGGCTTGCAGCAAGCGCGGGAAGCCTTGGCTATGTGGTACGGCTCGCCATCGTGACCGGCATCGCCGTGCTCGCCGGCGCTGCCGGTTCGTTCCTATCTCCGGGTCGGTTGATCTCGTAAATCCGCCGCGGATCGCCGGAAAGGCTTCTCAGCCAAGGCCGCTCAAGAATTCCTCGGTCTCCATGAGTTCGAGCTGCACGGAGAAGCGATCGTGCAGAAGTTCGAGTGACGCGTCATAGGTGTCGTCGGCGCTGCTGCATACGGCGTCCTTCAGCACGATGACACGATAGCCGAGATCGATGGCGCCGAGCGTCGTCGCAAGCACGCAGACATCCGTTTCTCCACCGGTGATCACGAGCGTGTCGACCCGCTCCGATTGAAGGATGGTGTGAAGCCGGCCGTCGATCCAGGGGGAATAGGTGCGTTTGTCGAAGTATCTTGCCGGCGGAACAAGCGAGGCCAGCGAGGAAGCCAGATCGACGAGACCATGCGGAAGATGTTCGCCGGTCATCATCCACCATTTGCGGTAATAATCGCGCCATTTTCCCGGCATCGCATCCGCATGCTGCGGTGGCATGAATCGGGTGAAGATCGTTCGGGACGGATGCCGGCCGGCGACTTCCTCGATCTGGGGAGAGACCCGGGCCATCCAGGGAACGTGCCATGGGGTGTCTTCGGCGAACATCCGCTGCATGTCGACGCAAAGGTGCCGCCACTCTCCGATTTCGCCCATCGCATCCTCCCTTCGTTTTCGGGCGTCAACCGCCTTCCGGACCGAAAGTTCCCGACCGACGGGAGATCAGAAGGTGCTCAGGCAATGGCTCCTGGAGCGATTGTCCGTAACGCGACGGCGCTTTCGGGGTTGCCGAAGCATTCGAGTTCACGAAGAGGAGCCGGTTTGGAGAAGAAATAACCCTGGAGGTCGGTGCAGCCGAGGGCGGTGAGAAAATCCCTCTGATATTCGGTTTCGACCCCTTCGGCTGTCGTCGAGATGCCGAGGTTGCGGCTGAGAGTGACGATGGCGCCGATGATGGCCGCCCCGTTGGCCTTTGCGCCAAGCTGGGAAACGAAGGAACGATCGATCTTGATACGATCTATGTCGAAGCGCACCAGATGACTGAGGCATGAAAAGCCGGTGCCGAAATCGTCCAGTGAAATCTGAACACCTCGGCTGCGCAGCGACTTCAGCACCGAATAAATCTCAGAGTTATCCTCGATGAGCGAAGACTCGGTGAGCTCGAGTTCGAGCCGGAATGGCGCCAGCCCGCTTTCCTGAAGCACGGCGAACACCTCCTCGGCAAAATTTGGCCTTCTCAGCTGGGCGGGCGAGACGTTGACCGCGACAAAGGTGCCTTCAGGCCATTTGCAGGCGGCCCTGCAGGCTTCCCGCAAGACCCAGAAACCGAGGGCGTCGATCAGCCCGCCCTCCTCGGCCGCAGGGATGAAACTGGCGGGCGTCAAAAGGCCGCGCTGACTGTGACGCCAACGCACGAGCGCCTCGGCTCCCGAAGCCGGATAGCCCTGTCCGGCACGATGCACCGTCTGGTAATAGACCTCGAGCGATCCGAAGTCGGACCTGCCCGCTGTTGGGGCGGAGCGGGAAACCTCGGGGAATGCGGCCGTGCTTTTGGCCAGAACTTCCCGCAACTCGTTCTTGAGGATGTCGCGCGCATTTCTGCCGCCGTCCATGGACGGCGAATACAGGCGCCACTGGCCTCTGCCGCCCATCTTCGCCTCGTAGAGCGCGACGTCGGCATAACGCATGATATCGTCTGCATTGCGCCCCGCGTCCGGCACGACGGTCGCGCCGATCGAGCCGCCGACCCGGGCGACCGCTTCGCCCCTCAAGAGCGGGAACGGTCTGCCGAGTTCGGCAACGATCGCTTCGCATATGGACGGCAAGATTTGATCGTCCTTGATGTTGCGGAGAAGCAGAGCAAACTCATCACCGCCGAGCCGGGCAAGCGTGTCATCCGGGCGAAGCACCGCGCGAATCCGTTCCGCAGCCATCCTGATGAGTTCGTCGCCTGCAGCATGGCCGAACGTGTCGTTCACCGCTTTGAAGCGGTCGAGGTCAAGCAGTGCGACCGCCGAACGCTCGGCGGAATTCCGCGTCTCGACCAGGCAATCCTCGAACCGCATCGCGAACAGGGCTCGGTTTGGCAAGCCCGTCAGCACATCATGCAAGGCAAGCTGTCTGGCGTGCAGCTCGCTTTTCTTCAACTCGCCGAGACTGCTTCGCAGGCGCACCAGCAAGACCGAGAATAGGATCGCGATTACCAGGGCGGCGATCGAAAGCGCCGGCATCAGTCGGCCGATCACTCTCGAACCAGGAAGATCCGGCCGCCAGACGATGAAGCCGATCGGTTCGCCATTTGCCGTGGCGTCGATCTGAAACGCCACCTCGTTTTCGTCTGCATCGGCCGTGCGCGCGAAGCGTGCGCCGTTGAGCCCCTGCTGTCGGCTCAGTTCATCCAGCGCCGCACCATCGATAAACCGCACGACGATCAGGAATTGCCGCATGGGCTGCGGTTGCCCTTGAGAGGTTTCGTTGACGGCGACGACGCCCACGATCGTCGGCCGGCCTTCCAGCCGCATCAGATTTGCCAATGCGCGGTTGGGGCGGGCAGCACTCGCAAGACGACTTTCGATCGAGGACGGCGTTCGTTCGTTGAAGACCATTGCTGGGCTCGCTTTAAGACGGGCATCCTGAAGGAGAGGCAAAAACAGAGGCTTCATCCAGCGATAGCGCTTTTCCGTCGGCGCGTCCGCCAGCATCAGGAGCTGAGCCTTTTCGTCGACGACGAAGGCCTGATCATAGCCAAAGGCGGACATCGCGGTCTGGCTGATCGCGCTTCCGGCCGCCGCCGTCAGCACCGCATCGAGGCTCGAGGAGCTTCCGGTCGTCTGAGCGGCGGGATAGACACGCGTGAGGTAGCCGTTGCCGAATTGGCCGATGACATGCGCGACCTGGTCGACCTGTTCGCGAAGGCGCCCATTGACCAGCTGACGCTGACGGTCGAGAGCCGCGGCGTCGCTCTCGGTTCCGGCCCAGAGCGCCGACAGCACGACAAGTCCGATCGCTCCGAGGCCGCTGACAGCGATCAGAAAAAGAATCCTTCCAGAGGCGATCCAGGATTGCTGAAACGTATTGGAGCTGGAAGGAACAACGATGTGCAAGCGTAGACCCCTTGGACACCACTACACGGGCGCATTCGCTGACGCTAACAAATAAGCGTTCACGTAGAATTAAAGGCTACGGCGCACTATGGGCTGAGATCGACCACGCCCAGGAGTTCCCGACGATGTTTCACATATCCCTTCAGGCTGTAGTGCGAAGTGCGCTGCTGGCATGCGGGTTGGGTCTCGTTTTGGCGGCGGCCTCGCCGCTCCAGGCGGTTGCGCAGGACCGCACACCGCTGAGAGTTGCCGTCGAAGGGGCGTTTCCACCCTTCAATTATCTCGATGCAAACAACAAGCTTCAGGGCTTCGACATTGATATCGCCAATGCGCTGTGCGAGGTCGGCAAGTTCGAGTGCCAGTTCATCATCGAGAAGTGGGACGACATGATCCCGGATCTTATTGGCAATAAATACGACGCGATCATCTCATCCATGTCGATGAGCCTGGAGCGGCGTCAGAAGGTCGCTTTCACCGAAAAATACTACAACAGCCCCTCGGTGTTCATCGTCCGGAAGGATTCGGCGATCAGCGATGTCAGCCCTGCTGCCTTGAGCGACAAGAAACTCGGGGTGACATCCTCGACCGCGCAGGAATCCTATGCCAAGCATTTTTATCCGGAGATGAAGAAGACGGTCTTCCGGTCATCGCCTGAACTGTACAAGGGGCTGGCGGACGGAAGCGTCGACATCATCCTCGAGGACAAGCTTGCCATCTACGACTGGATCGCGAACACGAAGGCGGGAACTTGCTGCGAGTTCAAGGGACCCGATCTGCTCGACGTCACCTATTTCGGCGAGGGTGCCGGCATCGCGGTGCGTATGGATGACGACGAACGTCTCGCGCGCCTAAACGCAGCCCTGAAGACGATCAAGGAAGACGGGACCTATGATATGATCAACGCGAAGTATTTCCCGTTCAGCATTCAATGACGTCGAACCGAAATTTCGTTCGAACGCTCGGGGATGGCCAGTTTTCACCGGCCATCCCCGTTTCTCTCAAATGTCAGGCGGCCTTGGCGACCTCTCCATGCGGGTCGAGAACAAATTTCGTCGCCGCTCCATGGTCGAAGCTCTCATATCCCTGGACGGCATCTTCGAGCGGGATGACCTTGGCGTTGACGATATCGGCGATCGGCAGCCGGTCGTGGAGAATCGCCTGCATGAGCTGGCGATTGTATTTGAGCACCGGCGTCTGACCGGTGTGGAAGGACTGCGCCTTGGCCCATCCGAGACCGAAGCGTAGTGAGAGATTACCGTGTTTGGCGGCGTTGTCGACGGCGCCCGGATCCTCGGTGACATAAAGGCCGGGAATGCCGATCGAACCGGCGGCGCGCGTGATCTCCATCATCTGATTGAGCACGATCGCCGGCTGTTCGCCGCCCGAATGGCCCCTCGCCTCGAAGCCGACGGCATCGATGGCGCTGTCGACTTCGTTGGTGCCGACGACCTCAGCGATCATGTCGCCAAGACGGTCGCTCTTTGAAAGGTCGATGGGTTCGAAGCCGACCTTCGCCGCATGCGCCAGGCGGTCCTTGTTGAAATCACCGATCATGACGACGGCAGCGCCGAGTATGCGGGCCGAAGCCGCAGCGGCAAGACCGACAGGGCCGGCACCGGCGACGTAGACGGTGGAGCCGACGCCAACGCCAGCGCGCACTGCGCCGTGGAAGCCGGTGGGCAGGATATCGGAGAGCATGGTGAGATCGCGGATCTTCGCCATGGCCTTGTCTCGATCCGGGATCTTCAGCAGGTTGAAATCGGCATAGGGAATGGTGACGTAGCGTGCCTGCCCGCCGATCCAGCCGCCCATGTCGACATAGCCATAGGCGCCGCCGGCGCGGGCCGGGTTCACCGTCAGGCAGACGCCAGTATCCTGGGATTTGCAGCAGCGGCAACGGCCGCAGGCGACATTGAAGGGCACCGAGACGATATCGCCGACTTCGAGCATCTCGACGTCGATGCCTTTCTCGATGATTTCGCCGGTGATTTCATGGCCGAGGATCAGGCCCGGCATGGCCGTCGTGCGGCCACGGACCATGTGCTGGTCGGAACCGCAGATGTTGGTCGATATCACCTTCAGGATGACGCCGTGCTCGATGCGGCGGCCGTCCGGCGCTTCCAGTTTCGGATCGTCGATATCGCGAACTTCGACCTTGCCCGGCCGGAGATAGACGACGCCTCTATTCTTGCTCATGGTTTCCTCCCATGTGTTGAATGCCTCGATCTGCAACCGATGCAGTCGATAGCAACCTCGCTCCGGCCTGCCTCCTCTGCAGTCCGGTCTTCACAACGCCGCATCGGGCGTTATTCGAATTTCGCAGATAGGCGGGGCACACGTGATGGAGGGAAGAGGAGACACGAAGGGTTGCCTGCCGTTCCGCTCGTCATCGCCCGCCGCAATCCGTCGATCTGCTGCGCAAAGAGCTGGTTTCGGGCTCCAGAACCTCCTTTCGATCCGTCTCGATATCGTTCCGGATCTCTTTTCCGGCGATCTCCTTGAGGAGTTCAGTTCTTCTGCCGCTGCGGGGCAGCGTCGGCCGTCCTATGTTCATGTCGCCAGCCTGTGAGGTAGCGCCGGGAACAGCACAAACAAACCATGCCTGGCGAAAGACAGCGCCCAAGAAAACGACATGGGGGCTACTCAAAGACGACAGTCAATGAACCTGGAAGGCACGAGTTGATCCCTGGAATGGGGCGGTTTTCCGGATCGCTCTGATGATTTGAGAACACATCTGTTCGCCCAGCGGCAGATGCCGTTTTCAATCGTGATTGGACATCGGCCGCGACCTGAGCGAGGCTGTTTGTGGGAGCGGACCATCTATTTTTCCGGGGATAGGAGGCCGAAATGGAACAGTACGCATTGGAGCAGTTGAAAACGATTGCGAAGGTCAGCACGACCTATAATCGCCTTGAAATGACGAGGCGCGAACGGCTTGAACGGTGGGCCGAAAGTCTGGAACGCAGCCCCAGACCGTTTCTGAAGACACTTCACGAAACCGAATATCAGCCGATTGCAGACCGGCTTGCCTTGCGGGATGACGACACCCCGATCTCTGTTGCGTTTGCTGATCCCATTCTGCGCGCGGCGGGGATGGAAAATGACAGCTATGGAGAGGCCAGGCGGTTCTTCGAACTCAGCGACGAACAGTTACACGACCTTGTCTGCTTCTGCCATTTTGGGGAACGCGTCAGCGCGGCAACAGTCGCTCGCCGAATACGAAAAATGGCGGCTTACAACCAAGGTGGGCTTTTCGCTCGACTTCGGGCGTTTTTTGGCTAGTCGAGGCTGAAGGCCAACCGGCGTCCTTTAAGCTGGTCCTCGCTGCCGGCTAAATCCACCGCGACGGCAATCGGTCGGTCGCTCATCTGCGCATGCGCGAAGAAGGCCGGCCCATGACGGTCGCGTCAGTGGGCCGGAGGCAAGGCGGCAGAAAGCCGCCGGCGGCCCCGGTTGAAGTCGACCGCGGTATGCCACAACACGGCACCGAGGATGATGGCGCCGCCGAAATAGGTGGCGACGGGCGGCTCTTCGGAAAACAGCAGCCAGACCCAGAAGGGCGTCAACACGATTTCCATCGTGCCGATCAGCGCGGCTTCGGCCGGCGGCATCCGCTTCGCCCCGGCGAGGAAGAGCACCAGCGCCAGCGAGAAATTCGTCGCCCCGAAGGCGGCAAGGACGATCCAGTTGTGCAGATCGAGGGAGCCGGCCGAACCGAAAGGCGCGAAGATGACGAGCGTCAGGAAAGCGCTAACGACGGTCGGCGGCAGGCTCGGCACGCCGGGACTGATGCGCGGGATGATGATAACCAGCGCGAAGGACGCCGTCATGCCGAGCGCCAAGAGATCGCCCCAGCCGGTGCCGCCGCCGATTGACGAGGCGACGATGACCGCGACGCCGATGAGCGAGATGGCGCCGGCAATCAGCGTCCGTCCGGCGACTCTTTCCCTGAGGATGAGCCAGCCGAACAAGGCCGCAATGAAGGGCGTGGTCGCATAAATCATCGTCACATTGGCAACGGTGGTCACGTAGAGCGCCCCGATGAAGCATCCCTGACTGAAGGTCTGGCATGCGATCATCGCAAGTCCGGACGGGTGGAGGACGGAGCGCCATTGCCGCCGCGAGATGCCCCCTTCGAGGAAAAGGCAGGGGATCAGCAGAAACAGGCCTCCGAACAACGACCGCCAGGCGATCGCCGTCCATACGTCGGTGGTGAGCAGCCGCGAATAAACGCCGCTCGCACTCCAGGCAAGCGTCGCGGCAACGATGAGAAGCACACCCTTCTCGTGCTCGCTGCCTGCGAGGCGTGTAGTCGGATTTTCAATGGTCACACAGGTGGTCTCAAAGAAGGAAGTCGAACGCGGGTCTTTTGTGCGCCAGGAATTGACATTAGACAAACGAATAGTAGAGATAGCTACCATCGATTTTTTCTATGGCTATTCCATGCATGAGCCGATTGAAAGCGATCTTTTGAGGACCTTCCTTGTCATCGCCGAGACCTCGAATTTCTCGGCGGCTGCCCAGCGCATCGGGCGGACGCAGTCGGCCGTCAGCAGCCAGATCAAGAAACTTGAGCAGACGATCGGCGAAACCCTGTTCGAGCGCGGCGCTCGCGGCGTGCTGCTGACGCGCCAGGGCATACAGCTTGTCCCTTATGCCCGCAGGGTCATCGATCTGCTGAGCGAAGCCGCCGCGACGATTCGCAGCAAACCGCTGGATGGGCCGGTGCGCATCGGAATTCCCGAGGAATACAGTCAGACGGTGCTGCCGGCAGCCCTTGCGGCTTTCGCCGTACGCCATCCGGCCGTCGAGGTCACCGTGTCCTGCGACTATACCGTCCGTAACCTCGCCGCCCTCGAGCGGGACGAACTCGATCTGGCCGTCGTTTTTGACTGGAGCGACCAGACGAAAGGCGAGGTCCTCTGTGTTGACCCGACCGTCTGGGTTACATCGATGGTTCATCGGCTGCACGACATCGATCCCCTGCCGATTGCGACCTATCGCAATTCCACATGGTCGCGCGATTATGCGCTGCGGTCGCTCGAGCAGATCGGCCGCAACTACCGGATTGCCTTCATCGCCGATACCGGCTCGGGGCTGAAGAATGCCGTCACCGCGGGTCTTGCGGTCACCACGCTGAGCCGCAGTAACATTCCGTCCAGCTGCCGGGAATTGACTGCCGAGGACGGTTTTCCGCCGGTGGATTCCTCGAAAGTCGTGCTCCGGCGCAATCCCTACCGATCCAGTGAGGCAGTTCGCGAACTTGCGGATATGTTGCGAGACGCCTTCCAGCCTACGTCGGCGTGATGCGGCGGCGCAGGCGGCGCCGGGTCTCGGACGGGCTCTCGGAAAAACTCGCCCGGTAGCTTCTCGCAAAGGCCGAGGCCGAATTGAAGCCGCTCGCCGCCGCGATATCGGCGAAGGGAGCTGTCGTCTCGATCACCTTGCGGCGAGCGGCATTCAGGCGCAGCGCGAGATAGTGCACATGTGGCGGTGCGCCGATGCTCTGCTGGAAGAGATCCTGCAGATGCCGGGCGCTGACGCCCACCCTGCGGGCGAGCCGCGCCAGGACCAGCGGCTGCTCTATGTGCTCCTCCATCAGCCGCATGGCCTGGTTGACGCGGGGATCATGCATGCGCAGCCCGGCCGAAGCTGCCGAAAGCGGCTCATCAGCATGGAACGAAGGCTGCTCGTAACGAAACAGTCGGCTGACCTCGAGCGCCAGCGAATAACCCTGCCGCTGCCTGATGAGCTCCAGCATCAAATCCACCGTCGGAAGCGAACCTGATGTCGTCAGCCGCTTGCCGTCGATGACGAAGCGATCCTTGACCGCCCGCACCTCAGGATATGCAAGCGCAAAATCCTCGTAATCCTCCCAGTGGACCGTGGCCGGCAAGCCGTCGAGCAAGCTTGCTTCGGCGAGCAACCATGTCCCGGACTCGATGCCGGCAATGACCGGGCGGTGGCGGGCGGCCCGGGAGAGCTGCATCTTGAGTGCCGGTGTAGCGCTGCGGCGCCAATTGTAGCTGGCAAGCACGAACAGCGGCCTATCCTCGGTCGTCGCCCGGAAGGGTCCCTCGGCCGGGATGGCGATATGGCTGGTGGTCGGGACCGGCGCCCCATCGGGTGTCAGCAGCCGCCAGCGGTAGAGCTCGCTGCCGGAGATGCGATTGGCGCCGCGCAGCGGCTCGATGACCGACGCGATCAGGATCAGGTTCGTATCCGGCAGAACGAGAAGATCGATGTCGAGCCGTTCGGTCGATCGCTGCAGCAAAGCCACCTCCCACGAGTTCCGATACTGTATCAAGGGCTTCCGGAAATGCAAAGCATTCCTGCCCGCGCTGTCGCGTAATGGCGATAAGACGGGGAGAACAAAAACATGCCTCTAGCAATGAACCGCGATGTCTTCATTACCTGCGCCGTGACCGGCGCCGGCGACACGGTTTCCAGATCCAGTCACGTTCCCATTACGCCCAAGCAGATCGCGGAGTCCGCGATCGATGCCGCCAAGGCTGGGGCGGCTGTTGTTCACTGCCATGTCCGTGATCCGGAAACGGGGGCCGCCAGCCGCCGCAACGATCTCTACAGGGAAGTCACCGACCGCATCCGCTCGGCCGATATCGATGTCGTCCTCAATCTCACCGCCGGCATGGGCGGCGACCTGATCTTCGGCGATGTCGAAAGCCCCCTTCCCCTCAATGCGAAAGGGACCGACATGGTGGGCGCCAGCGAGCGCGTCAGCCATATCGCCGAGTGCCTGCCGGAGATCTGCACGCTCGACTGCGGCACGATGAACTTCAACCTCGGCGACTATGTCATGACCAACACGCCGGCCATGCTGCGAGCGATGGCAAGCAAGATGACGGCTCTCGGAGTGCGGCCGGAAATCGAGGCCTTCGACACCGGCCATCTCTGGTTCGCCAAGCAACTCGCCGAAGAAGGCCTGATCGAGGACCCGGTGCTGATTCAGCTCTGCATGGGCATTCCATGGGGCGCGCCCGACGATCTCAACACTTTCATGGCGATGGTCAACAACGTGCCTGCGAGCTGGACCTTTTCGGCCTTTTCGATCGGCCGCAACGCCATGGCCTATCCGGCCGCGGCGGTTCTGGCGGGCGGAAATGTGCGGGTCGGCCTGGAGGACAACCTGTTCGTCGGCAAGGGCCAGTTCGCCACCAATGCGCAGCTCGTCAAAAAGGCGGTGCAGGTGGTGGAAGGCATGGGCGCGCGAATCATCGGTCCGGAAGACGTCCGCAAGAAACTCAAACTGACGAAGCGCTGAGGGCGACATGACAGGGATCAGCAAGGCGGCTTGCATCGGCGGCGGCGTTATCGGCGGCGGATGGATCGCCCGTTTCCTGCTCGCCGGCATCGACGTTGACGTGTTCGACCCGCATCCGGAGGCGGGCCGCATCGTCGGCGAAGTGATCGCCAATGCCGAAAAAGCCTATGCCATGCTGACCGGCGCGCCGCTGCCGCCGCGCGGCAGGCTACGTTTCTGCGCGACGCTGGAGGAAGCGGTCACCGATGCCGATTGGATCCAGGAGAGCGTGCCGGAACGGCTCGACCTCAAGCGCGCCGTGTTGACGCAAATTGATGCCGCGGCGCGTCCGGACGCTTTGATCGGTTCTTCCACCTCGGGCCTGCTGCCGACCGATCTGCAGCAGGACATGAAACATCCTGAGCGCCTCTTCGTCGCCCACCCCTATAATCCCGTCTATCTGCTGCCGCTGGTCGAAATCGTCGGCGGCGAAAAGACATCGGCGGCGACCATCCAGGCGGCGATGGACAGGCTGTCGCCGATCGGCATGAAGGGTGTCCACATTGCCAGGGAGATCGAAGCCTTTGTCGGTGACCGGCTGCTTGAGGCGCTGTGGCGCGAGGCGCTGTGGCTGATCCATGATGATATCTGCACCGTCGAGACGCTCGATGACGTCATCCGCTATTCCTTCGGCCTGCGCTGGGCGCAGATGGGCCTGTTCCAGACCTACCGCATCGCCGGCGGCGAGGCCGGCATGCGCCACTTCCTCGCCCAGTTCGGTCCATGCCTCGCCTGGCCCTGGACCAAGCTCACCGATGTCGTCGATCTCGACGAGGCGCTGATCGAAAAGATCGGCCGGCAATCCGACGAACAGGCGGCGGGTCTTTCGATCCGCGAGCTCGAACGCATCCGCGACGAAAATCTCGTCGGCATTCTCCAATCTCTCAAGGGCGGCGATAGCGGCAAAGGTTGGGGCGCCGGCAAGCTCTTGAAGGATTTCGAGCAATCGCTCTGGGCGAAGGGCGGCAGTGCGGCCGCGTCCTTCGATCCGTCGAAGCCGCTAAGGCTCATCGAAACCAAGGTGAGCCCTGCCTGGGTCGACTATAACGGCCATATGACCGAACACCGCTATCTCCAGGTCTTCGGCGATACGTCCGATGCGCTGCTGCGTCTTGTCGGCGTCGACCTCGCCTATGTCGAGGCGGGCCACAGTTATTATACGGTCGAAAGCCACATCCGCCATCTCGGCGAGGCAAAGCTCGGCCAGGCGATCCATTCGACCTGCCAGGTCTTGTCCACCGACGACAAACGGCTGCATGTCTTCCACACGCTGTACGATACGGCAACCGGTGATGCCCTCGCCACCGCCGAGCACCTGCTGCTGCATGTCGACAGCAAGATGGGCAAGGCGACACCTGCGCCGGCCGCCGTGCTCGACAAGGTCAAGGCGATTGTCGCGGCTCATTCGGAATTGGCGCTGCCTGAAGGCGCCGGGCGTCACGTCGGCCAGAGGCGATAGGAGGAGCGGCATGGATTTCGGTCTCAGCGAAGAACAGGAAATGATCGTCGAGACGGTGCGTGCCTTTGTCGAAACCGAAATCTACCCGCATGAGAACGAGGTCGAGCGCACCGGCATCGTCCCGCCGGAGCTCGGGCGCGAGATCCAGCGCAAATGCATCGATCTCGGTTTTTATGCCTGCAACTTTCCGGAAGAGGTCGGCGGCGCCGGCCTCGATCATGTCACCTTCACGCTGGTCGAGCGGGAGCTCGGACGCGGTTCGCTGGGGCTGACGGTTTTCTTCGGCCGACCCTCCGGCATCCTGATGGCCTGCGAGGGCGAGCAGCGGGAACGTTATCTGCTGCCGGCGGTACGCGGCGAGAAGATCGATGCGCTCGCCATCACCGAACCGGATGCCGGTTCCGATATGCGCGGCATGAAATGTGCCGCCCGCCGCGACGGCGGTGACTTCGTCCTCAACGGCACGAAACATTTCATCTCGCATGCCGACGTCGCCGATTTCGTCATCATCTTTGCCGCCACAGGTGAGGAGGAAACGCCGAAGGGCATCAAGAAGAAGATCACCGCCTTCCTCGTCGATCGCGGCACGCCCGGCTTCCAAATCCTCAAAGGCTACGATTCCGTTTCGCATCGCGGCTACCACAACTCAACGCTCAGCTTTGAGGACTGCCGCATTCCGGCGAGACAGGTGCTGGGCGAAGTGCATCGCGGCTTCGATATCGCCAATCAGTGGCTCTACGGCACCCGGCTGACGGTTGCCGCCACCTGCGTCGGCAGGGCACGGCGCGTCTTCGACCTGGCGCTCCCCTATGCCGCCGAGCGCAAGCAGTTCGGCAAGCCGATCGGCGCCAATCAGGGCGTGTCGTTCAAGCTCGCAGATATGATCACCGAGATCGATGCGGCCGACTGGCTGACGCTTGCCGCTGCCTGGCAGGTCGATGCCGGCCGCCCCGCAGACCGGCAGATCGCCTCTGCCAAGCTCTATGCCTCGGAAATGCTCGCCCGCGTGACGGATGAGGCGATCCAGATTTTCGGCGGCATGGGCCTGATGGACGACCTGCCGCTCGCCCGCTTCTGGCGTGATGCGCGTGTCGAGCGCATCTGGGACGGCACCTCCGAAATCCAGCGGCACATCATCAGCCGCGATCTGCTTCGGCCCTTGGGAGCGTGAGCCGATGACCTCCAGCCCGCTCGACCGCCTGCTCAGACCGCAAACGATCGCCGTCTTCGGCGGCCGCGAGGCGCGTAGAGTGGTCGAGCAATGCGACCGCATGGGCTTTTCAGGCGAGATCTGGCCTGTCCACCCGAAGCTCGACGAGGTACTGGGGCGACGCTGCTATCGCTCCCTCGCCGATCTGCCCGCAGCGCCGGATGCCGCTTTCATTGGCGTCAACCGGACGCTCACCATTGAAATCGTCCGCAGCCTTTCGCGAGCCGGTGCCGGCGGGGCGGTCTGTTATGCATCGGGCTTCAGCGAGGCGGCGGCGGAACTTGCCGATGGCGCCGAACTGCAGCAGGCCCTCGTGGAAGCGGCCGGCGACATGCCGATCCTCGGGCCGAACTGCTACGGCCTGATCAACGGCCTCGACGGCGCGCTGTTATGGCCAGACCAGCACGGCATGCAGCGCGTCGAACGCGGCGTCGCGATCCTCACGCAGTCCTCCAATATCGCCCTCAACCTGACCATGCAGACGCGCGGGCTGCCGATCGCCTATGTGGTCACATCAGGCAACCAGGCGCAGACATCGCTTGCCGATGTCGCCTGTGCGCTGATCGAGGATCAGCGCGTCACGGCCGTTGGCCTTCATGTCGAAGGGTTCGGCGACCTTGCCGGCCTCGAACGCCTCGCCGCCCTCGCCCGCCGGTCGAAGAAGCCCGTCGTCGTGCTGAAGGTCGGCAGGTCCGAGCAGGCAAAACACGCAGCCGTGTCGCACACCGCCTCGCTTGCCGGCAGCGATGCGGTGGCGGATGCCGTGCTCGCCCGCCTTGGTCTCGGCCGTGTCCAGAGCCTGCCGGCGCTGCTCGAAACCCTGAAGCTGCTGCATATTGCCGGCCCCCTGCCAGGCCATTCGATCTCGTCCATGAGCTGCTCCGGCGGCGAGGCTTCGCTGATGGCGGATGCCGCCGTCGGCCGCAGGGTCGAATTCGCCTCTCTGGGGCCACAGCAATTGCCGCGCCTGCGCCGAGCCCTCGGCGAGATGGTGGCGCTTGCCAATCCGCTCGATTACCACACCTTCGTCTGGGGTGATCTCGTCCGTCAGACGGAAGCCTTCAGCGCCATGTTCGAGGGCGGCTGCGCGCTCAATCTTGTGGTTCTCGATTTTCCCCGCAGCGACCGGTGTGATGCATCCGAGTGGACGACGACGACAGACGCGGTCATCGCAGCAGCGTCCGCAACCGGTGCATTGGCCGGCGTGCTCGCGACCCTTCCCGAGAACATGCCGGAGCCTGTTGCCGAGCGGCTGATGGCTAATGGCATTGTCGCCTTCTCGGGTATCGACGAAGCCATCACCGCGGCGGAAGTCGCCGCTGGGATCGGCGAGGCCTGGAATGATCCGGCACCCCTGCCGCTGCTCAACGTCGTCCCCGTTGATGGCGAGCTCGATACGCTGTCGGAAGCCGACGCGAAGCTCGAGCTTGCCGCCTGCGGCCTCCCTGTTCCCCGGGGGCTGCAGGCTTTTTCTCCTCATGAAGCCGCCGAGCAGGCCGAGCGGCTCGGTTTTCCTGTCGTGCTGAAGGGGCTCGGCATCGCCCATAAGACCGAGGCCGGGGCTGTCGTGCTCGACCTCAGGGACCCGGAGGCGGTGTCGACTGCGGCGGCGGCTATGGTCGCGAATGGCGGTTATCTCATCGAGAAGATGATCGATCCGCCGGTCGCGGAGCTCATCGTAGGCGCCAGTCGCGATCCCGTCTTCGGATTGTCGCTGACGTTGGGAGCGGGCGGAATCTTCGTGGAATTGCTCGAAGATTCCGTCATACTGCCGCTTCCGGCGACGAAAGCCGATATTCGCGCGGCGATTTCCCGCCTGAAAATCGCAAAGCTCATTCATGGCTATCGTGGCCGGCCGCGCGGCGATCTTGGAGCTACCATCGACGCTGTCGCAGCTACGGCAGAATATGTCGTACAGAATGCGGTGCGCCTGGAGGAACTGGACCTTAATCCCTTGATGGTTCTTCCCGAAGGGCGCGGTGTTGTTGCAGTCGATGCTCTGATACGGCGAAGGAGGTAGCACAGGTTTGAGCGACCACATTCGTACACGACGTGACGGCGGTATATTGGAAGTCGTCATCGACCGGCCGAAGGCGAACGCCATCGACCTTGCGACCAGCCGCGCCATGGGATTGATCTTCCGGGATTTCCGCGACGACCCTGACGTGCGCGTCGCCATCGTCACGGGTGCGGGCGAGAAGTTTTTCTGCGCCGGATGGGATCTGAAGGCGGCGGTATCAGGGGATGCGGTCGACGGCGATTACGGTGTGGGCGGCTTCGGCGGGCTGCAGGAATTGCGTGACCTCAACAAGCCTGTCATCTGTGCCGTCAACGGCATCTGTTGCGGCGGCGGACTGGAGATTGCACTCTCAACAGACCTGATCCTCGCCGCCGAACATGCGACCTTCGCCCTGCCGGAAATCCGCTCGGGCACGGTGGCCGATGCAGCCTCGATCAAGCTACCGAAGCGCATCCCCTACCATATTGCCATGGACATGCTTTTGACCGGTCGCTGGCTCGATGTCCATGAAGCTCATCGCTGGGGTTTCGTCAATGAGGTCCTGCCGGCCGAGCGAGTGATGGCGAGAGCCTGGGAGCTTGCCCGCCTGCTCGAAAGCGGGCCGCCGCTCGTCTATGCGGCGATCAAGGAAATCGTGCGCGAAGCGGAGGGGTCGACGTTCCAGACTGCTATGAACAAGATCACCAAACGGCAGTTCGCGACCGTCGACAGGCTCTATTCGAGCGAAGACCAATTGGAAGGCGCGCGGGCTTTCGCGGAGAAGCGAAGCCCCATTTGGAAAGGACAATAACAGGCGGCAGCAACCGCAATGTTTTCCCGCATGATGCGGGCACCGGAGGTGGAGAGGAAACCGCCTTCGATCCTGCCCGGAAGTTCTGTCAACGCACCACAAAGAAGGAACTGGGGAATGAACGACTACACGAAATATCTTGCAAGCCGCGTCACTGCCGGCGGGCTCAGCCGCCGTGAATTCATGGGACGCGCCATGGCGGCGGGCATCACACTTGCCGTCGCCGACAAGCTCTTCACCGAAAGTGCTGAAGCCGCTGAACCGAAGCGCGGCGGTCATCTGAAGCTCGGCCTCGAAGGCGGTGCTGCAACCGATTCCAAGGACCCGGCGAAATTCCTGTCGCAGTTCATGTTCTGCGTCGGCCGCTGCTGGGGCGACATGCTGGTCGAATCCGACCCGCTGACGGGGGCGGCCGTGCCGGCGCTCGCCGAATCCTGGGAGCCGTCGAAGGACGCCGTCACCTGGACCTTCAAGATCCGCAAGGGTGTCAAGTTCCACGATGGCAAGGAACTGACGATCGACGACGTCGTCGCGACGCTGAAACGCCACACCGACGCAAAGTCGGAATCCGGCGCGCTCGGCGTGCTCGGGTCGATCAAGGAGATCAAGGCTGACGGCGGCAACCTCGTCCTGACGCTGAGCGAAGGCAATGCCGACATGCCGCTGCTACTGTCGGACTACCATCTGGTCATCCAGCCGAATGGCGGCGTTGACGATCCGCTGGCCTCGATCGGCACTGGTCCTTACAAGCTCGTGAGCTTCGAGGCGGGCGTTCGCGCCACCTTCGAAAAGAACAAGGACGACTGGCGCACCGACCGGGGTTATGTCGATTCGATCGAGATCATCGGCATGAACGATGCAACCGCCCGCATCGCCGCGCTTTCGTCCGGCCAGGTGCACTATATCAACCGCGTCGATCCGAAGACGGTCAACCTCTTGAAACGCGCGCCGAATGTCGAAATCCTGTCGACCGCCGGCCGCGGCCACTATGTCTTCATCATGCATTGCGACAAGGCGCCGTTCGACAACAACGATCTGCGCCTGGCGCTCAAATACGCCATGGACCGCGAGACCATGGTGCAGAAGATCCTCGGCGGCTACGGCAAGGTCGGTAACGACTTCCCGATCAACGCCACCTATGCGCTCTTCCCCGAAGGCATCGAGCAGCGCACCTACGATCCCGACAAGGCTGCCTTCCACTACAAGAAGTCAGGCCATAGCGGCTCGGTCCTTCTGCGCACCTCGGAAGTCGCCTTTCCCGGCGCCGTCGATGCGGCCGTCCTCTATCAGGAAAGCTGCAAGAAGGCCGGCATCGAGATCGAGGTCAAGCGCGAGCCGGGCGACGGCTACTGGACCAATGTCTGGAACGTTCAGCCCTTCTCGACCTCCTACTGGGGCGGCCGTCCGACGCAGGACCAGATGTATTCCACCGCCTACCTCTCCACGGCGGACTGGAATGACACCAAGTTCAAGCGTCCTGACTTCGACAAGCTCTTGCTGCAGGCCCGCTCCGAACTCGACGAAGCCAAGCGTAAGGAGCTGTACCGCACCATGGCGATGATGGTGCGCGACGAGGGCGGCGTGATCCTTCCGATGTTCAACGACTTCGTGAACGCCTCCACCAAGCAGGTGAAGGGTTATGTCCACGATATCGGCAACGACATGTCGAACGGCTATGTCGCAACGCGCGTCTGGTTGGACGCCTGATGGCAAAGGGGCACCTGCCCCTCCGATCTCCAACTTAGCCTGGACCGTGGGATGCAACCCGCGGTCCTCCCGCCGTTTTAGCGCGAGGTCCTCGCCATGACCAATCCTGCCCCCAGCATCTTGCCCGGGCTCGGGTTCCGGCAGCGTTTTCCGCTGCTGGCCCTCATCCTCGAGCGCTTCGTGCTCAGTCTCGTCCTGCTTATCGCGGTCTCTGTCCTGATCTTCGGCGGCCTGGAAGCCCTACCCGGCGATTTCGCCACAACCTATCTCGGCCAGTCGGCGACGCCGCAGGCGGTTGCCAATATCCGCCAGGACTTGGGGCTCGATCGCCCGGTCACGACGCGGTATGTCGAGTGGCTCGGCAACGCCGTCCAGGGTGACTTCGGCACCTCCTGGGCCAGCAAGAATTCGGTCAGCGAACAGATCGGCAAGCGTCTCGGCAATTCGCTCTTCCTGGCCGGTTTTGCAGCGGTGATATCGGTTCCGCTCGCCATCGGGCTCGGCATGCTGTCGGTACATTTTCGCAACCGCATGCCGGATAAGATCATCAACGTGATCTCGCTGGCGGCGATCTCGCTGCCGGAATTCTTCATCGGCTACCTCTTGATCCTCTTCTTCGCCGTCAAGTTCGGCATGGCGACCTTCCCGGCGACCGTCTATGACAGCATGGGTTTCGTCGAGCGATTGAAGGCGATCGCGCTGCCGACGGCGACCTTGGTGCTCGTCGTGCTCGCCCACATGATGCGCATGACTCGGGCGGCGATCCTCTCCGTCATGTCGTCGGCCTATATGGAGACCGCGGAGCTGAAGGGCCTCAGCGCCTTCCGTTCGATCGTCAAGCATGCCGCTCCCAATGCGCTGGCGCCGATCATCAATGTCGTCGCATTGAACCTCGCCTATCTCGTTGTCGGCGTCGTTGTCGTCGAGGTCGTCTTCGTCTATCCCGGCATGGGGCAATATATGGTCGATGCGGTGACGGTTCGCGATATGCCTGTCGTGCAGGCGTGCGGCCTGATCTTCGCGGCCGTTTATATCTTCCTCAACATGACGGCCGATATCCTCGCGATCATCGCCAATCCCCGCCTGAGGCATCCGAGATGAGATTGAGAGACATCCCCATCACCGCCTGGATCGGCATGATCGGCATCGCCATCGCCTTCATCTTCGCTCTCTTTGCGCCCTGGATCGCCCCCTATGGCGAAACCCAGGTCGTCGGCGACGTTTGGGCGCCTGCCGACGCTAATTACGTCTTCGGCCTCGACAATCTCGGCCGCGATATCCTCTCGCGCCTGATCTACGGCGCGCGCACGACGCTGATGGTTGCCTCCGCCGCCACCATCATCTCCTTTTCGCTCGGCGTCATCCTGAGCTTCACCGCAGCGGTGTCGCGCGGCATTGTCGACACGGTGTTTTCGCGCTTCAACGATCTGATGATGTCGATCCCGACGCTGATCTTCGCGCTCGTGGTGCTCGCTGTTCTGCCGCAAAACATGATCGTCCTCATCCTCGTGATGGCGATCCTGGATTCCACCCGCGTCTATCGTCTCGGCCGTGCCGTGGCGCTCGATGTCGCGGTGATGGAATTCGTGGAGGCGGCGAAGCTGCGCGGAGAAGGCAAGCTCTGGATCATCTTCCGCGAAATTCTGCCGAACACGCTGTCGCCGCTGCTTGCCGAATTCGGGCTGCGCTTCGCCTTCTCGATCCTGTTCCTCTCCACCCTGTCCTTCCTCGGCCTCGGCATTCAGCCGCCGGCGGCCGATTGGGGTGGCATGGTCAAGGACAACAAGGACGGCATCATCTTCGGCATCTCGGCCGCGCTGGTGCCCGGCACGGCGATCGCCGTGCTCGCCGTCTGCGTCAATCTCGTCGTCGATTGGCTCCTGAAACGCACATCCAGCCTCAAGGGAGGGCGCGGCGATGCCTGAGCTTCTTTCCGTCCGCAATCTGAAAATCGAAGCTACCAGCTATCCGCCGGGCGAACCGCCCAAGCGCGTGACGATCGTCGACGGAGTTTCGTTCGATCTCCAGAAAGGCAAGGTCCTCGGCCTGATCGGGGAATCGGGCGCCGGCAAGTCGACGATCGGCCTCTCCGCACTGGCCTATGGCCGGGGCGGAGCCGAAATCACCGGCGGCGAGGTGCGGCTCGACGGCGCCGATATCCTGGCGCTCGGCAAGAGCGGCATCCGGAAAATCCGCGGCGCGCGGGTCTGCTATGTCGCGCAATCGGCGGCCGCCGCCTTCAATCCGGCGCACAGGCTAGGCGACCAGGTGATCGAGGCGTCGGTCAAGCATGGTCTGATGAGCAAGGACCAGGCGCTCAAGCGAGCGTTTTATCTGTTCCGCGTGCTCGGCCTGCCCAATCCGGAAACCTTCGGCGAGCGCTTCGCCCATCAGGTCTCCGGCGGTCAGTTGCAGCGGGCGATGACGGCGATGGCGCTCTGCTCCAACCCCGAACTGATCGTCTTCGACGAGCCGACGACGGCGCTCGACGTCACCACGCAGATTGACGTGCTGGCGGCAATCAAGCATGCGATCGAGGAAACGCACACCGCCGCCCTCTATATCACCCACGACCTCGCCGTCGTCGCCCAGATCTCGGACGACATCATGGTTCTGCGCCACGGCAAACAGGTCGAATATGGCAGCGTCCGGCAGATCATCGAGGCGCCGCGGGAAGACTATACGCGCGCCCTCGTCAATGTCAGGCAGGCCTACCGCGAGGAAGCTGCCGATCAGTCCACGGCACTTCTCAAGGTCGAGAATGTCAGCGCCGAATATTCCAACGGCTTCAAGGTGCTGCACGATGTCTCGCTGCATGTGCCGCGGGGGCAGACGCTCGCCGTCGTCGGCGAATCCGGCTCGGGCAAGTCGACGCTGGCGCGCGTCATCACCGGCCTGCTGCCACCGAGCAGCGGCCGGATCGTCTTCGACGGCAGGCCGCTGATGCCCGGCCTCAAGAGCCGGCCGAACGACGACCTCAGACGCATCCAGCTGATCTATCAGATGGCAGATACGGCGATGAATCCGCGCCAGACTGTCCGCGATATCATCGGCCGCCCGCTGACCTTCTATTATGGCCTGAGAGGCCGCGAGAAGACCGCCCGGGTGAAGGAATTGCTCGACCAGATCGAAATGGGCAACGGCTTTATCGATCGTTACCCGGCCGAACTCTCAGGTGGCCAGAAGCAGCGCGTGGCGATTGCAAGAGCCCTTGCCGCCAAGCCGGAACTCATCCTCTGCGACGAACCGACCTCGGCCCTCGATCCGCTGGTGGCAGAGGGCATTCTCAAGCTCCTCCTGCGCCTGCAGGAGGAAGAGCAGCTTTCCTACGTCTTCATTACCCACGACATCGCGATCGTCCGGGCGATTGCCGATAGCGTCGCGGTGATGCATCGCGGCAAGCTGGTGCGCTTCGGCCCGAAATCGACGGCGCTGTCGCCGCCCTTCGACGATTATACCGACCTGTTGTTGAAATCGGTGCCGGAGATGGAAATCGGCTGGCTGGAACGCGTGCTCGCCACGCGACGCATGGAAAGCGCCGGACACTGAGAGGAAGAGCATGGTTTCGCGCGGTTTCACCACCATCGAGAACGAATGGATCACGCTGAAGGACGGGACACGGCTGGCCGCGCGCATCTGGATGCCTGACGGTACGGAGCAGGATCCAGTTCCCGCCGTCTTCGAATTTCTGCCCTATCGCAAGCGGGATGGAACGAGTCCCAGGGATGAGTCCACCTATCCGGTCTTCGCAGCCGCGGGCATTGCCGGCGTGCGCGTTGATATCCGCGGGTCCGGCGAGTCCGACGGCGTCATCGATGGCGAATATACCGAGCGCGAGCTTGCCGATGCCTGCGAGCTGATCGCCTGGATCGCCGCACAGCCGTGGTCGAACGGCTCGGTTGGTATGATGGGCATTTCATGGGGCGGCTTCAACAGTCTCCAGGTCGCAGCATTGCGCCCGCCGGCGCTGAAGGCCGTCATCTCCATCGCCTCGACCGTCGACCGGTATAATGACGATATTCACTACAAGAATGGCTGCCATCTCTCCGCCCAGCTCTCCTGGGCAGCGACGATGCTTGGATACCAGTCGCGCCCGCCCGATCCGGCCCTGGCCGGCGAGCGCTGGAAGGAGATGTGGCTGGAACGCCTGGCAGGCGAACCCTTTTTCATGGAGGCGTGGCTCGCCCATCAGCGGCGCGACGATTTCTGGCGCCACGGCTCGATCTCCGAGGATTTTTCGAACGTGGAGATCCCGGCGCTCGTCATCGCCGGCTGGGCGGATGGTTATCGCAATACGCCTCTGATGGCGGTCGAAGGTCTCGGGGAAAAAGCAAAAGCGCTGATCGGCCCGTGGGTCCACAAATATCCGCATTTCGCCTGGCCGAAGCCGCGGGCGGATTTCCATGGCGAGGCGATCGCCTGGTGGAACAAATGGCTGCGCGGCGAGGACAATGGAAGCAACGACCTGCCACAGGTCCGCGCCTATATCCTCGATGCCATCCGCCCCGCCCCCCGCCGCGACAGCGATCCCGGTTTCTGGATCGGCAAGGACGCCTGGTCGCCGCCGCGGATGCAATGCTTCTATGTCGAGCAATTCGGCAAGCTGACGGAAGGCATGCCGATCCCGCATGCGCCCGAGCATGCCGTCTATCTCCATTCTCCCCTCGACACCGGCACGGCATCGGGAGAATATTTCACGCTGAAGCCCGACGCCGAAATGGCGGGCGATCAGCGTGGGGACGATGCCGGCTCACTGGTCTTCGAGACGATGCCGCTTGCCGGGGACTGCGATTGCCTCGGCCGGCCGGTATTGACACTCGCGCTGCGCGCCCGCGCGACAGGCGGCAATCTCTGCGCCCGGCTGGTTGACGTTCACCCGGACGGAACGGCGATGCGCGTCGCCTTCGGCGTCGTCAATCTCACCCATCGCGACGGCAATGCCGACCCCAAGCCGCTCTCGCCGGGCGAGAAGGTATCGATCCGGCTCGTGCTCGATGGCTGCGGTTATCGCTTCCGCAAGGGCCATCGCATCCGCCTTTCGCTTTCGACCGCCTATTGGCCGGTGATCCTGCCGCCGCCTGATGACCAAGGGCTCGAGGTCGATATCGCCTCGCTTGGCCTGGGGCTGCCCTTGCTCGGTGAACACAGCAGGATCGACATCAAGGAACCGGCCAATCCCGATCCGCTGCCTCAATATATCGAGCACGTGGGCGCCGCGACGAAGCGGCAGGTCGTCCGTGATCTTTCAGAAAACCGAACGGACTACCGCATCCACGAGGATACAGGACTTTACGAACATCCCGAGACCGGCCTGTCGACACGGCAATTGCGCGAAGAAGTCTGGTCGATTTCGCCGGATGATCCGCTGTCGATGACCGGCACGTCGACCTGGACCTGCGACATGCACAGACCCGGCTGGTTCGTGCGCACCGTAGCGACCGCGCGGATGGCGTGCACCGAAACCGATTGGGTCGTCAGCGCCGTCGTCACCGCATTCGAGGATGATGTGCAGATCTTCGAAAAGATCTTTGCCGAAAAGCGGATCGCGCGCGACCTGATGTGATCGTCAGGGTGCCGCGAAATGCCGAACCGCCTCGCAGACGGCGTGAAAGCCGTCGCGCGCGCCTTCACTCATGTGACGGGCGCGCAGCCAGGCATGCACCATCTGCGGCTCCTCCCGAAACGAGACCTCGACACCCTCCGCTGCGAGCCGGGCCGCATACTGGCGGCCGTCGTCTCTCAAAGGATCGAAGTGCGCGACGGTGATGTAGGTGGGCGGCAGTCCGGCTAGCGACGACGCATTCAGCGGCTCGGCGATCTCGGCGCCTGCCGGTGCCTGCAGCATCTCGCGGTAATAGGCGACATCGGCCGTCGTCAGGCCAGGGGCCGCGGCCATTTCGACATAGGAGCCTGCGGCCAGGTCTCCGCCGAGCGCCGGGTAGATCAGAACCTGGCCGACGACGCCGGGCAGGCCTTCGTCGCGTGCGCGCAATGCAAGGCCCGCCGCAAGATTGCCGCCGGCGCTGTCGCCGATCACTACGACCTTGTTGTTGGCGGAAAGCAGATGCTTCAACACC
This sequence comes from Rhizobium lentis, assembly GCF_017352135.1. NCBI lineage: Bacteria > Pseudomonadati > Pseudomonadota > Alphaproteobacteria > Hyphomicrobiales > Rhizobiaceae > Rhizobium > Rhizobium lentis. Next base: position 214,337 of record NZ_CP071457.1, read on the forward strand.
GCGAAGCCGTCATCCGTCTGCGCCGGCCAGCGATATTCCGGGGCCAGCCGATAATCGACCGAAACCAATTCCGCACCGGCAGAATCGGCGATCTCGGCGCAGATGGCATGATGGCTTTCGAGCGACCCGACAACGAAGCCACCGCCATGAAGATAAAGAAGAACGGTGCGCGTGTTGATTTTCCGCGGACGGTAGCGCCGGATCGGGATGCGCTGGACCATGCCATCCGCAAAGATCATATCAGGAGGCATCGGGCGGTCGAACCGCGCACAAAGCGCGTCGTACCAGTTCCGTTGCTGTTCGACCGAGGCTCCGACGGCGTCGGCGGGATAGAAACTATCGCAAATCTCGAGAAACTGCAGGATGCCTTTTTCGGTAGGGGCAGGCGATGGAGCGGACATGGAAAGTCCTTTCGATTTGGGACATGCAGATCCATGCCCTTGGCCGACGCTATGCCTATCATGCGCTTCCCGAACGAAGGCAATCTGTCTGGCCGCGACTCGTGGATGTCGCGATACTTCATTATTTTTGAGCTGCGTCGGAGAAATTGGCGGTCTTGGAAAAGCGAAATATTTTTTCGCTTCCAACCCAAGGAATGTCATCGGAGAAACGTCTCAATCCCGAAATAGCATCTTGCTTAAAAGTTGGGGGTAGGTGCGCATTGGATGCGGAGCTCATTGAACGGGCGCAGCGCGGCGATCGGGAGGCCTTCGGGCAACTGATCTCGCGCCACTATGATTTCGTCCATGCGACGGCATGGCGATGGTCGGGCAGTTCCACCGACGCGGACGACATTGCCCAGGAGGTCTGCGTCAAGCTCGGCGCGGCGATCCGCAACTTTCGTGGCGCCAGCCGCTTCAGGACGTGGCTCTACACGCTAACGCTCAACGCCGCCCGTGACCATCGGCGCAAGCTGGCGCGAGAGGAACAGACATTCCGCGATTACGCCGCCGAACCGCAGCCGGATGCGCCGGCCGGACAGGACGACGAGCTGTCCAGCGAATTGTGGGCGGCCGTGCGCGCCTTGCCGGAAAGGCAATGCGACGCCGTGCTGCTCGTCTATGGCGAAGGCCTCAGCCATTCCGCCGCCGCCGAAGTCATGGGCTGCGCGGAGACGACCGTGTCCTGGCAAGTCCATGAGGCGCGCAAGAGGCTGAAGGCCATGCTCGGCAAGGAAGAGGTATGACCGTGGACAAGGAACTCGAAAAGCTCTCCCGCCTGACACCGCCGGCACCCGATCCGGAGGCACGTGCGCGCGCGCTTGCCGCGGCGATGCAGGCCTTCGACGCCGCAGGAAATAATACAACAGCGCCCCAAGGAAATGCGAAAGGCTGGCGTCCAAGCTCCATCATCAACTGGATATGGAGCCCTGCCATGAACAAGAAATTCCTCGCCGGTTCAGCCCTTGCGACGCTGCTTGTCGTCCCCGCCGCCAGTTATCTGACGTTCGAGCTGGCCCGCAACGGAAAGCCGACCGTCGGTCAGGAGGAGATTGCGGCCAGCCGTTCGAAAAACGACGCGCCGAAACCAATCGCCGAACCGGTGCCCCAGGCGGGTGGACCGGTTACAGTCGCGCCTCCAGTTCCGCAGACAAGGCCAGAAATAAGCGAGCCTGTCGAGAAACCTGCTGCCGATAGCGCGCAGGTGTTGCAGGACAACGAGCAGCGTGCGCCGGCGCGGTCGGCTGAGTCGCTTTTATCGGATTTCAGCTCCGATGAGATATCCGCTCTCCTGAACAAATCGGACGGGTCCGACAGAGGGGCCAAACGCGCTGCACCGACCGCTCCCGGTATGGTGGCTCAAGGGCAGCTGTTGGTCGAACCGATGGCTGTCGCCCCCTCGCCTGTTCCGCCAGCAGATGGGCATGCGCAGATTCAGCTCGATCCTGATCGCGAGCGCTTTGCCAATGCCGCGGCAAATCCGGTCAAGAGCGTGGCGACCGATCCGGTCTCGACCTTCTCCGCCGATGTCGACAGCGCCTCCTATTCTTTCGTCCGCCGGTCGCTGACCGGCGGCGCGATGCCCGACCCGCAATCGGTTCGCGTCGAGGAGATGATCAATTATTTCCCCTATGACTGGCCGGGTCCTGACAATGCCGAGCAGCCGTTCAAGGCGACGGTGACTGTCATGCCGACCCCGTGGAATCACGACACGGAACTGATGCATGTGGCGATCAAGGGCTATGACATCGCGCCGGCGACCGCGCCGCGTGCCAATCTGGTCTTCCTGATCGACGTCTCGGGTTCGATGGACGAGCCGGACAAGCTGCCGCTTCTGAAGAGCGCCTTCCGGCTGCTGGTCAACAGGCTGAAACCCGACGATACCGTCTCGATCGTCACCTATGCGGGCAATGCCGGCACGGTGCTGGAACCGACGCGGGTGGCGGAGAGATCGAAGATCCTCTCGGCAATCGACAGGTTGGAGCCGGGCGGCTCGACCGGCGGTGCCGAGGGTATCCAGGCGGCCTATGACCTTGCCAACCGGGCCTTCGTCAAGGACGGCGTCAACCGGGTGATGCTGGCGACGGATGGCGACTTCAATGTCGGTCCGTCCAGCGACGAGGACTTGAAGCGGATCATCGAAGAGAAACGCAAGGACGGCATCTTTCTGACCGTTCTCGGCTTCGGACGGGGCAATCTCAATGATTCCCTGATGCAGACGCTGGCGCAGAACGGCAATGGCAGTGCTGCCTATATCGACACCCTGGCGGAGGCGCAGAAGACGCTGGTCGAAGAAGCGGGTTCGACGCTGTTTCCGATCGCCAAGGACGTCAAGTTCCAGGTCGAGTTCAACCCGGAACGGATCGCCGAATACCGGCTGATCGGCTACGAGACCCGCGCCCTTAAACGCGAGGATTTCAACAATGACCGTGTCGACGCCGGCGATATTGGCTCCGGCCACAGCGTCACGGCAATCTACGAGATAACGCCCAAGGGAAGCCCAGCGGTGATGAACGACGATCTGCGTTACGGCGCGGCAGGGAGGGCGCCGACCACGACGTCTGGCAATTCGCACCAAGGTGAGATCGCCTTCGTCAAGATGCGCTACAAGCGGCCGGGCGAGGATAAGAGCGCCCTCATCACCACGCCGGTCGGCGACGGCAATGCAGTCGCCAGCGTCGATGCCGCGCCGCAGGATGTCCGCTTCTCGGTGGCGGTTGCCGCCTTCGGGCAAAAACTGAGCCGCGTCCCCGCCCTCGACACCTATTCCTATCAGGCGGTCGCAGATCTCGCCACGGCATCGCGGGGAGCGGATCCCTTCGGCTACAGATCGGATTTCCTCGGCCTCATCAGGCTGGCCGACGGTCTCAGCCAACGATGAGCGGAGAAGCACCGAAAGCGAGGCCGCTTAGAAGCGCGGCCGCGCCTGCATGAGTTTACCCGGGCCTCGACCCATTGGCCGTGAGATAAACGGCGTAGAGCGACGTAGTCCCGGTGATAAAGAGACGGTTCAATTTCTCTCCGCCGAAAGTCACGTTGGAGACGATCTCGGGAATATGGATCTTGCCCAGCAGCGTGCCATCCGGATCATAGGCGTGCACGCCGTCGGCCGCACTTGTCCAGATCCTGCCCTTCCGGTCCACGCGAAACCCATCGAACATGCCGGCGGTACATTCTGCGAAAACGCCAAGATCGCTCAACGTCCCGTCGCCTGATACCGCAAGCTTTCGGATATGACGTGGGCCATCCGGCAAGTGCGATGCACCGGTGTCGGCGACGTAGAGGACCGACTCGTCGGGCGAGAAAGCCAGACCGTTCGGCTTGATGAAATCCGACGTCATCTGATCGGTCGACCCTGTTGCCGGATCATGGCGGTAGACATGGCATCCGCCGATTTCCTCTTCGCCATAGTCGCCCTCATAGTCGTGGAGGATGCCGTAGCTCGGATCGGTGAACCAGATGGTGCCGTCGGATTTGACGGTCACATCGTTCGGAGAATTGAGCCGGCTGCCCACGATCCGATCGGCCAGGACGTTGACCTTGCCGTTAAACTCCGTCCGGGTGACACGCCGTGTCAGGTGTTCGCAGGTGATCAGCCGGCCCTGATTATCGACGGTGTTGCCGTTCGAATTGTTGCTGGGCGAGCGGAAGACGGAGGTATGTCCGCTGGTATCGTCGTAGCGCATCATGCGGTTGTTCGGGATATCCGAGAAGAGCAGGTAGCGCCCGGCGGCAAACCACGCCGGTCCCTCCAGCCAGCGGCCGCCCGTCCAGAGACGTTCAACCCGAGCATGGCCGACGAAGCAGCTTTCAAAGCGCGGGTCGAGGACCTCGAACCAGGTACCTTCGATTTCCCCGAACATGCGTTTTCCTCCTCAAGATTGTTATCGATATCATCTTGCCTGGATTTCGGGGCATAGTATAGCCGCCCATGCGCCGGCAACTTGGGAAATCCGGTCAAAACCAAGCTTTTGCGCCTGTGGAGCCGCCTACTTCTTCGATAAAATTGATTGTGCGATGATAGCGATAACTTTATCGTGTGCTGAACTATCCAATTCGGACGTTGTTTGAAAGCGGAGAGCAGTGAAAAACGACGATGAGCCAAAGGTCAAGCGTCTCAAGGGAGGAGACGCCCAAAAGCTGACGATGGCGGAAGTCGCCAAGTATGTCGGCGTGTCGGCTATGACCGTTTCACGCGCCTTTCGTCAGGATGCGAGCGTTTCTGAAGAAACCCGAAAGCGCATCATGGAAGCCGTCGACGCGCTGGGTTACGTGCTGGATCTATCGGCCGGCAGTCTTTCGTCGCGGCGGAGCGGCTTCATCGCGGCGCTGGTCCCTTCCATCAACAATTCGAATTTCTCCGACACGGCGCGCGGGATCACCGATGCGCTCGAGAATACCGGCCTTCAGCTTCTTCTCGGCTATACCGACTATTCTGCTGAGAAGGAAGAAAAGCTGATCGAGGCGATGCTGCGCCGACGTCCCGAAGGCATTATCCTGACGGGTGGTTCGCATACCGACCGGGCCCGGCGGATGCTGGCAAAGGCCGATATTCCGGTGGTTGAAACCTGGGAGCTTCCCGAAGAACCGATCAATCATGTCGTCGGCTTTTCCAACAGCGAGGCGATGTCGCTGCTGGTGCGCACGCTTGCGAGCCAGGGCTATCGGAAGTTCGGCTATATCGGCGGAACGACGGCGCGCGATACGCGCGGCAGCCAGCGGCGCAGCGGGTTCCTGAAGACCGTCGACGAACTGGGTCTGGGTCCGGGCCGGGCGATTTCCTTCGGCGTACCCCCGATCACCATGGAACAGGGCGGCCAAGCGATCGTCAGCCTGCTGGAGCGCTGGCCGGACACGGAAGTGGTGCTCTGCGTCTCCGACCTTTCGGCCTTCGGTGCGATCATGGAATGCAAGCGCAGGGGGATGAATGTGCCGGGGGATATCGCCATTGCCGGCTTCGGCGACTACGAGATTTCGTCGGTCTGTCATCCGAGCATCACCACCATCAATGTCGACTGTTACGGCATCGGCCGCCAGGCCGCCGCCCGCCTGCTCGATGCCATGCAGAGCAGCGGCGAGACGACTGGCGACGAGATCACCTTGACGGGCTACAGGGTCGTCCTGCGCGAAAGCACGGATCGCGGCAGCGCCCCATAGCGGGGCGACGCCATCAGAAGGCGATCTGCACCTTCATCGACTTGTTGCGGTCGCTGGCCAATTCGAAGGCGGCGACCGCCTCGTCGATGGCAAAAACCCGCGTCAACAGCGGCTTCAGATCGACGCGCCGCGCGTTGATCAGTTCGACGGCGAGCCCAAACTCCTCGTGGAAGCGGAAAGTGCCGCGCATCTCGATTTCTTTGGCAACGATCATGTTCTGCGGGATGGAGACATCACCGCCGAGGCCGAGCTGCACGAGAACGGCGCGGGGCCTCAGCACTTCCAGGCCGGCGCGCACCGCCCGTTCATTGCCCGACGCTTCGAACATGACGTCGAAATATCCCTTGTCGGCGCCATAGGCCGCAAGGTCGGCGGCATCAGTCGCTACATTGATCGTGCGATCGGCGCCGCTGGTGCGGGCGATCGCCAGAACGCTGTCGGTCACATCGGTGGCGACGATTTCACGGGCGCCGAGAACGCGCGCCGCCACGATCGCCAGCATACCAATTGGACCGCAACCGGTGACGAGCACCCGTTTTCCGAGCAGCGATCCGGCGCGGTTTGCTGCATGCAGGGTCACGGCAAAGGGTTCGGCGAAGGCGGCCTCGTGAATGGAAATGCCATCGGCGACCTTGTGGCACTGCCAACGCTCCGCCACCAGCCGCTGGCGAAAGCCACCCTGAACATGCGGCATCGGCATGGCGCTGCCGTAAAACCGCATGTTGAGGCAGTGGTTCTGCTGCCCCTTCAGGCAATATTGGCAATGGTTACAGGGCCGGCTCGGGGAAATCGCGACGCGATCCCCGACGGCCAAGTCGGCGACGCCGGCGCCCAGCGCCTTCACCGTGCCGGCGATCTCATGCCCGAGGATCATCGGTTCGCGCAGGCGAACGGTGCCGAAACCACCGTGATTGTAATAATGCAAGTCGGAACCGCAAATGCCGCCGGCTTCGATTGATATCTCCACCTGCCCCTCTGCCGCAACCTCCGGCTCGCGCTCTTCGATCCTAAGATCCTTGGCGGCGTGGATGACGATGGCTTTCATATCGGAACCCTCACACGACCGGGGTTGGAAGCGCGCGACCGGCAAAATGCGCGGCGAGATTGTCTCGGACCAGCTGGCCCATGGCCTTGCGGGTCTCGATGGTGCCGGAGCCATGGTGAGGCTGCAACACGGCGTTTGGGAGCGTCAGGAAGCGTGCATCGATCCTGGGTTCGTTCAGGAAGACATCGAGGCCCGCAGCCCGGATGGCGCGGTTCTGAAGGGCTGTGATCAGGGCCTCTTCGTCGACGGTCGTGCCGCGCGAGACATTGATCAGGATGCCGTTCGGGCCGAGCGCTTGAAGCACCGGCGCGTTGATGATTTTCATCGTCGCTCCCCCGCCAGGGACGATGACGATCAGAAAATCCGCCCAGTCGGCCAGCACGATAAGGTCCGGCTCGTAAGTGTACGCGGCATCCTTGTCCTCATGGCGGGCGAAATAGGAGATGTCGCAGCCGAAAGCGGCAATCCTTCTGGCGATTGCCTTGCCGATCCGCCCCATGCCGACGATCCCCACCTTCTTGCCCGAGACACGCGTCACCAGCGGCATGGGGATGTTACCCCACTGGCCGGATCGCACGAAAACGTCGGCCTGCGGGATCTGCCGCGCCGTGGCGAGCAGCAGTCCGATGGCAATATCGGCGACATCCTCGGTCAGCACATCGGGCGTATTGGTGACGCGAATGCCGTTGGCACGGGCATAGGCGAGATCGATCGCGTCGGTGCCCACGCCGTAACAGGAGATGATTTCCAGTTTCGGCAGTTGCTTCATCAGATCGGCGGAGGCGCCGAGTTCGCCGCGGGTTGCGATGGCGCGAATATCCTTGCCGACGCTTGCGATCAGCTCCTGCCGGTCTGCCGCTTCCCACAGGCGGTGAACGCGATACTTCGCCTCCAGGTCGACCATATCCCATTCCGGATAGGCTCCGGTCATCAAGATCTCTACCTCAGGCATTCCGTCTCCGTCCCGCATTTTGACAGTTGATTATGTTATCGATAACATATAATCCGGACAAGCGATGTCAAGTGAGTTTCACCGCGAGTAGCGGTATAAGCCGTCATTCGCAGCGACACCGGAGGAGTTATTGCATGAAGAACGTGTTCGATCTGACCGGACGGCTTGCCCTGATCACCGGCTCGAGCCAGGGGATCGGCTATGCGCTTGCCGAAGGCCTGGCCCAGCATGGCGCAGCGGTCGTCATCAACGGCCGGACGCCCGAAAGCGTCAAACGCGCGGTCGAGAGTCTCAAGGCTCAAGGCCTGTCCGCCCATGCGGCCATCTTCGACGTTACCAGCAAGGATGCTGCCGCGCAGGGTATTGCCGCGATCGAAGCCGATATCGGGCCGCTCGATATCCTGATCAACAATGCCGGCATGCAGTTTCGCACGCCCCTGGAAGACTTTCCGGCGGACAAATGGGAGCAGCTGCTGACCACCAATATTTCAAGCGTGTTTTACGTCGGTCAGGCGGCGGCCAAAGCCATGATCGCCCGCGGCCAGGGCAAGATCATCAACATCGCCTCGGTTCAAAGCGAGCTGGCCCGTCCCGGTATTGCCCCCTACACGGCGACCAAGGGTGCGGTACGCAACCTCACCCGCGGCATGTGCGCCGACTGGGCCAAGTACGGCCTGCAGATCAACGCGATTGCGCCGGGCTATTTCAAGACGCCGCTCAACCAGGCGCTCGTCGACAATCCGGAATTCTCGTCCTGGCTCGAGAAGCGGACGCCGGCCGGCCGCTGGGGCAATGTCGAGGAACTGGTGGGTGCCGCCGTTTTCCTGGCAGGTCGCGGCTCGTCCTTCATCAACGGGCACACGCTCTATGTCGATGGCGGCATCACGACCTGCCTCTGAAAGAGCCGGGATGATGGATTTCGAGCAAAAGGCGCCGCCTTTGGCAATCGTCGTCATGGGCGTCAGCGGCTGCGGCAAATCCTCGGTCGGCGAAGGCATCGCCACTCGAAATGGCATGTCATTTGTCGAGGGCGACCAGCTTCATCCCGCGGCAAATGTCGAGAAGATGGCGCAGGGCATACCGCTCACTGATGACGATCGCGTGCCCTGGCTCAATCGGATCGGCGAGGAAATCAGGGCCGCACGGAAAGCATCGCGGGGATTGGTGATTTCCTGTTCGGCGCTGAAGAGAAACTACCGGGACAGATTGAGGCAGGCGGCGGCCGGGTACGTGGCCTTTGTATTCCTCCAGGGATCCCGCGACCTCTTATTGGCGCGGATGCAGGCTCGCAAGGGCCATTTCATGCCGGCGTCCTTGCTCGACAGCCAGCTACAGACCCTGGAGCCGCCGACCGGTGAATCCAGCGTGGTAACGGTGGCGATCGACAATGCGTTGGATGATATCGTGGCGCTGGCGTGCAAGGGATTGAGCGGCATGGCCGTCGAGGGAGGAGATTATCATGCAGGATGACCACAGGGCAGATGTCGCTGTCATCGGGGCGGGCATCATGGGAACGGCAATCGCCACGCGATTGATCGAGACCGGACATAGGGTATCGGTTTTCGACCTCGATTCCGAAAAGGTCGCGGCGTTGGTCGCCAAGGGCGCGCACGCGGCCGGTTCCGTCGAGGATGCGGTCTCTGTATCGGCGTTCTGCATACTCAGCCTCAATCACGCCAATATCGTGCGCGCCGTCGTCTTCGGTGAAAAGGGTGTCGCGGGGGCCGCAAGTGCGGATAAGCTGCTGATCGACATGTCCTCGATCGATCCGGCAGAGACCGCCGACATGGCCGTGCGGCTTCGTCGGGAAACCGGGATGGCATGGGTGGATTGTCCATTGTCCGGCGGCGTGCCCGGCGCGCTCGGTGGAAAGCTGACGATCATGGCCGGCGGCAGCCCCGAAGATTTCGAACGGGCACGGGTGGTGATGCGGCATCTTGCCGCCAATTACACGCTTATGGGTGCATCCGGCGCCGGGCAGACGACGAAACTGATCAATCAGCTCTTTTGCGCGGTACTGTTTCAGGCGGTCGCGGAAGCGGTCAAGCTTGCCGAAGCGGGCGGCGTCGATCCGGCCGCCATCCCGGCCGCTCTTGCCGGTGGGCGGGCCGACAGCCGGATCATGCAGGAATTCATGGCGAAGTTCGCCGCGCGCGATTTCTCGCCGACGGGCAGGATCGACAACATGCTGAAGGACCTGGATTCGCTTCAGGCCTTTGCGCTGAAGACAAAGACGCCGCTGCCGATGACGGGAGCCGTGGTCGAGATTCATCGCCTGCTCTGTGCCGCCGGTCTCGGGCCGAAGGACTCAGCCGAGATGATGCGCCTTCTCGATGGACCTGAGGCCGGCTGAATATCTCTTGCGGTAAAATCGCGACCGTCATCTTTCCTCTTGACCATTCGGCAATGTTATCGATAACATATCGGCGGGTAACAGCGCAGCTTTGGGAGGAGCCACGGTGGAAGCCAAGAGACTGCTGGAGTTCCAATCGATCACCAAGAGCTTCGGCGGCACGCAGGCACTGCGTGACGTATCGATCGATCTGCGCGAGGGTGAGATCCTTGCGCTGCTCGGCGAAAACGGAGCCGGCAAATCGACGCTGATCAAGACCCTCGCGGGTATCTATAAGCCCGATGGCGGCGACATTCTCTTCCGCGGCCAGAGCTATCACCATCGCCCGCCGAAGCCGAACGAGCGGCAACCGGTCGCCTTCATCCATCAGGACCTCGGTCTGATCGAGTGGATGACGGTCGGCGAGAATATGGGTCTGTCTCAAGGTTTTTCGATGCGCGGCGGCGTGATCGACTGGAAGAAGACGCAAGCGCGGGCCAAAGATGCCCTGAAGCTCGTCGGCTGTGACTTCGACCCCACGACCCGGGTTTCGGCGCTGTCGCGCACGGAGAAATCGCTCGTCGCCATTGCCCGTGCGCTTGCCGTCGAAACCGACGTTCTGGTGCTCGACGAGCCGACGGCGAGTCTGCCCGCGGATGAAGTCGACCGGCTGTTCAACGCGATCCGCCCTCTGAAGGAACGCGGCGTCGGCATGATATACGTCTCCCACAGGCTCGACGAGATTTTCCGCATCGCCGATCGGGTCGCCGTTTTACGTGACGGGCGCATGGTGGGACAGAAGCCAGTCAGCGAGACGACGCCCGACGAACTGGTGACGATGATCATCGGCCGCAGCGGCGACAGCCTGTTTTCCAAGGCCGAGATCGAGCCCGGCAAGGCGATTGTCAAGGTGCGCGATCTCGTCTGCGCCGGCACGAGCCCGATATCCTTCGATATAAGACAGGGCGAGCTTCTGGGGCTTGCCGGCTTGCGCGGCGCCGGTCAGGAGCGGATCGGCCGGGCGCTGTTCGGCTGCGAGCCCTTTGGCGGTACGGTTCTGCTGCATGACGAGGCCCCGGACCTTTCGAGCCCGCTGAGGGCGATGGCGTCGGGCATCGGATTGATCGCCCGCGACCGGACGGAGGAATCCGTCGCGCTGTCGCTGTCCATTCGGGAAAATACCTACATCAATCCCGGCGCCGTCGGGCGCGGGCTTTTTTCCTTCCTTTCGCCGCGCGGCGAAGCCGACCTTGCCCATGCGATCGGCCAGTCCGTCGGCCTCAGGCCGAACGATCCGGATCTGTCGGTGGAGGCGCTCTCCGGCGGCAACCAGCAGAAGGTCGTCGTCGGACGTTGGCTGGCGACCGGCCGGAAACTGCTAATCGCCGAAGACCCGACCGCCGGCGTCGACATCGGGGCCCGCGCCGAGATCTATCGCCTGATCAACCAGGCGTTGGCGGCCGGTCTTGCCGTCCTCGTGGTCTCGACGGATTTCGAGGAAATCGCCCATATCTGCCACCGTGCGCTGGTTTTCTCGCGCGGAAAAATCGTCAAAGAACTGACCGGAAGCGCGCTCACCACGGAGGCGGTCATCACGGCCGCATCCGCATCGGAAGCTGCTTGAGCCATCGGGAGAATAGCCATGCAATCCATTGAATCCACCGCGCTGGAGCCGACCAAGAGCGAAATGGCCGGTCTGTCCACCGGACAGAAGATCGGACGCCTGATCCCGGTCTATGGGCTTGTGATCCTGACCGTCGGCCTGATCGTGCTCTTTTCGATCCTTCTGCCCGATACCTTCCCGACGGTTTTGAACGTCCGCTCGATCGTCTCCGACAAGGCGATCATCGCGTTGCTGTCGCTCGCCGCAATGATCCCGATGGCGTCGGGCCGCATCGACCTGACGGTCGGCTACGGTATAGTGCTCTGGCATATTCTCGCCATCAGCCTGCAGACGGTCTCTGGCCTTCCCTGGCCCGTCGCCGTGCTCATCGTCCTTGCGCTCGGCGTTCTCACCGGCTTCATCAACGGTCTGCTCGTCGAGGTCGCCAAAATCGACAGCTTTATCGCAACGCTCGGCACGGGTACGGTTCTCTATGCGCTTGCCCTCTGGCACACCGGCGGGCGGCAGGTGGTCGGCGTCCTGCCTGACGGTTTCTACGCGCTGAACGGCACGATGCTGTTCGGCCTGCCCATTACCGGCTTCTATGTGCTGCTGATCGCCATCTGCATGTGGATCGTGCTCGAATATCTGCCGATCGGCCGATATCTCTACGCCATCGGCGCCAATCCCAAGGCCGCGGCCCTCAATGGCATTCCGGTGCGAAAGTTCGTGATGGGGGCATTCGTCACCTCGGGCCTGCTTGCCGCTTTGACCGGGGTCCTGCTCGCCTCAAAGCTGCGCATCGGCCAGGCAAGCGTCGGCCTCGAATATCTGCTGCCGGCGCTGGTCGGCGCCTTCCTCGGCTCAACGACGATCAAGCCGGGGCGGGTGAACGTCTGGGGCACTCTGATCGGCGTCATCATTCTGGCGGTCGGCATATCAGGAATTCAGCAATTCGGCGGCTCGTTCTTCGTCGAACCGCTGTTCAACGGCGTGACCCTGCTGATCGCCATCGGCATAGCAGGCTACGCCCAGCGCAAGCGCGGTGCTGTGAGGAGGATCACACCCGCATCCAAATGAGGATGCCGACGCATGCCGGCACTTCATAACAAACAAAATGGAGGAGTGAACATGAAGCGCAGAACCTTATTGCAGGCAACGGTCGCAGCCGTCGCCGTTATGCTCAGCGTGCCGGCAATGGCCGATTCCATGGCCGACGCCAAAGCCGTGGTCGAGAAATATGCCTCCAAGGTGAGCGTATGGGATGGCCCGACAAGCGGCCCCAAGGGCGCCACCGGAAAGAACATCGTCATTCTCGCGGCCGATATGAAAAACGGCGGCATCCTCGGCGTCGCCAATGGCGTGCAGGAAGCGGCCGGCGCACTCGGCTGGACGGTGAAGGTGCTCGACGGCGCCGGCTCAATCGGCGGGCGGACAGCAGCCTTCGGCCAGGCCATGGCGCTGAAGCCCGACGGTATCATCATCAATGGCTTCGACGCCGTCGAGCAGAAGCCGGCGATGGAAGCGGCCAAGGCTGCCGGCATTCCGATGGTCTCCTGGCATGCCGCCTCGGCCGTCGGTCCGGTTGCCGAAGTCGGCGTCTTTGCCAACGTGACCACCGATGCGATGGAAGTATCCAAGTCCGCGGCGGACTGGGCCTTCGCCGATGCCGGCGGCAAGCCCGGCGTCATCATCTTCACCGACTCCACCTATGCGATCGCGATTGCAAAGGCGGACCGCATGAAGAAGGAGATCGAGGATCTCGGCGGCGCGGTGCTCGAATATGTCGATACGCCGATCGCCGAAACCTCCCAGCGCATGCCGCAGTTGACAACATCGCTGCTGCAGAAGTACGGCGCGAAGTGGACGCATTCGCTTGCGATCAACGACCTCTATTACGACTTCATGGGCCCCTCGCTCGCCTCGGCCGGCATTGCCGGCGACGGAAAGCCGGTCAACGTCGCAGCCGGCGACGGTTCGGAGAGCGCCTATCAGCGCATCCGCGCCAAGCAGTTCCAGGCCGTCACGGTCGCCGAACCGCTCAATCTCCAGGGCTGGCAACTCGTCGACGAACTGAACCGCGCCTTCGCGGGCGCTTCATGGTCGGGCTATGTATCGCCGCTCCATGTCGTGACCAGCCAGAATGTCGAATTCGACGGAGGACCGAAGAACAGCTTCGATCCCGACAACGGCTATCGCGATCAGTACAAGAAAATCTGGGGCAAATAAGCATTTCCAAGGGCGTATCGTCCGATACGCCCTCCCTCCCCGCCTCACCATCGATCCAGCTCCGCGAGTTTTGGAAAAGAGAACCTATGATCATTCGTTACGCTTTGTTTGAAGGCGAAATCCATCCCGGCCGGGAAGAGGAGTTCCGCGATTTCGTGAAGCAGCGGCTCGTCCCGTTATGGACTCAATTTCCGGGCGCCCAAGAAGTCCGGGTGCTTGATGGAATGGGACGCGACGAAGGCGCCCCGGTCTATGCGATGGCGCTCGCCATTCGTTATCCTGACATGGAGGCGGTGGACACGGCGCTGCGCTCAAATGTGCGCTCGGAGAGCCGCGAACTGACGGGAGAGCTGCTGAAGCTCTTCACCGGCAAAGTGCACCATCACGTGTTTTCGGCCAATGAGTATCCACCGGCTGTCGCCTGACATCAACTGATTGCGTGCCCTCAAAGACACTCGGCATCGAGCCGGGTTCGAGACGCCTATGAACGAGGGTTCAGGGCGCTTTTTCCATGCCGGCGTCCTAACGGCCCAACAGGGCGTTTGCCCTTATCCGTGTCAGGACGAATTTTCCTCGGTGGCCGTTATTGTTAAATGAATTAGTCTATAAAAATGGTAGATAAGATTCCATCTTGCCATGCATCGCTTTGGTTGGCCCTTCCTCGGCCTTCTTCCTCCAACCGCGAAGAACTGCAGGGTGGCATGAGCAATCAATCCGAATTTCTCTGGTATATCCCGAACGATGTCAGACCCGGCCATCGAGGCGATTCCGCCGTCGAAAACCACAACAGCCTCGATACGTTGACCAGCCATGCGAGGGCGCTGGAGGAGCATGGCTGGAACGGTGCGCTCATCGGCACCGGCTGGGGTCGCCCCGATACCTTCACCGTCGCGGCTTCCCTTGCTGCGCGCACCACCACCTTCGAACCACTGATTGCGATCCGTCCAGGCTACTGGCGACCGGCGAATTTCGCTTCCGCCGCGGCGACGCTCGACCATCTCAGCGGCGGACGGGTGCGGGTCAACATCGTCTCGGGCAAGGACAATCTGGCCGCATACGGCGACAGTGAAGGCGACCAGGCGCATCGCTATAGCAGGACAAAGGAATTCATGCGGCTGGTGCGCAGGCTATGGACCGAAGAAGACGTCACCTTCGCCGGCGATCATTTCCGGGTCGCCGACTCCACTGCGGTGCCACGCATCGAGGCCCGCGGCAATCGCCGTCATCCCAAATTCTACTTTGGCGGCGCTTCCGAGGCAGCCGAACGAGTGGCCGCCACCGAAGCCGATGTCCAGCTTTTCTGGGGAGAGCCGCTGGATGGCGTCCGGGAGCGGATCGAGCGGCTGAAGGCGCTCAGCCGGCAGCTCGACCGCGACCTCCCGCCGCTGGAGTTCGGGTTGCGGATCACGACGCTGGTCCGGGACACCACGGATCAGGCCTGGGCCGATGCCGAAGCGAAGGTCGCCGAGATGGCCAAGAACAACGGTGCCGGCTGGCACGATCACCAGCGCGCACTCGCCGTCGGCCAGCAGCGCCTGCTCGCTCTTTATGAGCGCGGCGACGTCCTCGACGACAATCTTTACACCGCGCCGGGCAAGTTCGGCGGCGGCGGCGCCGGCACGACCTGGCTGGTCGGTTCGGCCGCGGACGTCGCTCGCTCACTGCGCAACTATCAGGATCTGGGGATCACGCATTTCGTGCTTTCGGATACGCCTTACCTCTCAGAGATCAAGCGTCAGGGCGATCAGCTTCTGCCGCTGCTGCGTGGCTGACGCCGCTGGCGGGCAATTCCATGAGCACAGGATGTCGGATCGTTGCAGCACATTGGTTGCGGCCGCAATTGTTGGTGACGCAGAGTCGGCGCCAAGCATCGTTCGCGCTGCCGCAGTGCATCCGAAGTGATTCGCGATTTCCGTCGGGCGTTCCCCAGATCATTGTCGGAGTGCAAGGCGGCGAAAGAGTTGAGCGCCGATTTACAACAGCAGATGTCGGCCGTTGCTGCGAAACAACTTAGCATACTCTTCCCGCATGGCGTCGGTGCAAAAAATACGCACAGGATATACGAAAAGCGCAGCATACTGGTTCTCTGCCGTCTCTGTTTACATTCTCTAAAATATATTCCCCTAAATTTTTAGGATATCGGGAAGGCGTTCTCAGGATCGTCACCTACGCCATGATGGCGGGCCAGGCTTCCGAAATCTTGCACGCAATTGACGATGTTACTTTCACGCGCGCTTCCGCGTCTCTTTGGCATTGGCTCGGCCGCTGCCGGACACACGTGCAGTGTGCATGCGAAGTGGAATGTCCGGCGCGAACAGTGCCTTGGGACGCATTCGAGGCCGCACGCTTGAATGAGGCGTGGCGAGCGATCCTGGCGTCCCAGCGACTTTTGACAATCTCGCCAACGATGGAGAGTGCCAATGAACAGCATTAAGAGTTTCGGGATCGCGGTGCGTCTCACCCTCGGCTTCAGCTTCCTGGTTCTGCTGATGGCCGGCCTGGCCATCTATTCGGCGGTAGAGGTTGCGAAGATCAATAGCGATCTTGAAACGATCAATGACGTCAACAGCGTCAAGCAACGCTTTGCCATCAACTATCGCGGCAGCGTGCATGATCGGGCGATCGCCATTCGTGACGTGACCCTGGTGACCTCGGCGGATGAACGCAAGGCGGCCGAGGCGCTGATCGATAAGCTCGCGGCCACTTATGCCGAAAATGAAAAGCGCATGGCCGACATGGTTGCATCCCCGGCAGGTGCGACGGATCAGGAAAAAGCCGTTCTCGCCGAGATCGCCGGCATTCAGGCGAAAACCAATCCTCTGGTCGCCGAGATCATTGCGCTGCAGGAGAAGGGCGACGGCGAAGCGGCCCGCAAGGTCCTGCTCGAACAGGCCCGTCCGGCCTTCGTGGAGTGGCTCGGCGCCATCAATAAATTCATCGACTATCAGGAAGCGCTGAACAAAACGATCGGCGGTGAGGTTCGCAGTTCCGCAAGCGAGTTCAAGCCGATCGTACTGACGGCGCTCGGCATCGCGGCTCTGCTCTCTGTTGTCGCTGCGGTCATCACATCCCGCACGATTGTCGGCCCGCTGGCAAAACTCCAGCTTTCGCTGAAAGCGATGGCGGAAGGCAATCTCGATGGCGATCGCCGCCTCGAAGCGCGCGGCGACGAGATCGGCAAGCTCGCGCGCGCCGTGGCCGGCTTGCGTGACGCGATTTCGGCGAAGGCCGAACGGGAGGCCGATGCGGAAAGCAGGCGGGCTGTCGCGGAGCGGCAACGCCTCGAGCAGGATGCCGACGAACGTCGCACCCTTGCCGAGCAAACGGACCAGGCTGTCGGCCGGCTCGGCGAAGCCTTGCAGGCGCTGGCAGACGGCGACCTCACGCAGCAGATCGACACGCCCTTCATCCCGTCTCTGGAAAAGCTCCGTGCCGACTTCAATGCCGCGGTCGAAAAGCTGCGTGCCGCCATGCAGAAGGTTTCTCAGAACGCCAGCGCCATCGCGGCCGGCGCGCAGGAGATTCGATCGGCCTCGGACGATCTCGCCAAGCGGACCGAACAGCAGGCCGCTTCCGTCGAGGAAACCGCCGCTGCTCTGGAAGAGATCACGACGACCGTCGCCGACTCCAGCCACAGGGCCCAGGAAGCCGGGCAGCTCGTCCGCAAGACCAAGGACAATGCGGAACGCTCGGGCAGCGTCGTCCGCGATGCGGTCGACGCCATGGGCAAGATCGAATCCTCCGCCACCGAGATCGGCAGCATCATCGGCGTGATCGACGAGATCGCCTTCCAGACCAACCTGCTGGCGCTGAATGCCGGCGTGGAAGCCGCCCGCGCCGGTGAAGCAGGCAAGGGCTTTGCCGTCGTTGCCCAGGAAGTGCGCGAATTGGCGCAGCGTTCCGCCAAGGCGGCAAAGGAAATCAAGGAACTGATCAACGCTTCGAACGGCCATGTGAAAAGCGGCGTCGCCCTGGTCGGCGAGACCGGAAAGGCCCTGCAGGAGATTGCGACGCAGGTTCAGCAGGTCGACGGCAATGTCGGCGCGATCGTCGGCGCTTCGCAGGAACAGGCGACGGGGCTGAAAGAGATCAACGCCGCTGTCAACAGGATGGATCAGGGCACGCAGCAGAACGCCGCCATGGTGGAAGAAGCCACAGCCGCCGCCCATAACCTCGCCAAGGAAGCCGATGCGCTGTTCCAGTTGCTGAGCCAGTTCAATATTGGCGGAGCGGTGGCATCGAGGCGCATGACGCAGCCCGCTGCAGCGGCGCAGCACGCTCAACCTGTCGCCTCCCCCGCTCGGCAGATGATTGCGAAGATCGGCAAGTCGATCCAGGGCGGCGCGGCGGTCCAGGGGAACACGGCATTGGCCGGCGATTGGGAAGAATTCTGATCGCCGGAGCGCTCCTGCGCCCCTGCCATAATTTGAAATGACGAAGGGCAGCGTATGCTGCCCTTCCGATTTTCATCCCTACGCCCGAGCCGGGGCACTGGCCGGAAGCAGGGCGTTGACGACGACTGCGACGGTGATGTTTGCCGCCAGCGCCAGCAGGCCGGTATAGACGGTGAAAGGCTCGCCGCCGAGGCTGATCAGATGGAGTGGCTTCCAGCCAGCATCCCAAACGAGGAAGGTGCCGCCGCAGAAGCCGACGAACCAGCCAGCAAGCAGAGCAGGTGCACGGAACCAGTTGGTGTAGAGACCGAAGACGAGCGCCGGCAGCGTCTGCAGGATCCAGATGCCGCCGAGCAGCTGCAGGTCGAGTGCGAATTGCGTCGGCAGGAAGAGGATGACGAGAAGCGCGCCGATCTTCACCACCAGCGACGTCACCTTCGCGACCTTGGCCTCGCCCGCATCGCTGACTTTCGGGTCGACATAGGCTTTCCAGAAATTGCGGGTGAAGAGATTGGCAGCACCGATGCTCATCACCGCCGCAGGCACCAGTGCGCCGATCGCGATCGCCGCAAAGGCGAAGCCGGAGAACCACCCGGAAAACAGCGTCTTGAACAGTGTCGGAACGACATCATTGGCACTGTCGAGCTTCAGGTTGGCCGCATGGCCCATATAGCCGAGCAGTGCGAGAAGGCCGAGCAGCAGCGTATAGGCGGGGAGCATGATCGCGTTCTTGCGGATCGTCTTGCCGCTGTTGGAGGCAAAGATGCCGGTCAGCGTATGCGGATACATGAAGGCTGCGAGCGCCGAACCGAGAGCAAGCGTGGCATAAGCGACGTACTGATTGCCGCCGAGCAGCAGGTTTCCTGAGCCCTTGGCCTGGAAGGCCGCATCAGCCGAAGCGAAGACATTCGCATAACCACCTAGCTTCGAAGGGATGAGTGCGACGGCTGCGATCACGACGATATAGATCATGATGTCCTTGACGAAGGCGATCAGAGCCGGCGCGCGCAATCCCGCCGAGTAGGTGTAGAGTGCCAGCACGATGAAGGCGATGGCGAGCGGCAATTCGCCGTGGAGCCCGAGTGCCTTCAGGACCGCCGTCATGCCGACGAGCTGGAGGGCGATATAAGGCATGGTGGCGATGACGCCGGTTGCAGCCACGGCAAGTTCCAGACCGCGAGATCCATACTGACCGTGGACGACGTCTGCCGCCGTGACATAACCGAAATCCTTGGCGCGTTTCCACAGGACTGGCATGACCATGAAGACGAAGGGGTAGACGACAATCGTGTAGGGCAGCGCAAAGAAGCCATAGGCGCCGACGGTATAAACCAGCGCCGGGACGGCAATCACCGTATAGGCGGTATAGAAATCGCCGCCGACGAGGAACCAGGTGATCCAGGTGCCGAAGTTGCGGCCGCCGAGGCCCCATTCATCGATATGGGCGAGCGTCTCGGGCTTGCGCCAGCGGCTGGCGACGAAGCCCATGACGGTGACGAGGGCGAAAAAGAAAATGAAGACGGCCAGCGCCGTGCCGTTGATGTCAGTCGTCATGGCGAGTGCTCCGGTAGGCGATCCAGGTCAGCGTCGCGGTGATCGGCACCCACAGAAGCTGATACCAGTAGAAGAAGGGAAAGCCGAAAAGCGACGGCTCGCGAAGATTGTAGAATGGCGGCCAGAGTAGACCTATGAACGGAATGATCAGCAGCCAGAGTGCTGCATTGCTACGTGGTTTTTCCATGTCGGATACCTTTCAGGCGCGCCGCGGGCGGCGGTCGCCATGTTCCAGTTGTCGGCGTGGAAGGCAGGTCTGTCAGCCGGCGGCCGCGGCAGGCCCGGTTCGGATCACCATAGGTTTTCCGACCAGTCGGAAGCTGATGTAACGCATGTGAATTCCTCCCAACGGCTCACCCTCGGCCAGCCGTGAGTGGAGTCCTAGGCCGTGGGTTTTCCGCTCACAAGATGGCGTCGGGGCTGAAATGCCGGGGTCTACCCAGAAGTGGGTAGATGGGAATTTAGCTGATTTTGGCGACGACGCCGTGATCGAGCGCATAACGGATGAGGCCTGCCGTGGTGGCGATGCTGAGCTTCTTCTTGAGGTTCTTGCGGTGTGTTTCCGCCGTGGCGGGGGTGATCCCGAGCGCCTCCGCGATCTCCCGATTGCTCCTGCCGGCAACGATCAGCCCGAGGATGTCGCGCTCGCGCGGCGTCAGGGGATCACTCCCCTCCTCCGTGCGTTCGCCCATCAGCGCATCGAAGACGCCCGAGGAGAAATAGGTGCCCCCATCGGCCACGGTCTCAATGGCCGCGACGATCTCGTCCGTCGAGACATCTTTGAGGACATAGCCGGCGGCGCCACGCATGACCGAAGAGGAAATATACTCCCGGCTGTCGTGCATGGAGAGCATTACGACACGGACTTGCGGAAGTTCGCTCCGGAACAGCTCGATCGCGTCGATGCCGCTGAGTTTCGGCATGTTGATGTCCATCAGTACCACCTGCGGCTGGATCTGCCGGGCGATATCGAGGCCTGTTTGCGCAAGCCCGGCGGTGCCGGCGACTTCGATGTGATCGAAGGTCTCGAGCACGGCCTTCAGGCCGTCCAGCACGAGGGGATGATTGTCGATCAGGAGAACCCTGATTTTCGGGCGCTCGGTCATGCGGCTTCCGCCTGCTTGCCGGCGGGCAGATTGGCCGATCTCGGCATCATCGCCGTCAGCGTCGTGCCGGTTTCGTCGCTGTCGATGAGCAGCAGGCCCCGGAAGTGGGCCATCCGCTCCTGCATGTTGCGCAGGCCAAGGCCCGATCCACCGTTCTTGCTGCCATCGAAGCCAGTGCCGTTGTCTGAAATCGTCATGCGGGCTCGGCCGCCGTCGCTCCACAGCTTGACCGAAAGCTTTGAGGCGCTCGAGTGCCGCTCGACATTGTTGAAGGCTTCCTGGGCGACGCGATAGAGGGCGGTGCTTGCCTCGGCCTTCAATGTGCCGGTAAAGCGTGAAGCGTCGATCGTCGTCTCGATCCCAGTTCGCTCGGCAAAATGATAACAGAGAGCCTCCAGCGCCGCCGTCAGGCCGAGATCGTCGAGCACGCGGGGACGCAGATCGTGCGAAAGCCGCCGGATTTCCTTGATGGCGCCGTTCAGCGCCTCGATACCGCGATCGATGGTTAGCGCCGCGTCGTCGACATTGGTCCGGACCTTGCGGCCCGCGAGATCCATCGCATAACGCACGCCGACCAGGTTCTGGGAAATGCCGTCATGCAGCTCGCGTGCCAGCCGCGCGCGCTCTTCTTCCTGGGTATCGATGACCCGCTGCGTCAGTTCCTTGAGGCGGCCGTCGGCCATGCGGCGCTCATGGAACGTCAGGAGCATGCAGGTCGTGAAAACGACGAGCACCGAGGGCACGGCGATCAGTGCGACGATGACGAAGGTCTTCGTAATATTGGCGCGCATCACCGCGTTGGCGGCCGCACTCTGGGCAAAGACATCGTCCAGGTAGACGCCGGTTCCCACCACCCAGTGCCATTTGTCGAGGCTGACGACGAAGGAGAGCTTGTCGGCGATCTGGCCGGTGGACGGTTTCTGCCATTTGTACTGATGCAGACCGCCGCCTGCCTTTGCGGTGGCGATCAGCTCGGCAATAACCTTGTCGCCATCCGGATCAGTGAGATCCAGCCAATTCTGCCCATGCCGGAAGCTCTGGCGCGGATGGACGATATTGTTGCCGTCATAGTCGTAGACGAAGAAATAGCCGTCCCTGCCGTAGTCGAGCGAGGTCAGGATCTCAGCCACCTGCCGTTTGGCGGCCGCGTCGTCGGGGCCGGCCTTGTCATAGATCGTATGAATGGCGGACAGGGCAAGGTTGGTCAGGTTGAGGATTTCGCCTTCCTTCGTCTTCAGCATGTTCTGCTCGAACGTGCCGATGCTGTTCTTGGCGAGGTTTGCCGATTGCCAGGTGATGAAGGTGGTGATCGCAAGGATCGAAATCACGAGCGGAACGATCGCCAATGCGATGATCTGGTGTCGTAACGTCAACGATCATTCCTCCCGAGAATTTGCGCCCGGGATTATGCCCTTTGCCGAATGCGAGTCCAGCGGCTTGTCCGCATGGTCGGGCCGTGCGGCCGCGCCGGCGTTATTCGAGCGGCACGAACAGGCCGAGCTTGACGTCCCGCAGCACGACATTCGTATGCATGCGGCGGATCTGCGGGTTTTCGGCCATGATCAGGGCGGCGATATCGTCATAATGCTCGACATCGCGGGCGGTGACGATCGCGATCAGATCGACCGCGCCTGTGACGTAATAGACCTGCTGGATGTGATCCTGCTTTTCGGCCCAAACGCGAAACTTCGCCAGCGCGTCGTAATTGTCCCGCTCGATCTCCATCCCAACGATGAACACCATCGAGGTTCCCGTCGCCTTGCGGTCGACGACGGCGACTTCCGCCTTGATGATCCCTTCCTCGCGCAGGCGTTTCAACCGCCGCTGCACGGCCGAGACCGACAGGCCGATCCGCTCGGCAATCGTTTCGGCCTTCAGCTGGCAGTCGCGCTGGACGATATCGAGAATGTCACGGTCAAAACGATCCAGTTGTTCCATTATCCAATCCTAATTCTTGCTGTAGCATTTATCGCATTCTGCCGCATTCGCCGCATGAGGAAGATTATTTTGCACAAAATATGCAGAAGAGACAAAAATTGCGCGAAAAAACCGCGTTCTTTTATCATTATCCTTTGCAAATTCAGTTCAGCCGGATCTATGCATGTCAGATCAACTCTTTCCTGCTCTTCGCGTCGAAGATCTCCATAAAAGCTTCGGCTCGCAACAGGTTCTCAAGGGTATTTCGACTGAGGCCCACAAGTCGAATGTGATCTCCATTATCGGCTCATCGGGTTCTGGCAAGAGCACGTTCCTCAGATGCATCAATTTTCTGGAAACGCCGGATCGCGGCCGCATTGCCGTCAACGGCGAGGAAGTCGCGCTGAAAGCCGGCCGCGGCGGGCGGCTGCAGCCGCGCAACTGGCGGCAGATCGAACGGCTGCGCACCGGGCTTGGCATGGTCTTTCAGAGCTTCAATCTCTGGGCTCATCGCACGGTACTGGAAAACGTCATCGAAGCGCCGGTGCATGTGATGGGCATTCCCAGGCGCGAGGCGATCGAAAAGGCCGAGATCTTGCTCAACAAGGTCGGCCTCTTCGACAAGCGCGATGCTTACCCCGCTTTCCTCTCCGGCGGCCAGCAGCAGCGTGCGGCCATTGCGAGGGCGCTCTGCATCGATCCCGCCGTCATGCTGTTCGACGAGCCGACATCGGCGCTCGATCCGGAGCTGGTCGGCGAAGTCCTCAAGGTCATCCGCGATCTCGCGGAAGAAGGCCGCACCATGCTGATCGTCACGCATGAAATGCGCTTTGCACGGGATGTCTCGAGCCGCGTTCTCTTCCTGCATCAGGGACGGATCGAGGAGGAAGGTCCGCCGGAGCAGATATTCGGCGCGCCAGTCAGCGCCCGCTGCCGGGAGTTCACCGGTCTCAGCACCCATTGATGCGCATCTCATCATCGATAACACCAACCAGGAGAATCCTGCGAATGAAACTGCTCCCCATGCTCTTTGCCGGCGCGGCACTTGCTCTTTCCGCGGTCACGGCACAGGCCGAAGTCCGCTTCGGCGTCATGAACGAATCCTATCCGCCGTTCTTTGCCAAGGATGCCTCGGGGCAGTGGCACGGATGGGAGATCGACCTGATGAACGCCGTCTGCGAAGAGATGAAGGAGAAATGCTCGATCGTCGACATTTCCTGGGATGGTCTCATTCCGGCTCTTCAGAGCAAGAAGTTCGACGTAATCTGGTCGTCGATGTCGAACACCGAGGAACGCTCGAAAGTGATCGACTTCACTGACAAATATTACAACACGCCGAGCACACTGATCGGCCCCAAGGACCAGAACCCGGGGGCCACCGCCGAGGATGTGAAGGGCAAGACCATCGGCATCCAGGTCTCGACGATCCAGTCGGAATATTACAAGAAGTATTTTGCCAGTGTCGCCGAGGAAAAGACCTACCAGACGCTCGACGAGGCTTTCCAGGATCTCGCCTCCGGCCGCATCGACTATGTCTTTGGCGATTCGCTCGCGCTTGACGCTTTCCTGAAAAGCGATGCCGGCAAGGATTGCTGCGCCAATATGGGCGATGTCGCCGACGACAAGGAGATCCTCGGGGCTGGCGTTTCGGGCGGCCTGCGCAAGGAAGATACCGAGCTGAAAGCCAAGCTGAACAAGGCGATCGCTGCGGTTCGCGCTGATGGCCAGTATGACGCGATCACCAAGAAATACTTCGATTTCGATATTTACGGCGCGAAGTAAACAGTCCTGACAATGGCGACCGCGCAACAAGGCATTCTGGGCTTGCTCTCCCCCTATCCTCCGGGATGGGGTGGTGTCCTGCTGACGGGCGCGGTCTCCACGGTCGCCATCTCGGCCTGCGCTCTTGCGATCGGCCTCCTACTCGGCACGGGCGGTGCGCTTGGGAAGCTCTCGGGCAATCGCGTGCTGCGCCTGCTGCTGGATGTCTATACCACGGTGATCCGCGCCGTTCCCGAGCTGATCCTGATCGTCGGGCTCTACTATGCGGGCACCGATGGCCTGAACCGGCTCCTGGCCGCGCTGGACCTGCCGCCGGTCGAGGTGAACGGCTTCGTCGCGGCCGTCGCCGTTTTGGGCTTCGTGCAGGGCGCCTATATGACGGAGGTGCTGCGCGGCGCGATCCTCGCCATTCCGATCGGCCAGATCGAGGCCGCCAAGGCCTTCGGCATGGGACCGGTGCTGCGGTTCCGCCGCATCCTGCTGCCGGCGCTGTTGCCGAACGCGCTGCCGGGTCTTGCCAATCTGTGGATGTCGGTCACCAAGGACAGCGCACTGGTCGCGGTCGTCGGCTATCAGGAACTGGCGCTCGCCACCCGTCTCGCCGGGGCGAGCACCAAACACTACTTCGTCTTCTTCCTCGCTTCGGCTCTTCTTTATCTCGCCATCACGCTCGCTTCCAACGTCGTCTTCAAACTGATCGAAGGGCGAGTGCGGCGGGGACAGCCGCGTCTTGCCTGAAGAAAGCGCCCTATGAGTTTCACCTGGATCTCCTCCTATTGGCCGCTGCTTCTGACCGGTGCCTGGCAGACCGTCTCGCTGCTTGTCATTTCCGTGGTGTTCGGTTTCGTCCTCGCCATCGGTCTCGCTTTCGCGCAGGTGAGCGGCGGCAGGCTGACGAGGCTCGCCGCCCGCGGCTACTGCACTTTCTTCCGCGGCACGCCGCTGCTGATCCAGCTTTGGCTCCTTTACTACGGGGTCGGCTCGCTGTTGCCGATGATCCCCGGCATCCGCCAGAGCCTGTTCTGGCCGATCCTGCGTGAGGGCTTTTTCTTCGCTTCCGTCAGCTTCACGCTTAACTACGCGGCCTATGAGGCGGAGGTATTGCGCGGTGCGCTGCTTGCCGTTCCCAAGGGCGAGCTGGAGGCCGGCCAAGCCTTCGGCCTGTCGCCCTGGAAGCTGACCCGCCGCATCTGGCTGCCGCGCGCCATCCGCATCGCCCTGCCGACCATCGCGGGAGAGATCGTCATGCAGCTCAAGGCAACGCCGCTCGCCTTCACGGTGACGGTGATGGATCTCTACGCCGTCGCCAACAAGGTTCGCCAGGACACGCTGCTCGTCTACGAACCGCTGCTTGTCGTCACCCTCTTCTATCTCGCCCTGACCGCAGTCATCGCCCGCGTCTTTCGAGGTCTCGAAGCGCAGGTGCCGGTTCGCCGCTAGGCCGGCGGAAGCTCACACATTGTTTTGACAAGTCCGCCGCCGGTGACGGCACGAAAGCACGAATGGAGACGACCTCATGAGCATAACGCGAATTCTCGATGGCGGCATGAGCCGCGAGCTTCTACGGCTGGGCGCCGAACTGAAGCAGCCGGAATGGTCGGCGTTGGCGCTGATGAATTCACCTGAGATCGTGCGAGAGGTGCACCAGGAATTTATCGCCGCCGGCTCTGAGGTCATCACGACGAACAGCTATGCGCTCGTGCCCTTCCATATCGGCGAAGACCGCTTTCAGCAGGAGGGACCGGCGCTGATCCGCCTCGCAGGCCGTCTGGCGCGCGAGGCCGCCGATGCCGCCCCCGACAGGAAGGTGCTGGTCGCCGGCTCGCTGCCGCCGATCTTCGGCTCCTACGAGCCTGAGAACTTTGAGCCTTCCCGGGTGCAGGATTATCTCAAGGTGCTGGTCGAAAACCTCGCTCCCTTCGTCGACATATGGCTCGGCGAGACATTGAGCCTGATCGCCGAGGGCGAGGCCGTCCGCGAGGCGGTGGCGGCATCGGGCAAGCCGTTCTGGATTTCGTTCACCATTGCGGATGACGAGGCTGCGATCAAGGGCGGCGCGCCGAAACTCCGCTCCGGCGAAAGCGTCGAGGACGCGGCGTCCTGGGCGGTCTCGTCGGGTGCGGCGGCTTTCCTGTTCAATTGCAGCAAACCAGAGGTCATGCGGGGAGCGGTTGACGCGGCGGCACGGGTGTTCCGGGAGAGGAATGCCCAGATCGAAATCGGCGTCTACGCCAATGCCTTCGAAGGGGAAACGGGCGAGCAAGCCGCCAATGAAGGCCTGCACGATACCCGTGACGACTTGAACGACGACGCCTATTCACGCTTTGCCTGTTCGTGGGCCGAAGCCGGCGCAACCATCATCGGCGGCTGCTGCGGCATCGGCGCTGCCCATATTCATCGCCTCAGCAGGACGCTTTCCCGCTGAGGCGATATCTTGGCCGCGGATAATGGTCGCCGTGCCGCCGCTCAGCCCTCGATTGATTCGAGCATATTCATGTGATCATGGCGCAAGGCGCCCATTTCGCCTTCGGCGAGGGCCGTCTGTCATTCTTTCGCGCTGCTTGCCGTTCAGGCATTCACGGCTTATATAGTCATAGTAGTCATTCTGGTCGGAGGGTGAGCAATGCAGACATCACGGCAAGGCGATGAAAGCTGGACCGTTGCCAGTGCAAAGGCGAAGCTTTCCGAGGTGATCGAACGCGCGCAATCCGCGCCACAGACAATCACACGCAACGGCAAGCCCAGCGTCGTCGTCGTCTCCGCTGAGGAATGGCAGCGGAAGACGGCGCGGAAGGGGACGCTCGCCGAATTTCTGATGGAATCGCCGCTCCGCGGCGCCGATCTGGATCTTGAGCGTCAACGCGACGAACCGTCTGATCCGACGCTGTGAAGCTGCTGCTGGACACCAATGTTCTGTCTGAGGTGACGAAGCCGAACCCTGATGCGCGCGTCCTAGAATGGCTGGATGGGCTCGACGAGGATCGCACCTTCATCAGCATCGTGTCGGTCGCGGAGATCCGTCGCGGCGTTGCCCTGATGGACAAGGGACGCAAACGCGATGCACTGGCCGAATGGCTTGTCCAAGACCTGACGCAACGCTTCGAGCGCCGCATCATTGCGGTGGACGAACCGGTTGCCTTGGCCTGGGGAGACCTCATGGGCCATGCAAAGCGGAGCGGCCGCGGGCTGTCCTCGATGGATGGCCTGATCGCGGCCACCGCGATTGCTCATGATCTCAGCCTCGCGACGCGTAACACGAGGGATTTCGAGGGCTTTGGGATCGAGCTGATCGATCCCTGGATTGGATGAAATGCTTCCGTCAGGCTGCAGCCGGCAGCTTCAATGCAGCCCGAACAGATTCAGCAGTTCCTCGCGGTGCCGGACGAATTCCGGCGCGCTGCGGTCGCGAGGACGCGGCAGATCGATATCGATCAGGCGCGGCTCGCCGCCCTTCTCCCGCGGCAGGATGAGGATCCGGTCGGCGAGATAGATCGCCTCCTCGAGATCGTGGGTGACGAGAATGGTCGTCACATCCTCATCGCGCCAGATCCGGGCGAGCTCCTGCTGCATGCCGATCTTGGTCATCGCGTCGAGTGCGCCGAGCGGTTCGTCGAGCAGCAATATCTCCGGCTGGACGGCAAGCGCCCGGGCGATGCCGACGCGCTGCGCCATGCCGCCGGAGAGCTGTCTGGGATAGGCGGCCTCGAACTGCTGCAGGCCGACGAGCTTGACATAGTGGCGCGCCCGGTTCCTCGCCTGCTCGTGTGAGAGGCCTCTCGTTTTCAGTCCGAAGGCGACGTTGTCGAGCACATCAAGCCAGGGAAGTAGGCGCGGCTCCTGGAAGATGACGGCGCGTTCCGCGCCGACGCCACGTACCGCCTTGCCGTCGACGAGGACCTCTCCGGTATCGGACTCCTCAAGACCTGCCAGGACCCGCAGCAGTGTTGTCTTGCCCGAACCGCTCGCGCCGACGATCGCAAGGCTTTCGCCGGAACGGACATTGAGATTGATATCCTTCAGAACCTGCAGGGGTTTGCCGTTCAGCTTGTAGGATTTGGAGAGGTGACGGATCGTCACCTCTCCGCGGCGAATATCCTCGGCGACGCTCATCACCGTTCCTCAATTGCTCGCCGGTTTGGCGTCGGCGGTAAAGCGGATGTCCTTGGCCGCCAGCTGGCCTTGTTTCAGCTTGCCTTCGCGGACGAGGACGTCGATCCAGAACTGGATGTCGCGCTCGACCGGGAGACCGCCGGCGCGTACGCCGTAGCCGCGGAAATACTGCGCGATATCAGCGTTCTCGCCACGTTCGGTCAGCGCCTTGGCCAGGATCTTCTTGGTTTCCTCGGGATGCTCGCGAGCATAATCGAGGGCGCGGGCCGACTGCTCGACGAAAATCTTGGCGGCTTCCGGGTGTTGCTTGATGAAATCGCGGCGCAGGACCACGAAGCCGCCGGCGATGTCGCCGAGTACGTCAGTATCGTCGAAAACCGGGCGCAGGCCGCCGTTCTTCAGCGCCGCACCCTCGAAGGTCGTCTGCCAATAACCGAAGGCGGCGATATCGACCTGCTTGGAGCGCAGGACCTGTTCGAGCTGCGGCCCGGGAACGACGACCTGGTTGGCGGAGTCGCTCGGCAGGCCGACGGAATGCAAGGCCTCGCGGATCGTGTAGTCGAGATGCGCGCCGAGCGTGTTGACTGCGATGCTCTTGCCGACAATGTCCTTGATCGTTTTGATCGGGCTGTCTTCCAGCACGTAGAAGGTCGACTGTACCTCGTCGTTGATGCCGTTCGACGGATAGGCGGCGACGAAGTCGTTGCCGCCGATGATCGAATTGAGGACGGCGGAGGTGGCGGCGCTGCCGATCTCGACATCGCCGGACGCCAGGGCGATGAGAGAGGCCGGTCCGCCCTGGGCATAGCCGACATTCTCCAGCGTGATGCCCGTGCCGTCGAAATAACCGAGTTCGGCGGCAAGTTCATGGGCGGCAAGTCCGCCCTGGCTTGCGAGATAGCGCAGCTTCACCGTGTCGGTGGCTGCGGCCGGCGTGGCAAGACCGAGAGCGATCATCGCCGGCAGGAGGAGATTGCGGGGATGGAACGTCATGGGGATGTCCTTTCGGAAGAGGAAAAGCGATGGAAACGGGTCAGACGTTCGGCTGGGACCAGCGGCAGAGACGACGCTGCAGGAGAACGAGCAGGCCATTCGCGGCAAGCCCGAGAAAGGCGAGCAGAAGGATCGCCGCAAACATCAGCGGGATCTGGAAATTGTACTGGGCATTCATCACCTGAAAGCCGATGCCCTTGTTGGCGCCGATCATCTCGGCGGCGATCAGCAAGAGAAGCGCGGTGGTCGCTGAAAGACGCAGGCCGACGAATATCGCTGGGACGGAGGCCGGCAGGATGACGCGGCGAAAGACGGTCAGCGGTCCGGCGCCATAGGTGCGCGCCATCTCGATGAGCTTCTTGTCCACTTCCTTGACGCCGCCGATCGTGGAGAGCAGCACCGGAAACAGCGTCGCCCAGAAGATCACGAAGATCTTCGACGTTTCACCGAGGCCGAGCAGCAGGATGAAGACCGGATAGAGCGCCAGCGCCGAGGTCTGTCGGAAGAGCTGCAGGATCGGATCGAGCGCCTGTTCGACTGCACGAAACTGACCCATGAACAGACCGAGCGGAATACCGACAACGACCGCGAAGGCGAAAGCGGTTCCGGATCGCTGCAGGCTGATGGCGATGTCATCGAGCAGCGCGCCACTGGCGAGGTTGGTCCACAGGGCCGAGAGGATCACGTTCAACGGCGGGAAGACGGCGGGATTGACCCAGCCCCTGGCGCTCGACACCTGCCAGAGCACGAGAAAGCCGATGAGCAGGCCGTAGCGCGGCAGAAGCGATGCGAGCGTGCCGCGCACATGGGGCGCCAGATTGGAACCGGTGCTTTTGCTGGTTTTCAGGCGGCCGAAACTTCTCGGAAGGGTCTGATTGATCTCATAGGTCATGGCCTGCTCCTCACTCGGCTGCCTGGAGAGCGGCACGTCCGGCAGCCCAGCGGTTGGTGGGGAAAGGCAGGCCGAGGTTTTCCCGCAGCGTCTTGCCTTCGTAAGCGGTGCGGAACAGACCGCGGCGCTGAAGTTCCGGGATCACCAGATCGACGAAGTCATCGAGCGCCGTCGGCAGCCACGGCGGCAGAATGTTGAAACCGTCGGCCGCTTCGTTCTCGAACCATGTCTGCAGCGTATCGGCGATCTGCTCGGCCGTGCCGACGATGGTGTAGTGACCGCGGGCGGACGCGATCCATTGATAGAGCTGGCGGATGGTGAAGTTGTTTTCGTCGGCGATCTGCCGGATGAGGGCCTGGCGGCTCTTCATACCTTCCGTCGGCGGCGCGGGCGGAAGAGGCCCGTCGAGATCATAACCGTGCAGGTCGAGCGTGCCGCCGGTCAGGCCGTTGAGGAGGCCGATCCCGTCCTCTTCGACGATGAGCGAGGTCAGACGGTCGTATTTCTCGCGCGCTTCCGCTTCCGTCCGGCCGACGAAGGCCGATACGCCGGGCATGACTAGGATGTGGTCGGGATTTCGGCCGAGGCCACGGGCGCGCGCCTTGATATCCCGGTAGAACTCCTGCGCGGTTTCAATATGCTGGTGGGCTGTGAAGATGACTTCTGCCGTGGCTGCGGCGAGTCCGCGGCCGTCTTCCGACTGCCCGGCCTGGACGATGACGGGATGCCCCTGCGGCGAGCGCGAGACGTTGAGCGGGCCGCGCACGCTGAAATGCTCGCCGCGGTGGTCGGTGTCGTGCAGCTTCGCCGGGTCGAAGAAGACGCCGGATTCCTTGTCGCGGATGAAGGCGTCGTCCTCGAAGCTCTCCCAGAGTTTTCGGACGACATCGACATGCTCGGCGGCACGGCGGTATCGTTCGGCATGCGGCAACTGCGTATCGCGGTTGAAGTTCTGCGCCGTCAGGTCCCCTGTGGTGGTCACGACATTCCAGCCGGCGCGCCCCCCGGAGATCAGGTCCAGCGAGGCGAATTTGCGGGCGGTGGTGTAGGGCTCCTCATAGGTGGTCGAAGACGTCGCGATGAAGCCAAGATGGGTGGTAAGAGGCGCCAGCGCGGAGAACAGGGTGACGGGCTCGAAGCCGGCCACGCGGGCATTGCCGCCTTCGCGCGCTCCGCCGAAACCGACGGCCAGTCCATCGGCCAGGAAATAGGCATCGAAGAGGCCGCGCTCGGCTGTCAGTGCAAGTTGTTTGTGAAAATCGAAACTGGTCGCGCCGTCGACCGGCTGGTCGGGATGCCGCCATGCGGCAACATGCTGTCCGCCGCCAGGAAGAAATGCGCCGAGCCTGATTTTGCGTGTCATTTCGCGTCCTCTCCGTTCGCCGTCGACAGCCCGGCTTCCCCAGGGTCAGTATTAAACTGGCTGCTGGACTGCTAAGATACATTCCACATAAATTTTATAGAGAAACTTAATTTCATAATTACGGGGGAAGCGTGAATAGATTTGCGGGATCGACTTGAAACTCGAAATTCCACGATCGAGGCAACCGCCCCTCGAATTATAGGGGTCGGCGGCCAGGCGCATTTTTTTCACTGTGGTGATAAGAGCCAAAGGCGGCTACGAGAAGGTCATCCGCCGACGTTCCCTCGCACGAATGTCCGCAGCGAAGGATGTTAGTACACTGATGGGCTCAGGCGTCAGCCTCGTTTCGGTCGGGCCGGGGCATGATCGAGTCCGGTTGCCGCCTTCTTCAAGCAGTCGAGGTAGCGGTCCCGGTTGGCGATGCCGTCATCGCGCGGCGTGACGAGGCAGAGTGTTGCGGCTGCATAACCCTCCTCGCCCCGCACCGGGACGGCAAAACAATGGGTAAAGCTGTCGACGATGCTGTTGAAGGTGAAGAGACCTTCGCGCTCGGCCTGGCGCACCTCGGCGATAAAGGTTTGCGGGTCGAGCCATTCGCCGTTCGGCAGGCGAAAATCCTGCGATGGAATGAAGCTCAGAATTTCCTGATCCGACAGATGCGCGACGAGCAAACGCCCGGAGGCCGTCCACGGGATCGGCACCGACTGGCCGATATCCGTCGAAATTCGGAATGGCCGCGCGCCTTCGCGCATGCGCACGACCGTATATTTGTTTCCATCCAGCATGCAGAACTGCGCCGTCTCGCGCGTTTCATCGGCAAGCTGTTCCAGCGCTGCCTCGCATTCTCGGGTGAAGTCGAAATGGTTTTCATAGGCGGCGCCGAGGAAATAGAGCTTGCGGCCGAGATAGACGCGGCCCTCGCCCCCCGTAAATTCCAGAATGCCGTTGCTCAAAAGCAGGTTGACGAGCTCGTAGACCGATGAGCGCGGCGCGCCGATCTGCGCGGCGATCTCATTCGGCTTCAAAGCCTGTCGCTTCTGGCGCAGGAAATCGAGGATTTCGAAGGCGCGGTCGAGCCCTCGGGCGCGCTTGCCGACTGCTTCGTCCTGAATTGCGTCCATTGCTGTCGATCCCAATTTCTGTTCGGCCAAGCTTTTCAAACCCTCCGCCACATCTGTCAACCGATCCTGTTGTTACCGGCCTACGAAAACTTTTTTCGCCCCTCTTGCGAGGCGGAAAAATCGGCATAAGATTGACGCGTCCGGTATTTAGATCATATGTACATTATATTGGACAATAACAGATGGCAAGCGCTAACGCCGCCACACAAAAAGGGGATCGACATGAAGAATTCTGAAAACAGCATTTCCGCATTGCTGCGTCGCCGTCTTCTCGCCGGCGCTGCCGTTGCCGCCACCCTCCTCGTTTTTTCAACCGGTGCGGCCTCGGCCGCCGCCAACTGCGTCAAGGGAGACAGGAAGGCGCCGTACACAATCGGCTGGGCGAATATCTATTCGGTGCCGACCTGGATGAAGCAGACCGAAGGCACGATCACGGCCGAAGTGGACGAGTTGAAGAAGGCGGGCCTGGTCAAAAACCTGATGATCACCGACGCGCAGGGCAACGCCCAGACGCAGATCCAGCATATCCAGTCGATGATCGACGCCAATGTTGACGCCATCGTCGTGATCGCCGGTTCCTCCACGGCACTCGACCGCGTCATCTCAGACGCCTGCGACAAGGGCATCGCGGTGGTGAATTTCGACAGCATTGTCAACACCGACAAGGTGACCGCGAAGATCAACACCGATTCCAACGAATGGGGCGCAACCGCTGCCAAGTGGATCGTCAGCCAGCTCGGCGGCAAGGGCAAGATCATCGTCATGAACGGCCCGGCCGGCATTTCCGTGAGCGACGACCGCCGCAAGGGCGCCCAGCCGGTCCTCGATGCCAACCCCGGCATTCAGGTAATCACCGAGACCAACACCGAATATAACGTCGCGCCGGCGCAGGAAGCCATGACCAGCCTGCTTTTTGCCAATCCGGAAATCGACGGCGTGCTGTCGCTCGGCGGCGCGCTGTCGGCCGGCTCCGTCCTTGCCTTCGAGCGGCAGGGCCGCGATCAAGTGCCGACGACGGGCGAAAATGCCCGCCAGTTCCTCGAACTCTGGAAGGAGAAGGGACTGAAGGGCTGGGCGACGATGCAGCCCAACTGGCTCGGTGCGCTCTCCGTCTATACCGCGGTCCAGGCGCTGCAAGGCAAGGACGTTCCGGCCTTCGTCAAGGTGCCGCTGCCTGTCATCGACGACAGCACGATCGGCGGCTATCTGGCGCGCGCAGACAAATTCCCGGCCGATGGCTATATCTACTCCGACTACGACAAGGCGCTTTTCGACAAGCTGCTCGCCAAGTAATCCGCGGTTGGGGGTCGTCGACATGGCGGAAGAAAGGCCCCTGCTGGAAGCCCGGCAGGTGTTCAAGGGATTTTTCGGCAATCCCGTTTTGAAGGGCGTCAACATCGCCCTTCTGCCGGGCAGGGTTCACGCCCTGCTCGGCGAAAACGGCGCCGGCAAATCCACTCTGATCAACCTGCTGTCCGGCGCCCTCCAGCCCGATAGCGGGTCCATCCTGATCGACGCCAAACCCGTCGGGCGCTTCAGCCCGGCGGCGGCGCGTGCGGCCGGCATCGCGGTTGTGCAGCAGGAGCTGAGCCTGACGGCCAGCCTGTCGATCGCCGAAAACATCGGGATCGGCGCCTTTCCGCGCCGGCTCGGCTTCATCGACTACGGAGCGCTTCACCGCGGCGTGCGGGATGTCTGCGAGATGGTGGGGCTCACCGAGCCGCTCGATCTGCCGGTCGCCGATCTCGCGCTTGGCCGCCGTCAGATGGTGGAGATCGCCAAGGCGCTGTTCCGCAAGCCGCGCGTGCTGATCCTCGACGAGCCGACCTCGTCGCTCTCCGCACACGAAGCCGGCATCCTTGCCCGGCTGATCGAGACGCTGAGCGCGCGCGGCACCGCCCTGCTCTATATATCCCACCGCCTCAACGAGGTGCAGTCTCTGTGCTCGCATGTCACGGTGCTGAAGGACGGGCTGGTCACGGCGGACCAATCGCTCTCCGGCATCGACGGCGAAGGGCTGGTCCGCCTAATGGTCGGCCGCGAGACCGGCGACCTGTTTCCGCCGCGCCCGGCTGCCGCGCCCGGCGACACGCGCATCCAAGTCGAAGGTTTTTCCGCCGGCATGGTGCGCGACATCGATCTGTCTGCCCGCGCCGGCGAGATCGTCGGCATCGGCGGACTTGTGGGGCAAGGGCAGGAAGACCTGCTGCTCGGCCTCTATGGCGCCATTCCGGCCGCAGCAGCGCGAGCGCAAATATCCGGCAAACGCCTGCCCGCCCATGTCCGCGAGGCGAATGCGGCGGGCATCGTTTATGTCCCGGCCGACCGCAAGCACGAGGGGCTGGTGCTGCCCCATTCGATCGCCTCCAATCTCATCCTGCCCTCGCTCGGAAGGCTTGCCGGCAAAGGCTTGCGCGACCGGCGGGCGGAAAATGGCCTTGTCGCCGATCTCGCGCGCCGGCTGACGATCAAGGGCGACACGGCCCGCCCGGTGCAGGCGCTCTCCGGCGGCAACCAGCAGAAGGTGGCGCTTGCCAAATGGTTGCCGCTCGATCCCGCCGTTCTGCTGCTCAACGATCCGACGCGCGGCGTTGATATCGAGACCAAGCGGGAAATCTACCTGATGCTCCGCGCTTTCGCCGCCGAGGGCCGGCTCGTCATCCTCGCCAGTTCCGATACGCCCGAACTCGTACACCTCTGCGATCGCGTCGTGGTTCTACGCGAGGGGCGCATCGCGGCGGTTCTATCGCAGGATGAGATCAGCGAAGGAGCGATCGTCGGGGCGGCCATGGGCATCGCAACGGCGGCGCAGGGAGAGGCGGCATGAACGCAAATTCCTCATTTCGGCTCTATCATTCGATCCAGATGCGCCGCAACCGCGGCCTCGCCGGCCTCTATCTTGTGGTTGCGGCGTTCCTCATCCTGTACGCGATGCTCTTTCCCGGCATTCTTTCGATCGGCGGCTTCTCAAAATTCACGCAGAACTGGTTCCCGCTCGCGCTCGTCACCATGGCGCAGGCACTGCTGATGCTGAATGGCGGCATCACGCTGGCGATCGGCCCGCTGGTCAGCCTCGGAGCGGTGATCGCGGCGACGACGATGGAAGGGACGCTCGGCGTGCCGGGCGGCATTCTTGCGGTCGCGGTCACAGGCCTTGCCATCGGCGCCGCCACCGGCGCCATCGTCACGCATCTGAGGCTCCCTGCGATCATCGTCACGCTCGCCGGCTCCTTCATCATCGGCGGGGTCGCGCTCATCCTGCTGCCGCGGCCGGGCGGGGCCATTCCCGAATGGCTGTCGACGGTGCTGGCCGGCCATACGCCCGTCGCCTTCCTGATGCTCGTCGTGATCCTGGCGCTCTGGAAGGCCTTTCTCGCCACGCCGCTCGGCCTCGGCATCTACGCCGCCGGCGACAACCCGGTCGGGGCTTTCCGCTCCGGTGTGCCGCTCGAACGGGTAAAGGTCACCGCCTTCGCGCTTTCCGGTCTCCTTGCAACGCTGACCGGTCTCTTCGTCGCCGCCCAGACCGGGTCGGGTGATCCCGTCATCGGCACGCCCTTCACGCTGAACTCGATCGCCGCCGCCGTGCTCGGCGGCGTCGGTTTCCTCGGCGGCAAGGGTACGATGCGCGGCGCGATCTGCGGCAGCCTGCTTCTCTCGGTCATGATCAACGTGATGTTCTTCCTCGGCTTCCCGCCGGTCGCGCAATATGTCGCGCAGGGGTTGATCATCGTCGGCGCGGTCGCCGTGCCGGAACTTCTGTCGCAACGGAGAACAAGGCGATGAAGGTGATCCGGTCCGCCTTCCGCAATCCGCCGCTGCTGACCTTGCTTCTGGTCGCGCTCGTCTGGATCGCCGCAAGCGCCTCGCTGCGCGGTTTCGGCGCCTATGGCCACTTGCGTTATCTGCTCGAACTTGCCGCGGTGATCGGAATCGCTGCCGCCGGACAGACGCTGGTCATCCTGATGGGCGGCATCGATCTTTCCGTCGGCGCCGTCATCACCGTCACGGCAATCCTGCTGCCGCTGATGTCGCCTACATGGGATCCGACCGGCCTCGCGGGCATCGCGGCAGCCCTTGCCATCGCCACCGGCATCGGCCTGATGAACGGCGCGGGTGCGGCCTACCTTCGCGTGCCGCCGATCATTATGACGCTTGCCATGGCGACCTTCCTGCAGGGGCTGCTGGTCATCGTTGCCGGCGGCAGCGCCGTCACCGTCAGCAACCCTGCGGTCATACTGCTCGGGCAGGCACGGCCCCTCGGCATTCCCGCGGGCATCATGCTCTGGCTCGTCGTCGCGATCTTTGTCCTCCTTCTCGTTCACCTCATGCCGATCGGCGCCCGTTTCCTGGCGCTCGGGGCGAACCCGCTGGCCGCGCGCCTTTCCGGCGTCAGCGTCAAGCGCAATACGCTAATCGCCCACACGCTGTCGGGCTTTTTTGCCGGTCTTGCCGGCATTCTCGTTCTTGGCATGAACCGGCAAGGCTATGTCGGCATCGGCGACCCTTATCTCTTGACCTCGATTGCCGCCGTCGTGCTCGGCGGCACCTCGATCCTCGGCGGCCGCGGCACCTATGCCGGGACGATCCCGGGTGCGATCCTGCTTGTGACGACGACGGCACTG
The DNA here is from genome assembly GCF_017352135.1 of Rhizobium lentis. Classification (NCBI taxonomy): domain Bacteria; kingdom Pseudomonadati; phylum Pseudomonadota; class Alphaproteobacteria; order Hyphomicrobiales; family Rhizobiaceae; genus Rhizobium; species Rhizobium lentis. Next base: position 251,952 of record NZ_CP071457.1, read on the forward strand.
ATCACCGTCGTCAACGCCTCGCCCGGTTGGCGGTCGATCATGTTCGGCACGCTGATCCTCGCCCTTCTGCTGGTTTCCGGCCGCGAGGCACGCCGATGAGCGGACGCTACGACGGGCCGGTGATCGACCCGCACCACCACCTCTGGGACCTCAAGCTGGGACGTCATCCCTGGCTTGAGAAGGCGCAGGCATCCGGCGAGGATATGGTGTTCGGAAGCCTCGCACCGCTCCTGCGCGACTACGGCATCGATGATTATCGTGCCGATGCTGCCCGTCAGAACGTGATTGCGTCAGTGCATGTGGAAGCCGGTTGGTCCCTCGTCTATCCCCTGGAAGAGAGCCGCTGGCTGGATGGCCTCGACCGCAGCTCCGGCGTGGCGCACCGCTATATCGCCCGCGTTCCCCTCGACGGACCGGACGCCCTGCGCCTGCTGGAGACGGAAGCGGAAAATTCCAACGTCGTCGGCATCCGCGATATTTTGAGTTGGCATCCCGATGCGGCGAAGCGTTTTGACCCGCGTCCACATCGCATGAGCGATCCCGCCTGGCGGGCGGGGCTTGCCCATGCGACGCGGCTGGGGCTGGTCTTCGACCTGATGCTCTATCCCTGGCAGATGGACGAGGCGCTCGCGCTCGTGGGTGATTTTCCGGGCACGCTTTTCGTGCTCAACCACGGCGGAAGCCCCGTAGACCGGACGCAGGAAGGAATGGCGCTCTGGCGCCGCGGCCTGCGGGCGCTCGGCAAAGCGCCGAACGTGCGGCTGAAGATTTCCGATCTCGTCGCTTATGATCACGTTTGGACGCTTGAAAGCCTGCGACCGGTGATCGAGCATTGCCTCGACTGCTTCGGCCCGGCCCGCGCCATGTTCGCCAGCGACTTTCCGGTCGCCGGCCTGCACGCCTCTTTCGACGAGGTCTACGAGGTTTTCCGCACGGTGGCCGCTGAGTTCTCTCTCGACGAGCAGCGTGCACTGTTCTTTGCCACCGCCAACGACACCTACCGTCTCGGCATCGCCGACCTGGCCGAAGCCCGGAGGGACTGCCATGTCTGACCTTCATGCTGCGATGGAAAATGTGCTGATCGACGAGCGGGTGCGGGGTTTTCCGCCGGGCCATCCGCCGCTTGCGCTCTCGGACATCGGCAAGCAGGGCTGGAAGCCCTATGACGGCAGAATGGCTCTGCCGCTGATCTCGCTCGACCGGCAAGCCTTCTCCTCCAATGTCGAACTGATGATGGCCTATGTGAAAAGCCAGGGCGCCGACATCGCTCCGCACGCCAAGACGCCGATGTCGACCGCGCTGTCGGACACCCTTCTGGCGGCCGGTGCCTGGGGTTCGACGGTCGCCGATATTCGTCAGGCCGCCGTCCTGCTCAAGGCGGGACAGCGCCGGCTGATCCTTGCCAACGAGGTCGGCGGGCTGGCCGCCGCACGGCGGCTTGCGGCCCTGCTCGGCCAGTATCCCGATGCGCAACTCCACGTCTTCGTGGATTCGACGGCGCTCGTCGAAGCGCTCCGGTCCGCCTGGCGAGAGCGTACGGATCTGCCGCCTCTCGGCTTGCTGGTGGAGTTCGGCGCCGGCCGCGCCGGCATTCGCAGCGACGCTGCCGCCGAGGCGATCCTCGATGCGATCCTTGCCGCGGAGACGCGGACTTTCCGATTGAGCGGCATCGCCGCCTATGAAGGCGCGGCCGCGACCGCCGACACGCAAGAGACGATGGTTCGCATCGACGCGCTGTTGGCGATGACATCAGATTTTCTGGCGAAGCTGCGCGCCGGCATCGGCAACGAGCGGCCGCTTCTCGTCACGGCCGGGGGCTCGGTCTTTTTCGATCTTGTGATCGCCAGGCTTTCCGCCGCCGTTGCGGCCGATCCCGCTTGCCGGCTGGTGCTGCGTAGCGGAGCGATCTTCTTCCACGATCACGGCGTTTACGAGCGCGGCCTTGCCGGCCTCGATGCGCGCGGCGGTTTCCGCTTGAGCGGAGAGACGGTTTCGGCGGCCGCGGGCTTCCGTCCGGCGCTTCGGGTCTGGGCCGAGGTACTGTCGCGGCCGGAACCGCGGCTCGCAATCTCAGGCATGGGCATGCGCGACGTGGCGATGGACCAGGGTCTGCCTCGGCCGCTGGCGCTTTATCGCAACGGGTCGCATGTTGCCGACCTCATGGGCGCCGAAGTTTTCCGCCTCAACGATCAGCACGCCTTCGTCGCCCTTGCAGAGGCGAGCGACGTCTTCGTCGGCGACGTCATCGAGTTCGGCATCTCGCATCCCTGCACCTGTCTTGACCGGCACGCCATTCTCTACGGCCTCGGTCCCGATCATTCGGTGACCGCCGCTTATTTGACCAGCTTCGGCTGACCTCCCCTCCAAAAGCAAGAAAAGGAAAACCTGCCCATGATCCAGCGTTATCAGAAAGGCTCGCGAATGAGCCAGGCCGTCAGCTATGGCGGTTTCGTCTACATTGCCGGCCAGGTCGCGGAAAACCGCAAGGCTGATATCGAAGAGCAGACTCGCGACGTGCTTGGCAAAATCGACGCCCTTTTGAAGGAAGCCGGTACGGACCGCTCGCGGCTTATCGCCGTCAATGTCTTCCTGCCGGCGATCGTCGATTTCGAGGCGATGAACAGCGTTTATGACAGCTGGATCGACACCGAAAACCCGCCGGCCCGCGCCTGCACCGAAGCACGTCTCGCCGATCCCGATCTGCGTGTCGAAATGACCGCGGTCGCCGCCCTCTGACGGCCGGCCGAACGGCCCGCACTGGAGACATCATGCACAGCGGCCTCGTCAATCCGATCGATTTCTCGCACCAGGGGCGGCAGGCCGACTACCTCGCCATCCCCTATTCGGTGGACCGTTCGCCCTATTATCAGATCCGCATCCCGGTCCTTCGCCTGCAGAATGGCGAGGGACCATCCTTGCTGCTGATGGCCGGCAATCATGGTGACGAATATGAGGGTGAACTCCAGCTCGGCCGACTGATGCGGCTGTTGGACGTTGCGGCAATCCGCGGCGCCGTGACCATTCTGCCGATGGCGAACCTGCCCGCGGTGATGGCGGCCAAGCGCTGCTCGCCCTTCGACGGCGGCAATCTCAACCGGGCCTTTCCTGGCGATCCCATGGGGTCACCAACGGCGCGGATGGCGCATTTCCTCGAACACGAGCTCTTTCCGCGCCACGACGTCATACTCGACCTGCATTCGGGCGGCACGTCGATGGCGCACCTGCCCTGCGCGCTAATCGAGCGGCAGGCTGATGCCGTCCGCTTCGAGCGCTCCGTCGCGCTGATGCGCGCGCTCGGCGCGTCATATGCCTTCATCGCCGATAACGGAGCAGCGGCGCCGACATCGATGGGGGCTGCCGCACGGGCGGGGACCATCGGCCTTTCCGGCGAGTTCGGCGGCGGCGGAACCGTGACTCCCGAGACGATGACCTTCACGGTGGCGGCGCTCGACCGGCTGCTCTTGACACTCGGCATCGTTGATCGCCCGGTCCTGTCGCGCGTACCGCTCGTTCAGCCCGGGCCGCTGCAGCTGCTTTCGCTATCCCGGCACAGCCAGGGCATCTATGCGAGCCGCAGAGGCTGGTTCGAGCCGGCTGTCGCGCTCGGCGCCACCGTCGCTGCCGGTGATCTCGCCGGATGGTATCATGACCTGGAACGCCTCCAGCAGCCGGAGGAAGAGCTGCGTTTCGCCGAGAGCGGTATTGTCATCTCCCACAGGCTGCATTGCGATAGCCAGGCCGGCGATTGCCTGATCCAGGTGGCCGAACCCATCGCCGCCTGAGCGCGGATCGTTCAAGTGATTGCGCCGACCGCCGCCTTGACCCAGTCGAGACGTTTTGCCGGTATCAGGCCGTAATTATAGAAATTGACGCCGTTGGCGCCGGCATCGATGGCGGCCTTGGCACGCGCGGCGAGCACCGCGGCTTCACCGACTTCGGGATAGAAGACCCGCAGGCCGACGCCGAGAAACTTGTCCGGCCCGATGGCCGCCCGGCCGGCGCGGATGACGTCGCCGACGGCATCCGGCGCCATGTCGTAGCAGCAGAGGATCACCCCGTCGCAGAGTGTGCCGGCGGCTGTAAGATCGACGCCGCCGAGCCAGCCGTCCTTCAGATCGATCAGCACGATGCGGCTCGCCGGATCGGCGGCCGCCTTGATCTCGCCGATCAGGCTGGTCACCGGTTCGCTGCGCCAGGCGAGATAGGCATGGAGATAGGGGTGGTGGCGGAAGGCATCGATACCGGCTCCGGGGAAATCCGGAAACTGCCGCTCCGGCACGGCCCGTTCGCAGAGTTCCGCAATGAAGCCCGCCACCAATCGCCGCGCGCCTTCGACCGGAACGCCGGACTTTACGGCGCGCGTCGTGCAATGGTCGCAGAAGCAGAGCGACAGCAGGAAATCGTCTTCGGCATTCAGGCCGACGCCATCTTTTTCGTGATGGTATTCATGCGCGAAGCCCATGAAATTCGGGCTTTCGAGTTCCACCATGTCGGGCCGGTAATTCACCGTGATGTCGCGGACAAGGGTGACGGCATAATCCCGCGCCGCCGGGCTGGAAGGGCAAAGATTGTAATAGTTGGGATTGCCGAACGCGTTGCGTGTCACGTGGTCGGGATGCAGCATGCCGAGGCGGCTATTGTGGAGGCAGACCGTCCAGCAGGAGACCTTGAGACCAGTCGCCTCCCGATCCCTGATGAGTGCTTCCAGCATATCGCCGCGCTCGGTCACATTGCTGGCCATCAGCGGCCGGATCACCTTGTCCTGCCACAGGCTTTCATCCGGCCAGAAGTAGACCGTCCCGTCCTCGGGAAAATAGGCCTTCTGCTGCGGGCTGCGCGGCTGCAGGAAACGGCCAGCATGATAGGAGGTCGCCAGGCTGACCGTGGTGAGGCCCGCCCGGCCGGTAAGCTCGGCGGCAAACGCGTCGAGTCCCTGGTCCTGGATGTCCCAGGGGTAAGTCCACATGGATAGATGCATGGCGCGCTCCCGTCCAATCTGTCCACTTTATAGAACATGCGTCCATAATAGTGTCCAGACCGATCTTAGAGCATGAGCCCTTGGAGCCCTCCCTCGTTTGTCAGATGTCGACGACGAGGCCCTTGGCTCTCAGCACCGGTGCCAGATTGCTGACCTCGATGACCGATTTGCCCGCCTTGTAAGCGGCGATATATCCGGCTTCGGCATCTTCGCGCGCTTGCGACAGCCGGGCTGCTTCCTGGGCTTCCTGTCGGCGCACGACCACCAGACCGTCGGCATCGCCGACGATGATGTCGCCGGGATTGATGGTTTCGCCGCCGACGATGATCGGGTCGTTCACCGCGGCAACGGTTTCCTTCACCGTGCCCTTGATGCAGACGCTGAGCGAGAAGACCGGGAAGCCGAGTTCCCGCAGCTGCAGCGTGTCGCGCACACCGGTATCGGTGACCAGTCCGCCGATGCCCTTGGCAAGGCAGGCATTGGCAAGCACATCGCCGAACGATCCGGCCTCTTCGTATTCGCCGGCCGAAACGACGATGATGTCTCCTGGCTTTGCGTAGTTGATGGCGAGCTGCAGCATGATGTTGTCACGCGGCGCGCATTTGACCGTAAAGGCCGGACCGCACAGTTTCATCCGGTAGTCGACGGGTTTGAGGCGGGAGGAAAGCGCGCCGCGGCGCCCCTGGGCTTCGTGGATGGTTGCGGGCGAAAATTTCGAAACGGCCTCGATGTCAGCTTTATCGGGCCGTTCAGCGATATCTTTTATATGGATCATGGATGCCTCACATCGTTGGCAGACGGCGGGCATATCCCGCCGTCTTTTCTCGGTTGCATTGTCTTCGGGAGGTCCGAGACCGGTCGGTCTACGGGATCGGGTCGAATTTCAGTTCGCTTAGCGGCACGACCTTGTCGGTGCGGGTCATCTTGTATTCGGTATTCGGGCCGAGCCACTTGTCCCAGATCTTGTTGATCTCGCCGGACTCGTCCAGCTTGTGCAGGATCTCGTTGATCTTGGCGGTCAGCGCCGGCTGATCCTTGGCCATGCCGATGCCGATCGGCTGGTACAGCATCGGCTCCTCGATCATCCGCATTTCCTTGCCCTTGCTCTTCGATTCATTGACGAACTTGGTCGTCGTCATGGTGTTGGCCACCATTCCGCGCGCCTTGCCCTGCTGAACGGCGAGATAGGCAGAAGCAGTGTCCTGGAAGGTCAGCGGGTCGGATTTGTTGAGCTTGATCGACATTTCCGAGGTCGAGCCCTTGGTCGAGGCGATGCGCTGGCCTGCATAATCGGCCTTCTTCTTGCCGGCATCGTCTGCCGGCACGATCAGCATTTCCTTGGCGAGATAATAGGGGTCGCTGAACTGGATCTGCTCGGCGCGGCTCAGCGTATAGGCCAGGTTGGCGACGGTGATATCGACGCGGCCGAGCTTGACTTCTGGTACGCGGGCCTCGACCGACACCGGTTTGATTTCAGCCTTGACGCCCAACTCCTTGGCGATGGCGCCGCAGAGATCGACGTCGAAACCGGCCATCTCGCGGGTCTTCGGATCGGGCGAAGCGAAGGGAGGAACGTCGGCGAAAGTCGCGCAGCGAAGGGTCTTCGCCGACATGATATTGTCGAGCTGATCGGCTTTCGCGGGTGCGGCGGCTGTTATGCCGGCCAATACGACGGTGAGGCTCAGGTATTTCCAGTTCATTGCTGTTCTCCTTTGTTTTTGGTGATTTGTATCAGTGCCTGAGATCAGCGAGGAAACGCTGAGCCCGGGGATGGGTCGGATTGGTGAAGAAAGCCTCCGGTGTCGCCATTTCGATGATCTGGCCGGCGTCGATGAACCAGATCCGATCCGCGACCTCGCGCGCAAAACCCATTTCGTGGGTGACGCAGAGCATAGTCATGCCTTCGGACGCCAGGCTCTTCATGACGGCGAGAACCTCGCCGACCATTTCGGGATCGAGCGCGCTCGTCGGCTCGTCGAACAGCATCACCGGCGGCTCCATGGCAAGCGCACGGGCGATCGCCACCCGCTGCTGCTGGCCGCCGGACAACTGACCGGGATAGGCCCGGGCCTTGTCGGCGAGGCCGACCCGGTCGAGAAGCTTGAGCGCCTTTTCGTGTGCGACCTCGGGCGCGACACCCTTTACCCGGACCGGCGACATCGACACGTTTTCGGCCACCGAAAGATGCGGAAACAGGTTGAAGTTCTGGAATACGAAGCCGATCCGGCTGCGCATCGCGTTGAGTTCCTTCGCCCGCATCGATGCATGAATGTTTTGCCCGTCGAGCGTGATCGATCCGCTGTTGATCTCCTCGAGCCGATTGATCGTGCGGATCAGCGTCGATTTTCCCGAGCCCGACGGACCGCAGATGACCACCACCTCGCCGCGCGCAACCTGCGCATCGATATTCTTCAGGACCGGATAGTCGCCGTAGCTCTTGCAGACCTGCGAAAGCTGGATCGTCTGCGATGCCTGCGCTGAAACCGACATTGTCATAACTGCTCCGATACAATTTTCGACGGCGTGACCAGCGAGGCGACGGGAAGGCTGGAAAGACCGGCGCGCCGGCGGGTGATGCGCCGCTCGAGGCGATTTGCGAAGTAGGTGAGCGTCCAGCAGATGATGAAGTAGACGATCGCCAGGATGAGGAAGACCTGGAAAGGCTGCGTCAGGAGCTGGTTGTTGACCTGGCTCGCCGCAAAGGTCAGGTCCGGCACGTTGATCACGTAGCCGAGCGTCGTGTCCTTGATCGTCGAGACGAAGGTGGAGATGATGCTCGGGATCATGTTGTAGAGCGCCTGCGGCAGGATGATGTAACGCATCGCGCCGAAATAGCCGTGGCCAAGCGCACGCGCGGCGTCCATCTGTCCGGGTCCGAGCGCGACGATGCCGGCGCGGACGACTTCGCTAAGGAAGGCGCTCTGATAGACCACGAGCGTCGTCAGCATGGTGACGAAGCTCGGCACGTCGGCGCCGGTCATGAGCGGCACGAGGAAATAGCTCCACAGGATGAGCATCAACAGCGGTACGCCGCGGGTGAAATAAACAAGCGCGGTGACCGGCCAGCGCAGCAGCGGCGATTTGGAGAGCCGCGCCATTGCAAACAGGATGCTCACCGGAAAGGCGAGAGCGATGCTGAGCGCCGAAAGGATCAGGGTATTGGCGAGCCCGCCGAGCGGCCCGTTCGGATATTGGCCGATCAAGAGCAGGAGCCAGTAGTCGCGGATGATGGCGATCATGTCCTGGATCATGCGCGGGCACTCCTGGCAGGATCTGCGCGCATCGATAGATAGGCGCCGATGCTCATGATCACGAGCGAGAAGAATAGGTAGAGAACCGTTCCAATCAGGTAGATCTCAAAGGTCCGGAAGCTGAGGTTTTCGATTTCCTTGACGGCGTGCGTCAGTTCCGACGCGCCAATAACGACGGCGAGACTGCTGTTCTTGAACAGGGAGACGCTGTGATTGACGAGCGGCGGCAGCGCATTGCGCACGCCCTGCGGCATGATGACGAAACGCGTCGCCGAGACGTAGCCGTGACCGAGTGCGCGAGCTGCCTGCATCTGGCCGTCACCGACCGAGCGCACGCCCGAACGCAGATCTTCGCTGAAATAGGCGGCCTGGCAGAGCCCGAGGCCGATCACGGCGAAGATCGCCTCGGCATTATGGCTGGCGAGCCATGTCGCAACCCCGCTGGGCATCAGGGTGAAAATCCCGAAATACCACAGCATGAGTTGCACCAGGGTCGGGACGTTCCGGTGATAAGAAACGTAAGCGGCGACCAACGGGTCACCGAAGCGAAAGGGCGACAGGCGCACTCCGAGCAGCAGCAGGGCCAGCGCCATCGCCATCGACCAGGATCCGGCATAGATGATGAAGGTCATCTTGATGCCGTGCAGCAGCATGGCGGCATAATCGGGATTTCCGAGGATCTCCGAAAGGTCGAAACCGCTCACGGTTTTGGCTCCCCGGATTGATCCGACTGCGCCGCGGGCTGCGGCTTTGCCGTCTGCAGCCCGCCCATGACCTGCAGTGTCGGCGTGATCTCCATATGTCCGATGTTGACGGCGACGGGGGCTGCGATGGCGAAGGCGATCGCATCGGCGATATCGGCCGCCTGCGGCAGTTCAAAACCGTCGATGAACCTTTCCCGGACGCTGGGATCATTGCCGTGGACGTGATTGAAAATATCGGTGGCGACACGGCCGGGGCAGATTTCGGTGACCCGCACCCGCTTGCCGAAGGCATCGATGCGCAGCTGGTTGGACAGCATGCTTACCCCTGCCTTGGTGGCGTGGTAGGAGGAGTTGCCGCCGAAATTATAGGCGCCGGCGATCGAAGAAATGTTGATGACATGGCCGCGGTCCCGCGCCACCATGCCGGGCACGACCAGGCGGCAGAGATGCAGGACCGCGCGGAGATTGACGTCGACGAGGAGATCGATATCGCCCTCGTCGGCCTCCAGGAACTTCTTCGGCCGGTCGACGCCGGCATTGTTGACGAGAATGTCGAATTCCACCCGACCCGCAAGCTCGGCCATCGCCTGCCGGTCGGTGACGTCGATGATGTGAGGAATGCAGCCGGTCCGTGCTGCCAGCTGCTGCAGCGCTTCGCCGCTGCGGGCGACGGCGTGGACCTCGATGTTCTCCCGGCGGAGCCGTTCCACCACGGCGGCGCCGATACCGGAGGATGCGCCGGTCACCAGTGCGGTCTTGTAGTCGGAGAATGGCATTGTCGTTCCCTTATTGTTGATCCAAACAGTAGCGAAGCTTTAACCCCTTGCCTAAGACCGATTATCTCTGGAGCAATAAGCAACGGTTATGGAGCCTCGGGCGGCGGCCGAAGACGAGGAAGAGGCGATGTCGGCGCCCTTCGGCGGCGTCCGCGCCTCATCAAAACCCCGGCGGCTTCGCGATCGCCTCGCGTTGCAAAAGCCAGGCGCGTCTGCAAACATGCGAGCCGCAGATCAGAACGGTTTCCCGATCCCCATGGACATCAGACGCCTCAAATCCTTCATCGTCATCGTCGACAGCGGCAGCATTACGCGGGCGGCGGATCTCCTGCATATCGCCCAGCCGGCTCTCAGCCAGCAGCTGGCGGCACTGGAGGAGCATTTCGGCCAAAAGCTGCTGATCCGCAGCCAGCAGGGCGTCAGCATGACCGACGCGGGCCATGCGGTGTATCGCCATGCGCAGATTATCCTCCGGCAGATGGAGCAGGCGCAAGCGGATGCATCGGCCGCCGGCAATTCGCTTGCCGGGCGGGTCTCCGTCGGCCTCGTCCCCTTCAGCAGCGCTGCAACACTATCGGTCGACCTGCTGGCGGAAACCCGGAAACGGCATCCCGGCATCCTGCTGCATCTGACCGAAAGCGTCGGCCAGACCTATAGCCAGATGATCATGAACGGCCGGCTGGAGATGGCGCTGCTCCATGGCACCGGACCGATCAAAGGCGTGCGGTTCGAACCGATCCTCAGCGAGGAGTTTTTTCTCGTCGCGCATCGCGATTTTGCCATCGAAGCGGATGCGAAACCTGTTCCGATCAATGCACTCGATGGAATGCCGCTGCTGTTGCCGCCAGCCTATAATTTCGTTCGCCGCGCCGTCGACACCGCCTTCACGCGCACCCGCACCAATTTGAAGGTCGTGGCCGAAGTCGAAATCGTCCGGACGCTGGCCCGCGCGGTCGGCAGCGGTCTCGGCGCGACCATCATGCCGAAAGCCATCGCCGATCGCATCGTGTCGGAATCGAGCGAGCCGCTGATCTGCCGTCTCGTCTCTCCGCGGATCGAAGAAACCCTGTCGCTGTGCGTTTCCGACCAGAATCCCCTGTCGGAACCAGCCCTTGCCGTCCACGACATCCTGCTCGAGCTGACGGCGCGGCTGAAAGACTGAGGCAGCTGCGCTCAGCGCATGTCCTTGCAAAACTCGGCGATGCGGGCACAGCCTTCGCCGAGTTTCTCCATGCTCGTGGCGTAGGAAATGCGGAAGAAGGGGCTCATTCCGTAAGCCGCCCCTTGCACGGTCGCGACATGATGCTCGTCGACGAGTGCCATGACGAAATCGACATCGGTCTCGATCTTGCGCCCGCCCCTGCTGGTCTTGCCAATCAGACCCGATATATTGGGATAGATGTAGAAGGCGCCTTCGGGCCTGTGGCAGCGCAACCCTTCCACCTCAGACAATTTGTCGAGAACGAAGTCGCGCCTTTGCTTGTAGATTGCCGCACGCTCCTTCAAAAGATCCTGAGGCCCGTCGAGCGCCGCAGTCGCCGCCGCCTGCGTGAGCGTCGCGATGCCGCCGCCATTCTGGCCGTTGACGTTGCTGACGGCGGAGATCAGATCTTTCGGTCCGGCGCAGAAGCCGAGCCGCCAGCCGGTCATCGCATAGGCCTTGGAGACGCCGTTCATCGTCAGGACGCGATCGTACAATCTCGGCTCGACTTCCGCGATCGTGCAGAACTGGAAGTCGTCATAAACCAGGTGTTCGTAGATGTCGTCGGTCATGATCCAGACGTGGGGATGGCGCAGCATGACCTCGGCGATGGCGGCCATCTCCGCCCGGGAGCAGGCTGCCCCGGTCGGATTGTTCGGAAAATTCAGGAAGAGCCATTTGGTGCGCGGCGTGATCGCTGCCTCCAGATCCTCCGCACGCAGTTTGAAGCCGGTCTCTTCATGGCAGGCAACGGCGACCGGAACGCCGCCGGCGAATTTGACGATGTCGGCATAGCTGACCCAGGAGGGCGTCGGGATGACCACCTCGTCGCCGGGATTGCAGGTTGCCAGCATGGCATTGAAGATCACCTGCTTGCCGCCGCCCGACACGACGATCTGGCTGGCATCGTAGTCGAGATTATTGTCGCGCTTGAACTTCCGGATGATCGCGGCCTTGAGCGGCGGCGTACCGTCCATCGGCGGATATTTCGTATCGCCGGCAAGCGCGGCCGCATGGGCCGCCTCGATCGCGTGCGCCGGCGTGGGGAAATCCGGCTCGCCGGAGGACAGGCTGACGACCTTGATCCCTTTGGCGGCCAGTTCCCGGGCGCGCTGGGTCATGGCGGCGGAGGCGGAGATGGAAACGTTTTTCAAGCGGTCGGCTTTGATGGACATCGGAATGGTCCTTCGATGAGGGAGGGGAGTGGGTGTCGTCGCAGGCGATCGGGATTATCTCATTCGGCGAGTTCGGCGGCGGGAGCGAGCGTCGCGCCCCTGGCTTCAATCTCGCCGCGCACGATGCTGGCAAGCTCCAGCGCGCCGGGCGTGTCACTGTGGACGAGAATGGAGCGCGCCGGCATTGCGATCACGGCGCCATCGATCGTCGTCACGGTTCCTTCGAGGAGGAATTGTCGTACGCGTGCGCGCACTGCGGCTTCGTCCTTGACGAGGGCGCCGGCGAGCCCGCGGGCGACAAGTCTGCCCTCGGCGTCATAGGCCCGGTCGGCAAGGAAAAGCGCCAGCGTCTTCAGGCGGGCGCGTTTGGCCGCCCGCTCGATCTCGCTTCCCGACGTGACGAAGACGACAAGATTGGCGTCGACGGTAGCGATCGCATCCATCATCAGGTCGGCGAGCTCGGGATCACGGTTGACCATGTTGCCCATGGCCGCATGGAAGCTGATATGCGAGACGGCGACACGCTCGCTTTTGGCGATCGCCGTCAAGGCGCCGAGCTGGTAGAGCATCTGCTGGCGCAGCTCATCCGCCGGAAACGGTATTTCGCGCCGGCCAAAGCCCAGACGGTCGGGCAGGCCGGGATGGGCGCCGATGCCGACGCCATTCAGTTTCGCCAGCCGCACCATGCGCCCCATCGTATCCGGGTCGCCGCCGTGGAAACCGCAGGCGATATTGGCCGACGAGATGATTTTCATCATCGCTTCGTCGTCGCACAGGCGGTAGGGACCAAATCCTTCACCCATGTCGGAATTCAGATCGATCTTCATCAGTTCCTCCTTTCGATGGCCTATGCCATCGCCTTCAGGGCGCGCTTGACCATCCGGGACGTCTGCCTAATATCGTCGACATAGCGGGCGACGGCTCGTTCCACCGTTCGGGCCTCCGCATGCGTCGACCGGACGAATTGCAGCCGGGCACCGATGCGGGCTTGCCCGAGTCGCCAGAGATCACATTCGATCACGCCGGCGATCTTCGGATAGCCGCCGGCGGTATTCGCGTCGCTCATCTGCACGATCGGTTCACCGCCGGGCGGCACCTGTATGACGCCGGGCACGACGCCGTGGGAGCGCATCTCGACCGATGCGGTCGGCGTGATCGGCTCGCCGGACAGGCGGTAGCCCGTGCGGTCGCTTCGCGAGGAGATCCTCCAGGTCTGGCGCCAGAATGCTTCGCCGTCTCCGGCGAAAAGCTCGTGCTCGCCGGCCGGCAGGGCGCGGATCGGCAGTACGCCGTCGACAGACGCCGGGAAGACATCGCACAGCGCCGCGGCCGGCTCGACGACCGCAAGGCCAGCGGCCGGCAGCATGGTGATTTCCGCGTCCTGGCCGAGCGCGATCCGATCGCCTTTCGCGAGCGGCCGGCCGGCATTGCCGCCGAAGCCGCCACGCAGAGACGTGCTGCGCGAGCCCATGACGACGGGGATATCGAGCCCGCCTCCAAGCGCGATATAGGCACGCGCAAGCCGCGGAGGCTGCTTCAGTTCGAGAACCTGTCCGGCCTCGGCGGCATAGGCGCACCAGGGAAAAAGTTCCGATCCGTCGAGATCAGGATTACCGTCGGCGCCGGTGACGGTAAAGACGGCGCGCTGCTCGAAACGCAGGCGGAACGGAAAGGTCTGCACCTCGATCACGGCGGCATTCTCCTCATTGCCGACGAGAATATTGCCGATCCGGACCGCCAGCGGATCCATGGCGCCGCTCGCCGTGACGCCGATGTCGCGATAGCCGGGACGTCCGAGGTCCTGTACCGTATTGAACGGGCCGCTTTCCAGGATTTCGATCATAGTTCGATCCTTGCCGGCAGGAACCGCACCGTATCGCCCGGCGCCATCATGGCGGGGGTCGGCGAATTCGGGTCGAACATCTCGAGCGTCGCAAAGCCGATCGAATTCCAGCCGTTCGGACCCGTGAGCATGGCGACGCCGGTCTGCATGCCGCCGATGGTCACGCATCCCTTCGCCATCTTCAGTGATGGCATGGTCTTTCGCGGCATGTAGATGCGGGGATCGAGGCCGTGCAGATAGCCGAAACCGGGCGCGCTGCCCACGGCGAAGACACGGTAGGTGGCCTGGTGATGGATGCGGACGACCTCGCGGTCGCTCAAGCCGGAGAGATCGCAAAGGGCCGGAAGATCGGTCGCATGTTCGCCGCCGTAATGGACCGGGATCTCGATGATCTTGCCCTTGAGATCGATGCTCTGCGCATTCTCCCACGCCTCCAGCAGCCGGACGACCACCGCGTCCGGATCTTCGGGCGTCTCCTTGAAGATCACCAGCAGGTTGGTCATGCCGGGGATGTCTTCAGCGAGATCCGGCCAGCCCTTGACGGTCTGGGACAGAGCCCAGATCCGCCGCTGCGCGACCAGGTCGAAATCGCCGGGCGCCTCGAGCAAAAAGGCTCTGGCGCCGATTGCGGAAACCCGCGCCCGGCTTTGGGTGGCCGGAACGATCTCGCGCTGTGATGCGTGTCTGTTCGTCGTGACGGTCATGGGTGGAGCTCAATTTCGAACAGAGGATCTCCGAAGCCGACGACGGCGCCGGGCTCGGCGAGCAGCCGGGTCAAAAGGCCGGAACGGCCGGCACGGAGGGGAAGCATCACCTGCCCTACCCTGATGAAGCCGACAACATCCGCCTCGCATATGGAACGTGGCAGGCTTTTTTCTGAGTCGGAACAGGTCGCATGCTCGACGCAGAAATGGCCAGCCATCGGCGCTTTCACGACTGACGATGCGGAAGCCGCAGTGCGCGGCGGCGTTTCTGCCGAACTGATCCGGCCATCGCCTTGCCCGTTGACGACGATGCGAAGCTGTCCTCCCGGCCGGGAGATTTCGAGACCGTCCACGCCGGCCTCCGTCAGCGCCTCGGTGAGGAATGCGATGGTCGCCGGATCGCTGAAATCGATCGCGCTCATGCCACCCTCCGCAGCTTCAGCCATTGTTCGAGATAATGGATATCAGTCTCGCCGCGCGCGAACGCATGGTCCTCGAACAGGGCGCGCAGGAAGGGGATGTTGGTGGCGATGCCCTCGATCTCTGTGCCGGCGAGCGCCTCGCACATTCTTGCCATCGCTTGCGCCCGCGTCGGCGCATGGACGATCAGCTTGGCAATCAGCGAGTCGTAATAGGGCGAGACCTTGTAGCCGGCATCGATATGCGTATCGACGCGGATGCCTGGCCCCTCCGGCAAAGCCAGGCGGGTGATGACGCCGGCCGACGGCAGGAAGGTGTCGGGATCCTCGGCATTGATGCGGCATTCAAAGGAGTGGCCGTCGCATGTCACGCCGTCCTGGGTGAGTTCCAGAACCTGACCTTCGGCCGCCTTGATCTGTGCTCGGACGATATCGACCCCGCTCGTCATCTCGGTAACGGGATGCTCGACCTGAAGGCGCGTGTTCATTTCGATGAAATAGAAAGCGCCGACTTCATAGAGGAATTCGAAGGTTCCGACGCCGCGGTAACCGATCTGACGGCAGGCCTCTACGCAGGCCATGCCGACCGGCTGGATGATCTCAGGCGCGATCCCCGGGGCCGGCGCCTCCTCCACCACCTTCTGATGGCGGCGCTGCATCGAACAATCCCTATGCCCCAGCCACACGGCATTGCCGTGGTCGTCGCAAATGACCTGTATTTCGATGTGGCGCGGATGCTGGAGGAATTTCTCCATATAAAGCGAGGGCGAGCCGAAGGCCTTGCGCGCCTCTTCGCGTGTCAGCGCGATCGCTTCATGCAACTGCTCGGCCTTGGCAACGACGCGCATGCCGCGTCCGCCGCCGCCGCCGGCCGCCTTGACGATGACCGGATATCCAATCTCGAACGCAATGCGCTCGACCGAAGCCGGGTCATCGGGCAGCGCGGTGTCGGGACCTGGAACGCAGGGGACGCCGGCTGCCATCATCGCCCGTTTTGCCGCGATCTTGTCGCCCATGATTGCGATCGATGAAGCGGGCGGGCCGATGAAGATCAGCCCGGCCTTTTCGACGGCGTCGGCGAATGCGGCGTTTTCCGACAGGAAACCGTAACCCGGATGAATCGCGCCCGCGCCGGTCAGGCGCGCCGCGAGAAGGATGGCGTCCGGATTGAGATAGCTCTTGCCGGCAATCGACGGGCCGATACAAAGAAAGCTGTCTGCGGTATTGATATAAGGCGCCTGCCTGTCCGCCTCGGAGCAGATGGCGACCGTCTTCAGGCCGAGTTCGCGACAGGCGCGCTGAATCCGGGCGGCGATCTCGCCGCGATTGGCGATCAGGACAGTGTCGAAGCGGCGCCCTGTGGCGAGAGAATGTTCCGATGGTTCCGGCATCAGGCAATCTCCGCCAGCAGATCGCCGGTCTCGACCTCGCCGCCGTCGATGTCAGTCAAGCCGACAATGCGTCCCGCCCGCGGCGCGGTGATCGTGTTGAAGACCTTCATGGCTTCGACGATGAAAAGGGTCTGCCCCTCCTCCACCTCGTCGCCGATCACGACAAATGGCGGCTCCCCCGGCGCCGGGGCGCGGTGCAAAACGCCGAAGACCGGCGCCTTCACCGCCTGGGAGAGTTTCTCGGCATTCGAAGGCGTGTCCGCGGCAGAGCTTGGCATCGATAGCGGCTTTTGCCCGGCTTCAGCAGCAGAGGAGGCCACGTCCGGCAACGAACGGAAAATCCGAACCGTCACGTCCCTTTCCGTCACGGTCAGCTCGGTAATGTTCGATCGTCCGACAAAGTCGATCAGCGTCTTGATCTTCGAGAGGTCCATCTGCGTGCTCGGAATTCCAAAATTCCGCCGCGCAAAGCTGAGGTTTCAGATCGCCCGGCGTTGTGAATTTCGTAGCACGACGTGCCGACTGATGGGGTCAGACGAAGTTTTGATGGAGCGCAATCCGCGCCCCACGGATATCTTGCCGGATGTTCCCAAGAAGACGGTGGCTGGCCGAGTCAGACCATTGGCTCTCGAATTGAGCGTGATCTCTCCGGAGTCAGACGATCAAAAGCTTTTGTATGGCACTCTTCTGGCCATTCAGTTCTATCACGACCCACAACGGTGGGTCGGGCGGCTGTTTAGTAGTATCGGTAGGCTTGGCGCCAAGCGCCGGCAGGGCGATGACTGGCCACACCTTGTCCGTAGTTGTAGCAGAATCATCTGGAAGAACTTCGACATTAACTCTACCGGTGCCGTCCTCCTTGGTGGCTACATATACATCCATCCCCTCACCAAAGCCGGAGCCTATGATTCTAAAGGGAGTTCGAACAAGTAATGGAGCAGCTACGGTCTCGGGCTCGAGGCGTTCGATATTAACTTTAGGGTTCGCGGCGGGCATATGATCCTCCCTTGTCCGTCTTTACGTTGGATTAGTCGTTGTCGCCTGATCTTCGAGGAATGAACCCGCCTGATCTTGACATCACGCCACCTGAACGGGACAGGGCCCCGCCCGATCTGGACATTGCGCCGCTCGCCATTCCTCGGGGGTCAGAAGAAACCTCGGCCGACAGAAGGATTTGCTCAAGGGTTCCTGTTTCAGCATCGAGTCTCATCGAGACGTCGCCCTTGTCATAGATCCAGACCCTCATGTCTTTGGCGAGTGCTCCGAGCTGGGAACCAAGGCCGGTTCGCGCACTCGAACCAGGGGCGCGATACAATCTGTCATACTCGATGTCACCGCCCACGTTCCTTGGCGGTGGATCGTCAGGATCGGCTCCTGGGCCGTGGACAACGAAGATCGCTGGTCGACCAAGTTCAATGAACGCTCCCTCGAAGGAGAAAGCATAGATTCGCGCCAGAACCGCGTCGGCTGCACCAAGCTGGTCTCTGAGGAAGTTATTTCTTCCCGCTATTGGTACGCTTAGATTCTGGTAAATAGGGCCGCCTCTGAGAATTAGATCACTTAGGGGCCGCCCGAACAGATGTATCGCCGATATGCCGAGTAACGTTTCGTTGTCTGCCACTTCTCCCTCCATCTACATAAATTATTGATTGCTCATTAATCTCGACAGCAGAACCTTCTCGCGATAGCTCATCTTTGGAAGCTTCAGACGATCTCTTGGCAGCAGGATCCGCGCAGAGTGGACATGGCTGCGATGCTCGGCACCCCTGAGGTGTGCACCGGCATGCAACTCGCCGATCCCCCGCTGCCTGAAATTTCCAGTGATGATCGCCGCGAATTGGCCGCCGCTTTCATTCCGATCAACGGCAAGCATCGTTTCCGCGACGTCGCCGTAATCCAGAAAATCGGGCGCGAGAGCCCACAAGGTTTCCGCCAGATACGTGCCTGCGACGTCTCGTGCATCGAGCAGCGCCTCGACAAATCCATCTGGGTTCCGCGCAAAAGCGCGGTCGAAAGCGTGCTGTACGGGGGCCTCGGCAGCCGGATCGAACTCGGCAATATCGGAGAGATCCTCGACGGCCCGCGAGATAAGGCCTCGCGCCACCAGGCTCTCGTGAAAGATATCGACGAGTATATCGAAGATCGCACCGGTGAGCGGCTGCGAGAGCTCGTGTTCGTCCTTCCAGCCACGCGTGAACTCGGCCATCGTCCGTTTGTTGTTTGCCGAACGTATCTGGCGGTGCGGCGAAAACTCTGAAAAGCGTGCGAGGCGATTTGCCCGGTAGAGGTTGCCGCGCGTCTCTGAGAGGACATTGTCGATCACCGACGGGAAGTGCATGGCCGCGATCAGCGACACGCAGTCGGAGAAGGCCTCCTGGAAACCAAGATATTCCGGATATTCAGTTCCAGGGCGCGGCACGCCGAGGACGCTGAAGATGATCGCGTGGCCCACCTCATGGGCGACGACGTCGAAATCCAGACTGAAGGGAAGGATGCGTCCATCCTTCTCGAACTGGCTGCCGACTTCAAGGAAGCCATAGCCGTACTGAGCATTGTCCCACTGCGGCAAAATGGAGATTTCCAAACGGTCATAGTGATCGCGAAAATGCCATGTAAGCGGCTGGCCGAGATAGCGCTCCCAGACATCGAGTGTGAACCGTATGCAGCCGAAGACATGTGAGGCTTCGAAACCGGGCATCGAAGGTCGGAGATAGTCGAAATTACCGCGCCCATCGGGGTTGGCCGGCTCGAGGATTTTTCCGGTCCACGGCGGCAGATGCATGTAGGGCGTCCCGAGCGGTCCGCGCTTCACGCCGTAAGGACCGGTCTTGCCGACCGGCTCCACGACGAACATGCGGTCGTCGGCCGGACCAGCTGTCAGGCTGTTCAACGGAGACGACACTTCGACGATCTCGGGATTGGACCGAGCATCTTCAAATGGAGGCTGCACAAAAAGTCTGAACCGGGTGCCCATTCCGCTCCCCCTCAAAAGACTTTCATGATTGCCAGTTTAAGTTGACATTCGACGCTCAAGGCAGATTTAGCAAGTAATAAAATGGTATTAGAGCCAGGCTGACAGATTTAGGGGCGTCAGTCAGACAGTGAAACCAACTTCGAATAGCGCGGGTGACTGCGGATGGGGTCGAGATCGGAATCATTCTTGAACCACAGCCGCATTTCGATACCGACCTGCGGCATCCAGACCTCAAGCAAGTCAATCGCCCGGTCGATCTCGCCAAGCAGCGCATAGGTGCAGGCGGCGTTGTACTGAATGTTTATATCATCGGGATCCGTCGCCAGGGAGCGCGCCAGCCATTCCAGCGCCGTATCGCGAACGCCGAGAAAGGCCAGCGCCGTCGCTCCGAGGCAGGCAACATTGGCATTTTCCGGATGGAGCCGCAGTTCCTCTTCCGCCCTTTTCAATGCGATCCTCGCATAGCTGCTGGCTTTGTCTATCTGTCCGAGTGAACGTAAGACGTTCACCAGCATGATCGGAGCACCGTAATCGGCAGGCTTGATTTCCATCGCCCGCTGAAAATGCATAGCCGCCAGTTCGAACTGGCCGTCGGTGACGCAAAATTCGGCATAGTAGCGGTTCGCCTCGTGGCAGTTGGCATCGAGCGACAAAGCTTGCTCGAATGCGGAAACTGCTTCGGTGCGATTGCCGGCCACCGCCAGAGCAAATCCCTTGGCCGCATAGGCCTCCGCCAGATTGGGATCGATAACAAGCGCCGTGGTGGTGTTCGCGAGGATCTCCTCCACCGGAATCTCAGCGCCGAACTGCGACCTTAGGCGCGCATCGCAGACCGCGATACCGGCATAGGCGCGGGCATAGCCCGGGTCCAGTTCGATGGCTCTGGCGAAGCTCTGCCTGGCCATCAGATGGTTGGAGCGGGAGGCAATATGGTAGTATTCGCGCCCCCTGAGGAAGTGCGTATAGGCTTCGACGTTGCCTGTCGGCGCCTGCTCGATTGCCCTCTTCTCCTCCGGCAGCAGCCTCACCTTGAGTTGCTCGACGATCGCCTTGGCGATCTCGTCCTGCACTTCGAAGATGTCGGTCAGGTCGCGGTCGTAACGCGCGGCCCAGACATGGCCGTCGCTGGCTGCTTCGATCAATTCGGCATTGATCCGCACATGGTTGCCCGCCTTGCGGACGCTGCCCTCCACAATATAGGCAACGCCGAGTTCCGCAGCGATGCGCTGCAGGTTTTCGCTTCGGCCTTTCCATGTAAAGACCGTGTTGCGGCTGAGCACGAACAGGCCTGAAACATTCGACAGGTCGGTGATGAGATCTTCGGTAATACCGTCGCTGAAAAAATCCTGATCCGGATCGTTGCTGATATTGGCGAATGGCAGGATTGCAACCGACGGCTTGTTCACCGGCGCCCGTGTGTGTCCGCCTGCAGCATGCGGAACCCTTTCACCGGAAGAGACATTGCCCCAATCGGCAAAATAGACATGGACCGGACGGGAAATATTCTTGACGGTCATGGGGCCCTGGTCTGCGAAATCGAGGCCGAGCTTGTTTGCGATTTCATGGCGCACGGCCGCGGAACAGGCAATGCCGCCCGGGGCCGCAAGGGCCTGCAGCCGAACCGCCACATTAATACCGTCCCCATGAAAGTCGTCCTCATCGAAGACGATGTCGCCGAGGTTCAAGCCTATTCGGAAGGCAAAATGCCTGTCGGCTGGAATGCCCAGGTTGCGTTCCAGCATGCCGCGCTGGATGTCGACCGCACAGCGCGCAGCACTCAGCACGCTGCCGAATTCGACCAGGAAACCGTCGCCCATGACCTTGATTATATGTCCGCCATGGGTTGCGACAGCGGGATCGAAGAGCTCCCGGCGATGCTGACGCAGGGCGTTGAGCGTCTCCTCTTCGTTGGCTTCCAGGAGACGGCTATAGCCCACTACATCGGCAGCCAGAATAGCCGCCAGCCGACGTTCAACAAGCTCTGCGCACATGCCCGTCTCCCCAACGCGCTGGTGGCAACACTTCTCTATTCTCGCAGCCAGTCAGTAATGTTGCAGGACGATTGTATTACTGACAACTAAAATCTCCCCCTTTACCGTAAGAACTCTTAGAGTTATTCAGAGGTCGCGGATTGCAGCCGGGAAGAAAGTCACTGGTGGATGCCGCTCTTCAGCTCAGCGCTTGTTCTCGCGGCTGGCGGTGTTATATGTAGGTAAATACCTACATGGAGCGCGTGCCATGACCATTACGACACTTTCCAGCCGTGAGCTCAATCACGACGTCAGCAATGCGAAGAAAGCTGCCAGAAAAGGGCCGGTCATCATCACTGACCGGGGCAAACCTTCTCATGTGCTTCTGACATATGAGGAGTTTCAGCGTCTTTCCGGCAGGCGCCAAAGTCTGGTCGATGGGCTTTCCATGCCGGGCCTGTCGGAAATCGATTTCATGCCGCCGCGGGTCGAGATCAAAACCCGCGGAGTTGACCTGTCTTGAGCTATCTGCTGGATACGAATGTCATTTCCGAACTGCGCAAGATTGGTGACGGCAAGGCTGATCCGGAAGTCGTCGCATGGATAAACGCGGCAAATGCTTCGGATTTCTATCTCTCCGCAATTACTATTCTCGAATTGGAACGGGGCGTGCTCGGTGTCCAGCGACGAGACGCCAAGCAAGGTTCACGCCTGCGCACATGGCTTGATGCCCACGTGCGTCCGCAGTTCGCCGGCCGGATACTGCCGATCGATGATGCCATCGCAACGCGTTCTGCGCATCTGCATATTCCCGACCGGCGCAATGAGGCAGATGCGTTGATTGCAGCAACCGCGCTCGTTCATAATCTTACCGTGGTCACGCGAAACGTGAGAGATTTCGACGGCACCGGCGTCGTCATTGTCGATCCCTGGCGAGGCTAACCAACGTGGGCACATGATCGGATGCCGGCGTTTTTCTGCGGGAGGTGCGGTTTCGTTCCGGCACCGTCAGCTCTTCGCAGAGCCGATGCTCTCCCGCAGGATGAGCTTGCTGGGGATGACGGTGCGGACCTTCGCCGCCTCTTGCCGCTGATCAATGGCGCCGAGCAGGAGATCGACTGCCGCGCGGCCCATCTCTTCCACCGGCTGCTTGATCGTCGAGAGCGGCGGCGAGCAGAACTCGCAGACGGGAGAGCCGTCGAAGGAGACGATGGAGAGGTCGCCCGGCACCGCAAAGCCCGCGTGCTGAATGCGGCTCATGAACGAGATCGCCATGTCGTCGCTGGTTGCGATGACGGCCGTCGGTCGAACGTCGAGCTTCGTGAAATCGTCGACGGCGCGAATGCCTGTCTCGAAACCGTGCTGATATTCGAGGTCGCCGCCGGATATGGACAGGGCGTCCTCGGAAAGTCCCCCTGCCCCCAGCGCCTCGAGGACGCCGGCATAGCGCTCGACATCATGGTAGTTGCCCCTGGGGCCGGCGATATAGAGGAACCGCCTGTGGCCCAGACGGATCAGTTCCGTCGTTGCGTCTCTGATCGCTTCCCGATCGTTGGTCACGACGCTCGGCACTCCGGCATTGCTCATGTCGAACAGCATCGAGACGATCGGCAGCCCTGCGCCGGCGGGAGAGCGCCCGTCGACCTCGGGAAGTTTCGACGAGAAGATGATGACGCCCCGCACCGTTCCACCAAAGGCAAGATTGAGGATGTGCCGTTCGGAGGCTTCCTCACGATCGAGATTGGCGATCATCAAATTGTATCCCTCCTGAATCAGGGACTTGTTGATGCTCTGGAGAACCTGCGGGATGATCTGCGATGCGCCGTAGTAAGGCGATCCGGGCAGGATGATCATGATCGTATTGGATTTGCCGACCCTGAGCCCGCGCGCCATCGCATTCGGAGTATACCCGAGCTGCTTGGCAGCCGCATTGATTCTGGTGCGCGTTTTCTCATTGACCCGCCCGGGATTGGCAAGCGCCCGGCTGACGGTCGAGATCGCAACGCCGGCAAGCCGAGCGACGTCGGCCATCAAGGCAGCCGATTGTTCCTCTCCCACATCCTTGTTTTTATTCACGTTTATGTGTTTCTCCCGGATATTTCGATTTGCAACTCTAAGGCAGGCGGCGATTTATAGCAAACGTTTGCCAAAAATTGCTTGCTTAAAAAACCAGCTTGATTATCATCTAGGCATGGCAAACGATTGCCATTCCTTAATGCGTTGAAAATCCATGGCTTATTGGATGCGGAACTGCCCTTTCCGCACGTGGGTAGGCCATGCCTTGAGAAATGGATGGTTATGGCTGGCGACAGGCTGCGTTTCGGCGTCGATCTCGTGACGTTCTTTCATCCTCGCTTCTGGGGCGTCGACAGCCATGATGCGATCGTCGATCATGCGCGGGCTCAGCCGCGCGCCTTCTGGGACAAGATACTCGACAGCGTCCAGGCTTCCGGCGTGACCGGCGTCGAACTGACCTTCTCTCCCTTCAACTGGCAGGACGTCATCAAGACATATGGTTCCATCGATGCCTTCGCGGGCGAACTGACAAGGCGCGGCCTGACGCTCTGCAGCGGCTTCTTCGCGGAACTGGAGGCGGCCGGTGACTTTGCCGATCCCGAGGCGCAGCGCGCGTTGATCGACAAGGCGGAGCGCTATGCCGATTTCCTGAAGGCCTGCGGCAGCGATATCATGGTGATCGGCGCGCCACTTCGCCAGACGCTCGGCGCCCAGCCGGTGCAGTTCCATGATTTCGACCGCGCCAAGGTGATTGCCGATTTCTTGAACCGGCTCGGCGCGACCCTTTATGCCAAGGGCGTGCGGCTTGCGCTGCATACCGAGGCGCATTCAATCTTTGCCGCCGCGCGCGACGTCGACCTGCTGATGCTTTTGACCGACCCGGCCTATGTGCACATGTGCCCCGACACGGCTCACATCATCGTTGCCGGTTCCGATCCGATCCAGCTCGTCGATCGCCATCACGAACGCATGATCATCGCCCACTGGAAGGACGCGATCGGTCCGATGCCTGCCGACACGCCGATCGACAAGCATATCCATGAACGCCACCAGCCCTATTTCTGCGGCTTCGGCCTCGGACGGGTCGACTGGCCGGCCTGGATTCGACTGCTGCGCGACCGGGCCTATGAAGGCTGGGCGATCCTTGAACTCGATGCCGCGCCGGATCCCGTCCGCGACATCGCCAACGGGCTGACGCTCGTCCGGCAGGCGCTCCTGCCGATCTATCGCTGATATTATTTCGAAGACGACAAACGCCCCGCCGAGAGGGCATTTCCAAGAGGTGGAACAATGAAGACCATGATGAAGCTTTTTCTTGCTGGCGTGGCTTTCGCCGGCCTATGCGCCCCGGTCCAAGCCGAGGACAAGCCGACGATCGAGATCATGTCGTCCTGGACGTCGGGCGGTGAAGCCGCGGCCCTCAATGTCATCAAGACGGAATTCGAAAAGCGCGGCGGCGTCTGGAAAGATTCCTCGATCGCCGGTTTCGGCGCGGCGGACGCTGCCTTCCAGAACCGCATCGTTGCCGGTGACGCGCCCGGCGCCAAGCAGGGCGTCATCGGCCTCGCCGCCGCCGATTTCGTCAGCCAGGGTCTGTTCAATCCGATCGACGACGTGGCCGCCACCGGCAAATGGGCCGATGCCCTGCCGAAATCGATCCATGATCTCATTTCCTATGACGGCAAGGTCTATCTCGCTCCAACAGGTGCTCATGGCGAAAGCTGGGTCTTCTATTCCAAGGAAGCCTTCAGCAAGGCTGGTATTGCGCAGGAACCGAAGAGCTGGGACGAGTTTTTCACCGATCTCGACAAGCTCAAGGCCGCCGGCATCATCCCGGTCGCCTGGGGCGGCCAGCCCTGGCAGCAGACCAAGGTCTTCAACATGATCCTGCTCTCGCAGGTCGGTACCGACGGCTTCCTGAAGATCTATGCCGACAAGGACAAGAGCGAGGCCTCCGTCGAGGGCGTGAAGAAGACGCTTGCAATCCTCGGCAAGCTGCGCGGCTATGTCGATGCGGGTGCGGCCGGCCGCAACTGGAACGACGCGACCGCCATGCTGATCACCGACAAGGCCGGCGTGCAGTTCATGGGCGATTGGGCCAAGGGCGAATTCACAGTCGCCGGCCAGGAGCCGGGCAAGGATTATGGCTGCATGATCGCTCCTGAATCCAAAGGCATGGTCTACATCGCCGACGCCCTCTGGTTCCCGAAGACCGGCAATGCTGAGACCGACAAGGCGCAGAAGCTTCTCGCCGAGGTCGTCATGGACCCAACCATCCAGGTCGAATTCGCTCTCAAGAAGGGCTCGGTTCCGATGCGCTCCGATGTCGACAAGTCGAAACTCGATGCCTGCGCCCAAAAGGGTCTCGAACTGATGAGCGCCGGCGCCATCGTGCCGGATCAGGCGATCGTGCTCACGCCCCAGCAGGTCGGCGCGCTCGACGATTTCGTAGACGAATATTGGAGCGGCGGCTCGAATGACGCGGGTGCCGCTGCCGAAAACTTCTTCGCCATCTTCGAGTAGGATCGTGCCTGTGGCGTCGGACGGATTCCGACGTCACCGCTGCCGCGGCTTAAGCGGCGGCGCGTGTTCCGCTTTCCATCCGTCAAAGAGTTGGCCGATGTCCGTCAAACGCAAGCGTAATCTTTCCGCGACCATCGCTCTCTTGCCGACATGGTTTGCCGCGGTCGTGGTCTTCATCGGCACCATGGCTTGGTCGATCCGCCTTTCCTTCACCAATTCCACACTCTTTCCGTCCTCGACCTATGTCGGCTTTGCACAGTATTCGAAGCTCTTCGCGTCCGCCAAATGGCTCGCCTCGCTGCAAAATGTGCTGATCTTCGGCGTCCTCTACGTCGCGGGCTGCCTGGTGCTCGGCTTCCTGCTGGCCGCCGCACTCGACCGCAAGATCCGCTTCGAAAGCGCCTTGAGGACGATCTTCCTCTATCCCTACGCCATGTCCTTCGTGGTGACGGGGCTGATCTGGCAATGGATGCTCAACCCCACACTCGGCATTCAGGCGAGCGTGCGTTCGCTCGGCTGGGAAAGCTTCGTGCTCGACTGGGTGGTCAATCGCGACATGGCGATCTATGCGCTGGTGCTTGCCGGCGTCTGGCAGGGGGCCGGGCTCGTCATGGTGATCGCGCTTGCCGGCATACGCGGCATCGAAGCCGAGCAGTGGAAGGCGGCCCGCATCGACGGCATTCCCGTCTGGCGCATCTATGTCTCGATCATTCTGCCCCAGCTCGGGCCGGCGCTCGCCGCAGCCGGCATGCTGCTCGCAATGGGCGTGATCAAGACCTATGACATCGTCGTCGCCATGACTAATGGTGGCCCCGGCAATGCGACCGAAGTGCCGGCGAAATTTATCATGGACAATCTGTTCGGGCGCCAGAACCTCGGCCTTGCCACAGCAGGCGCGACAGTGCTCGTCCTCGGCGTCGTCATCGCAGTCGCGCCGTTCCGTTACGCGATGCACATGCGCAATCAGGCAAAGGGAGGGGCGAGATGAACCAGCCTCACCCGAATGGGCCGAAGCCGGCACGGATCACGGCGGGACGCATCGGCCTTTATACCTTCCTGGTCGGCGCTGCGCTTTTCTTTCTTCTGCCGCTCTATACGATGGTCGTCACTTCACTGAAGTCGATGGACGAAATACGGCTCGGGCAGATCTTTGCCCTGCCCGCCACGCTCGATTTCTCCGCCTGGGTGACCGCCTGGTCGGGCGCCTGCATGGGGACCGTCTGCGTCGGCATTCGTAGCGGCTTCTGGAACTCGGTGGCGATCACAGTTCCCTCGGTTGCGCTCTCGGTCTTCATCGGCGCCGTCAACGGCTATGCGCTGTCGCTCTGGCGGCCGCGTGGGGCAAATGCGCTGTTCGGCCTGCTCATGGCCGGTGGTCTGATCCCCTATCAGATCTTCCTCTATCCGATGGTTCGCGCCATGGCGAATATCGGTCTCTATAATTCGCTCGCCGGCATCATTCTCGTCCATGTCATCTTCGGCCTGCCGCTGGTGACGCTGCTCTTCCGCAACTATTTCGTCAGCGTGCCGGAGGAGCTCTGCAAGGCCGCGCGCGTCGACGGCGCCGGCTTCTGGCGCATCTTCTTCGAGATCATGCTGCCGATCGCCGTGCCGATGGTCGTCGTGGTCTCCATGCTGCAGTTCACCGGTATCTGGAACGACTTCCTGCTCGGCCTCGTCTTCGCCGGGCGCGATAACCTGCCGATGACCGTGCAGCTCAACAATATCGTCAACACTACGATGGGCGAGCGCACCTACAACGTGAACATGGCGGCGACGATTCTGACCGCCATCGTCCCGCTCGCCATCTATTTCCTGTCCGGCCGCTGGTTCGTGCGCGGCATCGCGGCCGGCGCAGTCAAGGGGTAAAGCTTCCATGCAATCCGCCGTCTCCGTAAAGGATCTGAAGATCGCCTACGGCCACCATACGGTGATCGAGAAGATGTCGATCGATATCGCACCGCGCGAATTCCTGGTGCTGCTCGGCCCTTCCGGCTGCGGCAAGTCCACGCTGTTGAACGCCATTGCCGGCCTTCAGGACATGACATCAGGCGAGGTCTGGATTTCGGGCAGGAACGTCAGCTGGGAGGAGCCGAAGGACCGCGGCATCGGCATGGTCTTCCAGTCCTACGCCCTCTACCCGCGTATGTCGGTCCGCAAGAACCTCTCCTTCGGACTTCGTGTCGCCGGCCTGCCGAAGGCCGAGATCGAGGCGCGCGTCGCCCGCACCGCCGCCCTTCTCCATCTCGACACGCTGCTCGACCGGCGACCGGCTGAGCTGTCCGGCGGCCAGCGCCAGCGTGTCGCCATCGGCCGGGCGCTGGTGCGCGAAGTGGACGTCTTCCTCTTCGACGAACCGCTGTCGAACCTCGACGCCAAGCTGCGCAACGAATTGCGTGTCGAGATCAAGAAGCTGCACCAGCACCTCGGCAACACGATGATCTACGTGACCCATGATCAGGTCGAGGCGCTCACACTGGCCGATCGCATCGCCATCATGCGCGAAGGCGTCATCCAACAGCTTGCCTCTCCGGCCGAGATCTACCGCCGCCCGGCCAATCTCTTCGTTGCCGGCTTCATCGGCGCTCCGGCGATGAATTTCGTCGAAGGCCGGATCGAGCGCGGCGGCGGGTCGCCGGTCTTCCGGAGCAAAGGGCTGGCCGTCGATCTCTCCGGCTACGCTTTCGGGACAGCCGCGGTCGAAGGACCTGCTACATTAGGCTTCCGCCCCGAGCATCTTGTGCTCAATGGGGTCGCCGGCGGGCTGCCCACCATTCCCGGCCGGGTTTCCGTCGTCGAGCCGATGGGTTCGGATGCCGTCGTCTGGTTCGACTGGGCGGACCAGAGCCTCTCGCTCCGGCTGATGGGCGACGTCAGCCTCGAGCCCGGCGACTCGGTCGCGCCCGGTCTTGATATCGCCAAAGTCTCCCTCTTCGGCGCCGATGGATCGCGGCTGTGACGCACTATCCCTTTATTCTCCCGCAATTACGGACGCGCGTCGCGTCGTCTTGAGCAATCGCTCCAGGACAGGATTTGGAAAGACATGTCTGAAATCATTTATGATGCGCTGGTGATCGGCTCCGGTGCCGCGGGTTCCTTCGCGGTCAAAGAACTGACGGCACAGGGGCTGTCGGTGCTGCTGCTTGAGGCAGGCCCCGCCGTCGGGTCGAAAGATTTCGACCCGGCGCTCAAGAAAGCGCCGGCCAGTAGCATCAATATCTGGGAGCGTGCACGAGCCACCATCAAGGGCCAGCCGATCCAGGCGCGGGCCGCCTTTTTTACCGAACGCTTCAGCCACTTCTTCGTCAACGATCGCAAGAACCCCTATACGACGCCGAAAGGGGAACCCTTCCTCTGGATTCGCGGCCGCCAGGGAGGCGGGCGACTCCACAGTTTCGGCCGCGTGCTGCTGCGCTGGACCGACGACGATTTCAAGATCCGGTCGCGCACCGGAAAGGGCGTCGACTGGCCGGTCTCCTATGACGAGCTCACGCCCTTCTATGACGAAGTGGAGGCTTATCTCGGGCTCTACGGCAATAAGGACGATGTGCAGACCTTGCCGGACGGCATCTATGCGAAGCCGGCAAGCCTGACGCCCGCAGAACAGATTTTCAAGCAGGCAGTGGAAAGCCGCTGGCCTCAAAGGCATGTCGTCTCCTGGCGCTATATCGCGCCGGACGCCGAACGCACGCCGCGGCCGCTACGGGAGGCAAAGGCGAGCGGGCGGCTGACGGTGCGCTACGACGCCATCGTGCGCCGCATCACCACCGACGAAAAGACCGGCCGCGCCATCGGCGCGGAATTCATCGATCGCAACACTGGGAAGGTTTCGACTGCCCGCGCCGCGACGGTCGTGCTCTCCGCCTCGCCGATCGAGAGCGTGCGACTGCTGCTGAATTCGGCCTCGGCAAGACATCCGGGGGGGCTCGGAAACAGCTCGGGCGCGCTCGGACGGTATTTCATGGATCAGCTTCCGTGCCTCGCCTTCGGTTCCTTTTCCAAGGCGAAGGGTTGGGCCATTGACCATTCCGCTCCTGTCGATCCCTTCTACAACCCGTCGGGTGGCATCTTCATCCCCCGCTTTGGCGAGGGTGACGCCGCCCGCGGCGATTTCGACTATCAGGGCAGCGTCGGCAGGGCACCGGTTTCAGAGGAGACCGCTGCACGTCTCGCCTTCTTCGGCTTCGGCCGCATGCTGCCCTATGCCGACAACCGCATCACTCTCGACGTCAAGCGAAAGGATGCCTGGAACATTCCGGTACCGCACATTCGCTGCGTCATGCAGGAGGAGGAACAGCGGCTGCTTCGCCGGCAGGAGGAAACGTTGATCGCCATGATCAGGGAGGTCGGCGGCGACCTGGAATTCATCGGCTCTCCCGCGGGCCTCAAGGAGATGGGCAGGGGCGCCTTTCCCGACGCCGATGCCTTTAGCCGCTTCATGTTCCGCAAATGGTTCCGCAAGACCATGTGCATGGGCGCTGCAATCCATGAAACCGGCGGCGCGCGCATGGGCGAAAGCCGGGAAGCTTCCGTGCTCAATTGCTACAACCAGCTCTGGGATGCCCCGAACGTCATCGTTACCGACGCCAGCGCTTTCCCGGGCAGCGGCATCGCGGGTACGACGCTCACCGTCATGGCGCTGACGATCCGCGCCTGCCGCAATCTTGTCGACGGCTATCGGAAGGGACTGATCTAGACACGGCTCCACTTCGGCGCGGGCGGCATCGAAAAGATCTCCGGCATGCGGAGTGACGGGAGCGGCGAACAAGTCGGCGAGCTTGGGGTTATCCAACCGTCACACTAACTTTGCAGTGACATGCTCCTGTCAACTGAGCAGGAAGGGAAAGCCCATGTCTAAAACACATCAGGACCAGCTCAGCCGGATAAAGGCCGAAATCGCCGACAGCTTCGATGAGGAGCTGGAAATGCAGATGGAGGAAGATCGGCTGGACGATCTGGTCGTCGAAGGAATGACGGAACCGGCTGAGCAGACGCTCGACCGAAAGATCTATTTCCGCGAGCTGTTCCGGCTGCAGCATGAGCTGGTGCGGCTGCAGGATTGGGTTCAGTACAAGAAGCTGAAGGTCGTCGTGCTGTTCGAAGGCCGGGATTCGGCCGGCAAGGGCGGGGCGATCAAGCGCGTGACCCAAAGGCTCAACCCCCGCGTCTGCCGAACCGTGGCACTGCCCGCTCCGACCGAACGGGAACGCCATCAATGGTATTTCCAGCGCTATGTTCCGCATCTTCCCACGGCCGGGGAGATCGTGCTCTTCGACCGCAGCTGGTACAACCGCGCCGGCGTCGAGCGCGTGATGGGATTCTGCACCCCTGACGAACTCGAGGAGTTCTTCCGCTCGGTACCCGAATTCGAACGGATGCTGGTCCGTTCCGGCATCGTGCTCATCAAGTACTGGTTCTCGATCACCGACGAGGAACAGGAATTCCGCTTCAAGATGCGCATCCACGATCCGCTGAAGCAGTGGAAGCTTTCGCCAATGGACATGGAAAGCCGCATCCACTGGGAGGAGTATACCAAGGCGAAGGAAGAAATGCTGGCGCGCACGCACACCAAGGAAGCGCCCTGGTGGGTGGTGCAGGCCGTCGACAAGAAACGGGCGCGTCTGAACTGCATCGCCCATCTTCTTCACCAGATTCCTTATGAGGATGTTCCGAAGCCCGAGATTCAGCTGCCGGACCGTATTCGCCACGCCGATTACATCAGGGCGCCTGTTCCGCCTGAAATGCTCGTGCCGGAGCGCTATTGAAAGAATAGCCGCAACATCCGGCAAGATCGCTACGCCGCGCGGGAAACCCGGCGTAGCGACTGGAACCCCCGGCGGCTGTCAGGCGGCCTTATCGGTCATTCGGTTCAGCTCCTCGACAGCATTATCCGGCAGCAGCAAGCGGGCCGCGGCGAGATTCTCCCTGAGGTGACCGAGCGACGAGGTGCCTGGGATCAGCAGGATATTGGGTGCACGGCGCAACAGCCAGGCGAGCGCCACCTGCATCGGTGTGGCGCTGAGACGCGTGGCGACATTGCAGAGCGTGGACGACTGCAACGGCGTAAATCCGCCAAGGGGGAAGAATGGTACATAGGCGACGCCCTGACCGGCAAGTTCGTCGATCAGTTGGTCATCGTGCCGATGCGCCAGATTGTAGTGGTTCTGCACACAGACGATCTCGGTGATCCCGCGGCCTTCGGCGACCTGTTTCGATGTAGCATTGCTTAAGCCTATGTGACGGATCAGGCCTTGCCGCTGGAGATCAGCGAGAACCGCCAGGGGTCCTTCTATCGAGCCCTCGGCCGGCCTATGCAGGTCAAATGCGATCCGGAGGTTAACGACATCAAGCACGTCTAAGCCGAGGTTGCGCAGATTGTCGTGCACCGCTTGCGTCAGTTCCTCGCGGGAGAAGGCCGGAATCCAGGACCCGTCCGCGCCGCGCCGCGCGCCGACCTTGGTGACGATGACGAGATCGTCGCGATAGGGATGGAGCGCTTCACGGATGATCCGGTTGGTCACGTGCGGCCCGTAGAAATCGCTGGTATCGATATGGTTCACACCGCTTCCGACCGCCTCGCGCAGCACCGCCAGGGCGGCGCCATGATCGCTCGGCGGGCCGAACACGCCTGGCCCGGCGAGTTGCATGGCGCCATAGCCGAGCCGCCTCACCCTGCGGTCGCCGAGATTGAATGTGCCGGACTGATCGATAACGGACATGATCGCGCTCCTTTCAAGAGATGAACCCAAGATTACGCCTTGGCGATGCGTGTGATAATTGGGTACAATGCGCACGGGCCGTGCGGAGTGGCGAACAGTGAAAGCAGACCTGGGTGATTTGAACGCCTTTGTCGCCGTGGCGCGGGCCGGTGGTTTTCGCGAGGCGGCGCGTGTCAGCGGCAGCAGCGCCTCGTTCTTGAGCGAGGCAGTGCGTCGTCTGGAGGCTGAACTTGATGTCAGGCTCTTAAACCGCACGACGCGCAGCGTCGTTACGACCGAAGCGGGCCAGGGGCTGCTGGAGCGACTTGGCCCTGCTTTGACGGAGGTGGAGGCTGCGCTCGACGTTGTCAACCGTTTCCGCGACACGCCGGCCGGTTCGCTTCGGCTCAATGTGCCGGTCAGCGCGGCGCGGTTGGTGCTGCCCGCCCTGGTTCCGCCATTCCTCGCCGCCTATCCAGACATCCGCCTGGAGATCGTCGCCGAGGAGAGCTTTGTCGACGTGCTGGCTGCCGGGTGCGATGCCGGCATCCGGTATGACGAACGGCTGGAGCAGGATATGATCGCGATCCCGATCGGTCCGCGCCATCAGCGCTTTGCCACCGCGGCATCGCCTGCTTATCTCGACCGCCACGGGCGGCCGCAGCATCCGAGTGAACTCCTCGGCCATGCCTGCTTGCTGGGCCGTTTTGCCAGCGGTGCGCTGACGAGCCCATGGGAATATGAGCGAGATGGCGAGGTGGTGCGGGTCGAACCGACCGGCCCATTGATCGTCAGGGTCGGCGGGGCGACGGATCTTTCCGTCGACGCAGCGATTGCGGGCACAGGGATCATCTGCGTTTTCGAAGACTGGCTGCGCCCGCATTTCGACAGCGGCGCCCTCGAGCCCATCCTGGAGCCGTGGTGGCAGCGCTTTTCCGGGCCGTTCCTCTATTATCCCGGCCGGCGTCTGGTGCCCGCGCCGCTCAGGGCCTTCATCGATTTCGTCAAGTCATCGGCCAACCGGGCTTGATATCCTTGGCGGGCGGCAGTCATCAATCTTCGTTGAGCGCCTATTGGTCAGAGCCTGACCTCGGCATTGTCGCCCATATCCGGTTTGCTGTTTGTGACCGCGGCGGCCGCCATTTTGATATAGCTGATGATGGTGCCGGGGCTGTCCCAATATTCAGCCGAAGACGGGGTAACCTTGAGAATGCGGATGGAGGGATCGTCGGGATTGTCCCACCATGCCTTTGCCGGCGTTGCCCACAATTCACGGATCTTCCCGCGATCGTTCTGCACCTCGGCCGTTCCCGACACGGAAACATATTTCTGCGCCTTGGTGTCGGCAAAGGCCAGGCAGACGTTTGGCCAGCGGGCGACCTCGTCGTCCTTGTGGCTGCCGAGATCGGTCAGAAAATAGACCGCGTTTTCAAGTTGCGCGCTATAGGCGGACATCGGCCGGGAGCGCAGGTCATCGCCGTTGCGGGTCGTCAACATGCAGAAGCCTATTCTGTCGATTAACTCCCATACCCGTGTCGCATCATCCTGCTCGGCCATCTTTCATCTCCATTTGTGCGAGAGACAGAGTAACCATCTGCTGGAGCCGATGTTCCCGCGGTTTACCCGGCCAATTCCCGGAAGGTGATCGAATAACGCAATCGATCGACAGGTGGGATGGAATGCTCCCAGAGCGTTCTCGAGGCGCCGGCCATGAGATAGACGGAGCCGGGTTCAAGCACGAGCGATCGCCGTTGCCATTTGTCGCCGTTCCGGCGCCTCAGCCTGAAGGTGCAGGACGAAAGCAGGGAGATGCCGACGACCCGCCCGAACACGGCTTTATCCTTGTGCCAGCCGATCGGCGCGCCGGGTGCGTATTCCGTCACGAGAGCTTGTTCGAGCGCCTCCGGCAGCATATCCGAGAAGCGTGCTGCGACCTCGCGAATGGGGAGCAGCAAAGACGGTATTACCTCTGCTTTTTTGATGCGCTGACTGTCGAAGTCGTATTTCCAGCCGAAGGAGACCGTCCTGCGTTTGCCTTCGAACCCGTGGAAGTCGAAGGCTTTGAACGGCAGGGCCGGTATCGCTTCGAGAAGAGAGCGCTGCAGATCGACGGGCACAATATCCTCGGAATATCGGAAACCCTCAGGAAAGCCGTCGTCGGACGCGCCAAAGAGGTCCTTTTGTGCCGTCATGGTCAACGCTCGTTCCTCAATGCACGCTGGGGGTTTCCATGACCATCGCGAAATCTTCTGCGACCAATTCGCTGACTGCTATGAGGATTTCCTCTCGCGAAAAGCCCGACGTCAGTGCCCGCTGAATCAGATCCTGCAAATCCGGCTCAACGACATCGCGGCAATCCTCGAGGCGTTCTTCCGAAACGGTGAGGCTGGTCAATTCGTCCATTGTCTATCCTTTCGAGAAATGTAATCGCTGAGACCGGGGCAGAATCCTAACGCGCCGCCGTGCGCCCGACCAGCAGCCCTTCGCGCTGCATCTTCTTGCGGGCAGCCTTTCGCTGCCGGCTGATCGCCTGCGCCTTTTCCCGGACGCGGCGTTCGGACGGTTTCTCATAGGCGCGCCGTTCCTTCATTTCGCGGAACAGCCCTTCGCGCTGCATTTTCTTCTTCAAGGCCCTAAGGGCCTGATCGACATTGTTGTCTCTGACGAGTACCTGCATGTCATGTCTCCTTGTTGGGGGTGGCGGTGGGAAATGCTACAGGTTTCCAGCAGTCTGGCGGCGCATGCTGTCCTCGCGCCGGCTGGCGGCCTGCCACGGCAATCGCAGCCGCTGTGTTTCGTCGTTCAAAAGAACCTCTGCCGACCGCCGCCGGAATCTTCGTATATTGCGGGATTGGCCATAGCGCGTCGGCTGGCGCACGCCGCGATCCTTTGCGGTCTTTGACAAATCGGCACTGCTGGAGTGTCCGACGGGATCGGGGGTCGGCTCTAAAATAGGTGCCGGTGTGGGGAATTGCAATGGTGTGCAGGCACCATAAGCAGTGCCAGAAAAGCGCCACGGTAACGTAGCCGCCGCAGAGGTTCTTTCAAGTTTACCGCGTGTAAATTGGATTCAAATTGCTTCAAATTTGATTAAAGCGGAGAGCGTATTAGTCGCTTTAGAAGTCACGACACACGTTATGGGTGAATGTTAACCTTACGTTAAATACCCCATTGACTTGTAGTATTAATAAGTTGTTAAAGGAGCGGCTCACTAAGGTCAAATTGACCCGATGAAAAACAATTTTAGGAGAAACTAATGGCGTCGCTGATTCACGCAACTGATGATAGTGCAACATTTCAAGAAACTGACGTTATTTCTGGAAATCTGCTTTCCAACGACTCGTCTGACAATGGCCATCTCTTCCTCCGGGCCTTTGACGGCGCCAGCGTTGGCGCTAAGAGCGGCATGAACCAGATCACCGAAATCCAGGGCGAGTACGGCACCTTCTTCGTCAAGCCCGACGGCAGCTATACCTATGTTCTGAGCGATGCAGCCAAGATCGGCTTCACGAACGGCGAGCTGCTCCAGGAGAAGGTATCGTACAAGATCTCCGACGGCAGCGGCCATACCGATGTCGGCCTGTTCACGCTCAACATCCAGGGCGTCACCCAGAAGCCGATTGCTGTCGACGACGTCTACAGCTTCACCGAGGGCAGCGCCATCGGCGGCAACGTTCTGGACAACGACATTCCCGGCGACAACGGCAAGATGTTCCTGCGCCAGTTCCTGAGCACGCAGGTGGACTCGAAGGCTGATGCCGTAACCGATGTTCAGGGCACCTACGGCACGTTCCACGTCAAGGCTGACGGCACGTTCACCTATGATCTGACGGCCGATCTGGATGCAGGCGTGACCTACACGGAAGTTCTGCGCTACTACAAGATCTCCGATGGCGAAGGCCATACGGACACTGCCAAGGTGACGCTGAACATCCTCGGCACGGACGCTCTTCCCGACGGCGTCGGCGTTTGATCCGCAGCAACAGATCAGTAAGACAAGACGCCCGCCGCGCAATCGGCGGGCGTTTTCGTATATCCGCCACTCTTGGCGAAAGGCCGGGGATATAACCCTTTTTAGCTAGTTCTTATAAAAGCTGGGCGGGCGTAGTCTCGATGTGCGGAGGACAAGCTCTTGACCGAACACATCGAACCTAAACAAATCGAGACCGACGATTTGACGAAAGTCTGGTCCGTAACCGAGTTCTGCGCTCGCCACCGGATAGATGCCGAGGAGCAAGCATTGTTGCTCAGACTCTTCGGGCCATTTGCGACAGCCTGCGAGTTGCTTCATAATGCCAGGCGCGCGCCACGCTTCCGATAAAAGCTCCGCACCGGTCGATGGCGTTTGCCGACTTTCTTGCCTCGGCGCGCTGAATTCGAGATTGCCATACCCTTGCTATCCCAGCGCGGCTGAGGAGGATCGCGTCCTCAGCCTTTCAGATAGCTGACGACGGCATCGGCGATCATTCCGCGATGGCGTTCGATGGTTTCGCCGTCCGAGAGATTGCGCCGGAAGATCGTGCCGAACGTATAGCGGTTCGAAACACGAAAGAAGCAGAAGGCGCTGATCATCAAGTGTACGTCGATCGGGTCGGCTTTGCGCCGAAAGACACCCTGGTCGAAGCCGCGCTCCAATATGCCGGCGATGGTTTCGATGACGGAGACGTTGAGATCGCGGATCGCTTCCGAACGGAGCATATGCGCGGCATGGTGGATGTTCTCGATGCTGACGAGACGGACGAAATCCGGATTGGCCTCGTCGTGATCGAAGGTCGTCGAGATCAGCGTCCGCAATGCCGCTTCCGGCTCGAGATTGGAGAGGTGCAGATCGGCTTCCAGCGAGCGGATCTTGCGATAGGACTGTTCGAGAACGGCGAGATAGAGGCCCTCCTTGCTGCCGAAATAGTAATAGATCATCCGCTTTGATGTCCGCGTCTTCTCCGCGATGGAGTCGACACGGGCACCCGCCAGCCCATGCGTGGAGAACTCTTTGGTTGCGACGAGCAGGATGTCCTCCCTCGTCTGCTGTGGATCGTTCTTTCGGCCGTTTTCGCCCCGCTCCGCCATGATCCTGCTTGCTGCGCCTTCTAAGTTACTGGTTTTTATACAGAATTACGACCATCAGCTTCGTTCGAAGCAGATACTTAACGTCTTCGTCTCAGTCAGTCTTATTCACGTTGATAGCATGTTTCAATAGATGGCGCTTGACATACGAACTAGTTAGTACATTTTGGAGAGGCGAACAGCGGAGGAGTTGGTCGCGACGGCAGTATCTTGGTCGTGACGCGCAATCGGGTGTCTACGACGGCCGAGGCCACGCTTGGGAGGAGCGAATGACCCGTATCATCGATTTCTATTTCTTAGCGCTGAAGGTAACGATCGCGCTCCTGCTGGCGGGTATGGTTGTGCTGGTTTTCGGCAATGTCGTCCTTCGATACGCCTTCAACCAGGGCATTACGACTTCGGAGGAGCTGTCGCGCATATTTTTCGTATGGCTGACGTTCCTCGGCGCCGTCGTCGCAATGCGCGAGCACGCGCATCTCGGGGTGGATTCGCTGATCACGCGGCTGCCGAAACCTGTCGCCAAATTCGCCGTGCTACTCGGTTACGGCATGATGCTCGCCGCCACATGGCTGATGATCAGCGGCAGCTGGACCCAGACGCTGATCAACCTTCACGTTTCCGCGCCGGCGACCGGTATCTCGATGGGCGTCTTCTACGGCGCCGGGCTTGCCTTCGGTGTGCCGGCGTTTTTCATCCTGCTCTGGGACGCTTTTGCCATCGCGACCGACCGCATCGACGTGACAACCGCTGCGCTCGTGCGCGACAGCGAGGAACAGGCGGCACTCGAAGATCCCGCGCAGACGGCTTTTCCCGTTTTGAAGCCGAAGCACTGAGGAGCGCGTCATGACCGTCACCATCTTCCTCGGCGCTCTTCTCGGCCCCATGGCGCTCGGCGTGCCGATTGCCTTTGCCCTCATCATCACCGGCGTGGCCCTGATGATGTATCTCGGCATGTTCGACGCGCAGATCGTTGCGCAGAACGTGCTGAACGGCGCCGACAGCTTTCCGCTGATGGCCGTGCCTTTCTTCCTTCTGGCCGGCGAGGTGATGAACACCGGCGGCCTTTCGCGCCGCATCGTCAATCTCGCCATGGCCATGGTCGGCCATATCAGAGGCGGCCTCGGCTTCGTCGCGATCTTTGCGGCCTGCGTGCTGTCGAGCCTTTCCGGGTCGGCCGTTGCCGATGCGGCGGCGCTGGGCGCCCTGCTCTTCCCGATGATGCTGAAATCGGGTCATGATCCGGCCCGCGCCGGCGGTCTGCTGGCCTCGGCTTCGATTATCGGTCCGATCATTCCGCCTTCGATCGGCTTCATCCTTTATGGCGTCATCGGCGGAGTCTCGATCACCAAACTGTTCCTGGCCGGCATTGTCCCTGGCCTGCTGATCGCGGCTGCCCTCTGCGTCACGTGGCTGATCGTGGCGCGCAAAGAGCAGTTCGCCCTGCCGCCGAAGCAAAGCGGTGCGGTGCGGATGAAGGCATTCGTCGAAAGCATCTGGGCGCTGATGCTTCCCGTCATCATCATCGTCGGCCTGAAATTCGGCGTGTTCACGCCGACCGAAGCCGGCGTCGTCGCGGCGGTCTATTCGCTTTTCGTGTCGATGGTCGTCTATCGCGAACTGCCGCCGTCGCGGCTGTTCGAGGTGTTCGTCGCCGCCGCGAAAATCACCTCGGTGGTGATGTTCCTGGTGGCATGCGCGGCCGTTTCCGCCTGGCTGATCACTGTCGCCGACGTGCCCGGCGAGCTTGCGGCCCTCGTCGAGCCGCTCATGGACAACCAGACGCTGCTGCTGCTTGCCATCATGGTGCTCATTGTCGTCGTCGGCACCGCCATGGACATGACGCCGACGATACTGGTCATGACGCCGGTGCTGATGCCCATCATCAAGCAGGCGGGGATCGATCCGGTCTATTTCGGCGTCTTGTTCATCATCAACAATTCGATCGGCCTGATAACCCCGCCGGTTGGCACGGTGCTCAACGTCATCTGCGGCGTTTCCAAGCTTTCGATGGAAGATCTGATGAAGGGCGTCATTCCCTTCATGATCGCCGAACTGATCGTTCTCTTTCTGCTCGTCCTTTTCCCCGTGCTGGTGACCGCTCCGGTCGCCTGGTTCGGGCACTGACTTCGCCGATGACGGCGATGAAATTTCAACGCGGCCGGAGGGAGATGCCGGCCTTATCCTGGGAGGAAAACATGCTGAATAGATTGACGAAACTGGCGCTGGGACTGGCCTTTCCCATTGCCCTCTTGGCAAGCGGGCCTGCGATGGCCGAAATCCGCGAACACAGCCTGAAATTCGCCGCCGCCAACAACAAGGGCCATCCCCAGGTCATGGGCATGGAGAAATTCGCCGAGCTGGTGAAGGAAAAGAGCGGCGGCAAGATCGAGGTCAAGCTGTTTCCGGGCGGCGTGCTCGGCGGCGACGTGCAGACGGTATCGGCGCTGCAGGGCGGCGTGATCGAGATGACGGTGCTCAACGCCGGCATTCTCGCAAGCAACGTCAAGCAGTTCGGCGCCGTCGACCTGCCCTTCCTCTTCAACGGCGGCGAAGAGGCCGACAAGGTGATGGACGGCGCCTTCGGCACCGGCCTGATGAAGCTTCTGCCCGACACCGGCCTCGTCGGTCTCGCTTATTGGGAACTCGGCTTCCGCAACCTCACCAACAACCGTCATCCCGTCACCAAGCTCGAGGATATCAAGGGCCTGAAGATCCGCACGATCCAGTCGCCGATCCCGATAGAGCTCTTTAACAGCCTGGGCGCCAACGCCGTGCCCCTGCCCTACACGGAGCTTTATACGGCGCTCGAAACCGGCACCGTCGACGGCCAGGAGAACCCGGCCGCCAACATCATCAACGCCAAATTCTTCGAAGTGCAGAAGTACATGACGATCACACGTCACCAGTACAATCCGCAGATCGTACTCATCAGCAAGAAGTTCTGGGACAGCCTGAACGACGAGGAAAAGGCGGTCTTCCAGTCCTCCGCGACCGAAGCCCGCGATTATCAGCGCAAGGTTTCAAGAGAGCTGGATGGCAAGGCGATCGAGGAAATCAAAAAAACCGGCATGGAAGTCGCCGAACTCAGCCCGGAAGAAACGCAGAAACTGCGCGACGCCGTGAAGCCGCTGATCGAGAAATTCACGGCGCAAATCGGTGCGGACACCGTCACGCAGCTCTTCAAGGAGCTCGACACGGTTCGCGGCAAGTAAGCCGATCAGGGCCCGCAGCACGCCTGCGGGCCCTTCCCCTCACGAGAAAAACGGGAATTGGCAGATGGCCGAGACACTCCTGAAACCGTTGAAGGCCGGGCTGATCGGCTCCGGCATCCAGGCCTCGCTGACGCCTGCCATGCATATGCGGGAAGGTGCTGCGCAGGGGCTTGACTACGACTATGAGCTGATCGATCTCATCAAGCTGAACGCCTCGCCGGCCGATCTTCCACGGCTGATCAAAG
Organism: Rhizobium lentis; assembly: GCF_017352135.1. NCBI lineage: Bacteria > Pseudomonadati > Pseudomonadota > Alphaproteobacteria > Hyphomicrobiales > Rhizobiaceae > Rhizobium > Rhizobium lentis. The sequence continues at coordinate 293,096 of NZ_CP071457.1, forward strand.
ATGCCGAAGCGCGTGGACTTGCCGGCCTCAACATCACCCATCCCTGCAAGCAGCTCGTCATTGCCCTGCTCGACGAGTTGTCGCCTGAAGCCCGGGCGCTCGGTGCAGTCAACACCGTCGTCCTGAAGGACAACAGGCGCTTTGGGCACAATACCGACTGGTGGGGCTTCGCCGAAAGTTTCCGGCGCGGGCTGCCGCAAGCCGATCTTTCCTCGGCCGTGCAACTCGGAGCAGGCGGAGCGGGTGTCGCAACCGCCTATGCGATCCTGATGCTTGGCCTGAAGAGACTGACGGTCTTCGATCGCGAGCATGAGCGCGCCGCCGATCTGGCTGAAACGATGTCCGCACTCTTTCCCGGGGCATCGGTTACTGCAGGAACCGATCTTGAGGCCGCGATGAAAGAGGCAGCCGGGCTGATCCACGCGACGCCAACAGGTATGGCCAAATATCCCGGCACCCCGCTCCCGCCCGAATTCCTGGAAGCGCGGCATTGGGTCGCCGAAATCGTCTATTTTCCGCTGGAAACCGAGCTTCTGCGCCAGGCAGGGCAGCGCGGCTGCAGGACGCTCGACGGGGGCGGCATGGCGGTCTTCCAGGCCGTCGCCGCTTTTCGCCTGATCACTGGCAGGGAGCCAAATATCGGCCGCATGCTTGCGCATTTCAAGACGATGACGACTTAGCAGCAACCAAGCGAGGACCATCCGATGAAGACATCGATTGCGACTGTTTCGCTGAGCGGCGACCTCCGCGACAAGCTGGAGGCGATTGCCAAGGCCGGCTTCGACGGGGTGGAGATTTTCGAGAACGATTTCCTGATCTTCGACGAGAGTCCGAAGGAGGTCGGCCGCATGGTGCGCGATCTCGGCATGGAAATCACGCTCTTTCAGCCGTTCCGCGATTTCGAAGGCATGCCGGAGCCGCTGCGCAGCCGCACCTTCGACCGGGCGGAGCGTAAGTTCGATGTCATGCAGGAGATGGGCACCGACCTTGTGCTCGTCTGCTCGAACGTTTCGCCGGCTGCCCTCGGCGGTCTCGACCGGGCGGCGGCGGATTTTCGTGAACTTGGCGAGCGCGCCGCCAAACGCGGCCTGCGCGTCGGCTACGAGGCGCTTGCCTGGGGCCGCCACATCCACGATCACCGCGACGCCTGGGAAATCGTCCGGCGGGCCGATCATCCCAATATCGGCCTGATCCTCGACAGCTTTCATACGCTGTCGCGCAAGATCGACGTCAATTCGATCCGGTCGATCCCGAAGGAGAAGATCTTCATCATCCAGCTTGCCGATGCGCCGCTGATCGACATGGATCTGCTCTACTGGAGCCGGCACTTCCGCAACATGCCGGGTGAGGGCGATCTGCCGGTGCTCGACTTCATGAAGGCCGTGGCCGCCACCGGCTATGACGGTTTTCTCTCGCTCGAGATATTCAACGACCAGTTCCGCGGCGGTTCGCCGAGCGCGATCGCCGTCGACGGCCGCCGCTCGCTAATCTATCTCGGCGACCAGGTAAAGCGGCAGCAGCCGGAGAGCGCGCTGCCGGTGCCGGCCATGCCGCCGCGTGCTGCCGTCGAAGGCATCGCCTTCATCGAGTTCGCTGCCGATGAGGACGAGGCGGCGGAACTCGAGACGCTGTTTGCCAGCCTGGGGTTCCGCAAGGCGGCCAAGCACAAGACCAAGCGTGTGACGGTCTTCCGTCAGGGCGCCATCAATCTCGTCGTCAATACCGAGCGGAGAGGCTTTGCCAGCGCCTCCTATGCCGTCCACGGCACCTCGGCCTATGCCGCGGGCCTGATGGTGGACGATGCCGAGGCAGCCTTGCAGCGCGCGATCGCGCTCGGCGCCGAACGCTTTGCGCAAACGCTCGACGCTGGCGAGATCGAGATGCCGGCGGTGCGCGGCGTCGGTGGAGGAGTGCTCTATTTTCTCGATCGCAAGACGGACCTTGGCCGCATCTGGGAGATCGAATTCGATGCGATCGATGACGGTGCTGCTCCCCAGCCGGCCGGGCTGCAGTCGATCGATCATATGGCGCAGACGATGAAATACGAGGAGCTGCTCACCTGGCTGTTATTTTACACCTCGCTCGTCGAGGCTGAAAAGACGCCGATGGTCGATATCGTCGATCCCTCCGGCATCGTCCGGAGCCAGGTGGTCGAGAACGGGGAAGGCTCGCTGCGCATCACCATGAACGGGGCGGAAAACCGCAACACGCTCGCCGGCCGCTTTATCGCCGATACGTTCGGATCCGGCATCCAGCATCTCGCCTTCCGAACCGACGACATCTTCGCCACCGCCGCAGCCCTTGCCGCAAACGGCTTCGTCCCGCTGACAATTTCGCCGAACTATTATGACGATCTCGAGGCCCGCTTCGGTCTTGACGCCGATTTCGCCGACCGCCTCAAGGCCAACAACATCCTCTATGACCGCGACGACTTCGGCGAATATTTCCAGCTCTACAGCCCGACCTACGGCGAGGGCTTGTTTTTCGAGATCGTCGAAAGGCGCGGCTATCGCGGCTATGGCGCGGCGAACGCCATCTTCAGGATCGCGGCGCTGAGGAAACATCTGAGGCCGGCGGGCCTACCGCGCGCCTGAGTCGCCTATCAGGCAGAGGTGCGCAGCATCAAATCGGCACCGGGAAGGATGCGGGCGGGAAACACGAGCTGGCGTTGGCTGGTGCGGAATTCCCCTCCCCTGTCCTCGCAGATACCTATCGCGTGGTATAGCCGCCGTCGACGACCAGCACTTCGCCGGTGACATAACTTGCCGCCGCCGAGCAGAGAAACAGCGCCGCACCCGCCACCTCTTCCGGCTGCCCGACACGCCCCATCGGCGTCATGTCCCGCCAGGTCGGGAACCAGTCGGGATTGGCGATGCCGCCGCGGGACATATCGGTCTCGATATAGCCGGGAGCAATGGCGTTGACGCGGATGTTCTCGGCGGCGACTTCGCTCGCCAGGCTCTTCGTCATCATATGGACCGCTGCCTTGGAGGCGTTGTAGGCGACCTGGTTCTGGGGAATGTTGGATACGATGCCGGAGATCGAGCCGATATTGAGAATGACGCCGCCGCCTTGGCGCCGCATGGGGGCAAGTGCTGCGCGGCAGGCGCGAAAGACGGCGTCGACATTGACGGTCATGATCTCGCGCCAGACGGCATCGGAGAAATCGCCGCTGTCGCCATGAATGGCAATGCCGGCATTGTTGACGAGGATATCGAGCCGGCCGGCTCGTGCCAGGGTCTCAGCAACGAGCACAGCGGCGGCGCTATCCTTCATCATGTCGGCAGCGATGAAGGCGCAATCGACGCCGGCCCTGGCGAGCCGGTCTTTCGCCGCCGCGCTGCGGGTTCGTCCGCTGATGATGACCTTGGCTCCCGCTTCGCCGAGTGCCTCGGCGATTGCCAGTCCGATGCCGCGCGTGCCGCCGGTGACAAGCGCCACCTGGCCGTTCAGGCGAAATCTGTCGAAGATCATGGCCGATTCCTTTCTGCGGTTGTAAGAGGGCCGGCACATCCCTCTCAGATGTCGGTGCTCTGCGGCAGAATGACGAGGTCGCGGATGGTGACGTTGCGTGGCCGCGTCAGCATGAAGAGTACCGCTTCAGCCACTTCCTTCGGCTCCATCAGACCGCCCGCAGCCAGCGCCTCATCGAGCTTTTCCTGCGGCCAGTCGCTGAGAAGAGCCGTAACAACGGGGCCCGGCGCAACGGCGCCGACCCGCAGGCCGTGTTTCGCCACCTGGCGCCTCAGCGTATGGACGAAGGCCTGGACCGCGTGTTTGGAGGCCGTGTAGATCGGTTCCCAGACCACGGGCACCATTCCTGCAACCGAACTCGTCAGGATGATGTCGCCAGTCTTGCGCCAGACCATGTGCGGCAGGACCGCATGCACCGAGCGAAAGGCGGCGTTGACGTTCAGATTGAGCATGCGGTCCCAGGCGTCAGGATCGCCGTCAAGCACCTCGCCGCCGATATAGGACCCGGCATTGGCGTGGAAAATGTCCAGCTGGCCCGCCTTCTCCAATATCGCAGGCATCATCTGCGCCACGCTTTTTGGCTCCAGGAGATCGACAACCAGCGGAATGGCCTTTGCGTCGAGTGTCGAGCAGATCTCCCGCAATGCCACTTCATTGCGGTCGATCAGCACGACGCGGGCGCCGGCAGCAAGCATGGTCCTGGCGCATTCCAGGCCGATCCCCGATGCCGCTCCGGTCACGGCCGCGACTTTTCCAGACAGGTCCTGTCCCATTTTCTTCCTCTGCTTTCCTGGTTTGTTTAGGCTCTGCCGTGCGTAATCCGCGATCGGCGTGCCAGCGAGTCGACGATCACGGCGATTGCAAGAACGGCCCCCGTGATCATGTAACGAAGCGATGACGACAGATCGAGGAGCGTCAGACCGCTCGCGATCGACTGAATGACGATGATGCCGAGAAGGGCCGAATAGGCGCTGCCGCGCCCGCCAAACAGGCTCGTGCCCCCGATGACCGCCGCAGCGATGGCGTTGAGATTGACGTCGCCGGTGCCGGCCTGCTGACTGGCCGTCGCCAATCGCGCCGCCGAAAGCACGCCGCCGGTCGCAGCCAGCAGGGCGCACATGACGAAGGCGCTCGCATAAATACGCGGCACGTTGATGCCCGAGCGGCGGGCCGCCTCCCTGTTGCCGCCGACGGCATGCATGGAACGGCCCCACCTGGTGCGCGTCAGCGCATAGTTCATCGCCGCGACGAGGCCGACGAAAAGGCCGAACATCCAGGGGATGCCGCGCGATTGGTTGAGATAGAACGCCACCGCTTCCAGCGCGACGGTGATGATGGCGGCGCGCAGGAGCAACCCGCCGGCCGATTTCGACGAAAGTCCGGCAGCCCGCCGCCGCACCGCTGTGCGGTAGCTGGAGAAAAAGAAGGCAATGCCGGCAAGCGCAATGAGCGCATAGGAGACCGGGTCCGGCATGACCATGATCTGCCCGAAATTCACGAGCCACGAGCCATAGGTCAGATTGATCGAGCCGGTCGATCCGAGAATAAAGAGCTGCAGGCCGAGAACCGCGAGCAGTCCTGACAACGTGGAGACGAAGCTCGGCATGCCGAAGCGGTTGAAGAGGAAAGCGTAGAGCGAGCCGATAAAGGCGCCGACGGCCATGGCGGCAAGGATGGCCAGCATCACCGGCCAGCCCTGATTGACCCAGAAGACGCCGACGAGCGCCGAGGCAAAGCCGCTGACCGAGCCGACGGAAAGATCGATCTCCCCCACCATCAGGATGCAGACGATGCCGAGCGAGATGACGCCGACCGTCGAGCAGTCGAAGAGCATGTTGACGAGATTGGCGCTGGAGAGAAACACCGGATTGAGCGCCTGGAAGACCGTCCAGATGATCGCCAGGCCGACAATGACCGGCAGCGAGCCGAGATCGCCGGAGCGGATGCGATCCCAGAAGGCGCGAATCCAGCCGGCAAGGCCGTCGTCATGGCGCACTCTCTCGTCGCGCCGGTCGAGAAGCGCGGGTGCTGCCGGCTCGTTCTCAATCGTCTTCATCATGGCCTGCCCTCCTCGTTATGCTGGCCCTGTGCCTTGCGGCGCATTGCCCGGCGGGAGACGGAATTGTTGGATGCGCCGGTAATGGCGCTGACCAGTTCTTCGTTGGATGCATCGGGCGCGAAGGTGCCGTTGTTGCGGCCGAGCCGAAGCACGACAATGCGGTCTGCGACGGCCCGCACATCCTCCATGTTGTGGCTGATCATGATAACGCCGAGGCCACGTTCACGCACGCGCTCGATCAGATCCAGGACTTCGGCGGTCTGGGCGACGCCGAGTGCGGCTGTGGGTTCGTCGAGCATGATCAGTTTCGGCTCGAGCAGCAGCGAGCGGGCGATCGCCACGGTCTGGCGCTGTCCGCCGGAAAGCGAGGCGACCGGCTCGCGCACGCTTGGTATGCGGGCGGAAAGTTCGCTGAGCAACTTCCAGGCGCGGATCTCCATGGCGACCTCGTCGAGCTGAAGGGGGTTGAGCTCCTTGCCGAGAAAGATATTGGCGACGACGTCGAGATTTTCGCAAAGCGCCAGATCCTGGAAGACCGTCGCAATGCCGAGATCGAGGGCGGCGCTGGGGCTCGACAGATCTGCCTGATTGCCCTCGAAGAGAATGGTGCCCGAGCTAGGTTGATGGACGCCGGCCAGGATCTTGACCAGCGTTGATTTGCCGGCGCCGTTGTCGCCTACCAGCGCCACGACCTCGCCGGCATGCACATCGAGCTCGATGTCGGTCAGTGCCGACACCGCTCCGAAATTCTTCGAAATTCCGCGCAGGCTGAGGACGGGCTGGCTCGAGTCAAAAGTGTGAGAGGTTGCAGACATCGGCTGGCCTTTCGAAAGAAGCAAAAATCGGAAGCGCGACCCGAAGGCGATCGCGCTTCCCCTGCGGATTACTTGATGATGCCGAGCTTCTTGCAGCCTTCGGCGTACCGGCCGGTGCACAGTTCCTCGGCGGTGTTGATCTTCTTGTCGATGATCTCGGCCTTCAGGTTCTCGGCCGTGACGACGGCCGGCACGAACAGCTGCGCCGGCGTGTCGTACAGCGTCATCTCGGCCTTGACCGTTTCTCCTGCCAACAGCTTCACGGCAACATTTGCAGCGGCAGCGGCGACGATTTCGCTCGGCTTGGAGATCGTGTTGTATTGGTCCCCTGATATGATGAGCTGCAGCGCGGCGATCGTCGCGTCATTACCGGTGACCGGCGGCACGGGATCGACACCGGCTGCCTTGAAGGCCGCGATGGCACCGCCGCCGGTGCCGTCATTGGCCGCGACGACGCCGACGATCTGCTTGCCGAAACGGGTGATCTGCCCCGCGGCCCATTGCTGGGCATTCGCCGGCTGCCAGTTCGGCGTGTCAAATTCGGCAAGCGTCTTGTAACCGCCGCTTGCGAGCCCTCGTGAATGCCGTCCTTGATCAGCCCGGCAGCGGCATCCGTCGGCGAGCCGTTGATCTGCAGGATGCCGCCACCATCGGTCGGCACGTTCTGAGCCTTCAGATGCTGGACGAGCGATTCCGCGATCGCCTTGCCAATAGCCTTGTTGTCGAAGGAAACGTAGAAGTCGGCCTTGCCTTTCGGGATCGGCCGGTCATAGGCGATGACCTTGACACCCTGGCTCTGGGCGAGCTGGACGAGAGAGGCGGCCGCTGCCGAATCCACCGGATCGAGAACGATGACTTTGGCACCCTGGGTGATGGCCGAATTGAACTGTTGTTGTTGTTTGGCGATATCGGCATCGGCATTCTGATAGATGACCTTGCAGGATGCGCAAAGCTTCTTCATTTCCGCGACGAAGCCGGGATGATCATGCTCTTCGTAGCGCGTCGAACCCTGGTCGGGCATCAGGAATGCGACCGTCGCATCCGCAACGGCGCTTTGCGCGAAAGTGGACGTGCCGACCAGCAGCGACAGGACAAGCGCTGCGCCTGCTGTTTTCATCGAGAATTTCATCATTTCCATCTCCTCCCATTGGAAAAATTGTGTAGCTCGGTGATTGCTCCGTTCTGCCATGCCGTTCGCTTGATTGAGCGACGGCGCCTGTCCCGGCGACCCCGTGGTTTTCAGGACAAGACTCTTCTATCGCGAGCGGCTCGTCGCGCGCTCGCGTTCAACCCATGTCAGTTTTGATTCCTCCTCCCTGTCCTCCCTGAAGCTGCCGTCGGCGCAGCCTATGCTGCCTTTGCCACGTTGATGTTGTCGCCGACCAGTCGTCGGAAGCGCGAAGGCGTCATGCCTTTTTCCGCGAGAAACTGCCGGTTGAAGTTGGAAAGATTGTTGAAGCCGACCTCGAAGCAGATGTCGGTGATTGATGCATGGTCATCGCTCATCAGGATCTGGCAGGCGAGATTGATGCGCAGCCGCTTCACATATTGGACGAGCGACATGCCGGTATGGCGGCGAAAGGCGCGTGAGAAGGCGCCGGTCGATTGTCCGGCGATCGCAGCGAGATCGGCTTCGTCGAAGGATTTGGTCAGGTTTTCCCTGATATAGGCGAGCGCCTTGTTGATGCCGGCCGACATGTAACCCGAGGGATCGGGCAGATAGCTCGGACTGGCGAGAAGCTGCGCATCCTGCGCGCGGCTGAGCAGGCCGACCATCATCACGAAGAGCTCGATGCGCCGCACGCCTTGCGCCTGCTGCACTTCGTTCATCAGCGGTGCCACCTGTCGGCTGGTATCGGCGCCAAAGAGCACGCCACGACGGGAGGCCTCAAGAACGGTTTCGAAAGAGCTGAGTTCGGCGAGTACCTTCATCGTATCGCTGATGAAATTCTCGCTGAACTGGATGAGCTGGCATCGCAGCGGAATGCTCGATTCTTTCGGCACGTCGCTGATCCAGTTATGAGGAAGATTGGGGCCGGCAAGCACGAGATTGCCCGGCTCGAACTCGCCGATGAAATCGCCGACGAAATAGCGTCCGGTTGTCGCCACGACGAGATGCAGTTCGTATTCCGGATGAAAATGCCAGCGGACCGTATGATAGGGATAGCCATGCGCCTTGGTTGCGAATGATTCGCCCGGCCGGATCTGAACGACTTCCAAGTCAGGTTCCATAGGTCCTCCTCCGAAGACGGGTTCCAAGCCGACCCGCCAAAATTCCGTTTTGGCTTTATTGTTGGAAGGGAGTGTAGAGGGCTCGTTTCATGCCCGCCACCACGATTCCCGGTTCTAACCGATACTTTTTTGACGATTGTCGTTGCGCAGCCGGTGTAAAAGGACGGCGGAAATCCGCATCGGGCATCGTGCAAGCACGGATTTCAGGCAGCAAGCGCGGCGATGACGTTTCTTACCAGAGCTGCGGAGGATAAGCGGCTCGTGGCACAGCTCGGGGCGCCGATGGCGCCGACGCGCACGGAAACCCCGCCGCGCGCATTGGCGATCGCAAACATCGACTCGTCGGTCAGATCATCGCCGATGGTGATCGGGCAGCGGTTCTTGAAAGGGTCGGACTGGAAAAACCGCTCCAGCGCATCGCCCTTGCTCGACCGTGCCGGACGCAGCTCGAACACCATTTTGCCGAGCTGCAAGGCCCAGTTCGGTCCGGCGAGCTCCGCATAGTGATGCATGCGCTCTTCAAGAACCTTTTCATATTCGGGTGCCAGGCGGTAATGGGCGGCAACGGCCGCCCCCTTATCCTCGATCAGGACGCCCGGATAATGCTCGGCTTCCGCGGTCAACGCGTGTTTCAGCGCCTGGAATTCGGGCGTTGCCTCGAGCGTATGCATGCCGGTGGCGCTCCTGATTTCCGCGCCGTGAAGGCCTGCCGTCGGAAAGGCAAAGGGCTTGAACAGCGCGTCCGCATAGGCAAGCGATCGCCCGGTGACCAGCGCCAAGGCGCCGCCCAGCTTGTTCGACAGGCGGTGAAGTTGTTCGGGAAGAGCCTCCGGGACCTCGATCGCATCCGGCGTCGGTGCCAGATTGAGCAGCGTTCCGTCGATATCGAGAAACATTGCCCAGCGGTCCGGCTCTTCCAGCACCATTGAAAGCATTTCCTGGGTAGCGGCGTCGTCCTGCACTTTATTCTCCAACTCTGTAATTTCATTGAAGCTAGGTCGCCGGCGGACGAGGGCAAGATGAGTTTTCAGCCTCCGGAACATCCCGAGGCTGGCCAGCGTTTTATTCTGCCGCCCGTTCGGAAAGGGACATTGATGACCAAACGCAATCCGGAGCCCCGTAACGGGGCGAATGCCCCATTGGCGCATGGCGCGATGGTTCTGCCCTTGGTGACGATCGACGACTACAACAACGAGCTGCGTGACAAGAACGGTTTTGTTGGCGACAACGCCAACAAGAAGACCTTCCAGCAGAAGCTCGACGATTGGAGAAAACGCATCCGCAAGTTCGGAGATGATCCGATCGGGAAGGTTGCGACGGCCAAGCTCTCCAGGAAAAAGATCGAGGCTCTCCTGAAGGGAGACGATATGGAGGCTGCGGCGCTGGTGATGGGCGCGGTGGAGGATTTCGCGCGGGACTTCGCCGAAGTGATCAGCAAGTTCCTCAAGGACGAGCGCTGGTCCAAGACCGAGCGCATCGTCGTGGGCGGCGGCTTCAGGCAAAGTCGCTTCGGGGAACTGGCGATCGCCAGGACCATGGTTATTCTCAAGGCGGCGGGGATCAACATCGAGCTTGTGCCGATCGTCCACCATCCCGACGAGGCAGGGCTGATTGGATCCGTCCATCTGATGCCGCCCTGGATGTTCAAAGGCTATGAGGCAATCCTGGCCGTCGATATCGGCGGCACGAACGTGCGCGCCGGCGTCGTCAAGTTTGGAAGGGAGAAAACAACAAATTTCGCGGATGCGAGCATCTGGGAATCGGCCATCTGGCGCCATGCCGATGACGAGCCTAGTCGCAGCGCAACGGTAGAGAAGCTGGCGGCGATGTTGCAGGATCTGATCGACAAGGCCGAAAAGGCCAATCTGAAGCTCGCTCCGATCATCGGGATCGCCTGCCCGGGCATCATCAAGGCCGATGGTTCGATCGAACGCGGTGGGCAGAACCTTCCGGGCGGGAACTGGGAAAGTGACAGCTTCAACCTTCCTGCCGCATTGATGAAGGCCATTCCTGAGATCGGGGACCACAGCACATTCGTGATGATGCACAATGACGCAGTGGTGCAGGGATTGTCGCAGATCCCCTTCATGAGGGACGTATCGAGATGGGCGGTACTGACCATCGGCACCGGCCTGGGCAATGCGCATTTTACCAATCGCGAGGGGAAGAAGGAGCGATAGGGCGGTTCGGGCCAATCTCCGACCGGTTGCCGGACTATGGTAAATAGTCGGTAAACAACGAGGAAATCTGCAGGCGGAAGCAAAGTCGCCCGTAGGTTCCGCTAGATCGATTGGTGAAAGTCGTCAGGTGGTCGTGCCACGCCACCTGGAGCGCTATGCAGCCTCGGCAAGCATATCCGCCGCGATTCGATTCGCCTAGCCCGGAGCGCCTGAGACCCGTGGCTATAATATCTGCGCCCTGCCGGACGTCCCTTCCCCGGCCTGACTGCACGCGCGATCGGATCGCCGGACCGGCGGGATCTAAAGGTTTTAGGCGATGTCGCATCATCCGGGACGGGGCGCTTCGCTGGTCCGTCAAAATAAATGCTGCAATACGTCCGGAGGCGTTGGTGAGCGACCCCTTGCCTTTCGTGTGTCGCATTGAAAGATGGTGATAACGCCGGCCGGGCAGTTCTCGGCGGGTTTAAATTGCGCTTATCTCTGGGGTCTCAAACAAGCCATGCGCAGATGAAAGATGGATTATGAATTTCAAGGGAATAAGCGCTCCGCTTAATGCCGGTCGTCTCGAGCAGATGCTCGGCCTGGCCCCATCACGCCGCGATCCCGACGCCCAGGATGTCAATGACAAGTCCTCCGCCAGCGAGCCTGCCCGCGGCCTCAGCGCCGAAAGTCTGTACCGTTCGCCTGACTATAAATGAAACCAGGTGGCTGAGTCGCGGCGGCGTCATGGCCGTATCAGGTTGAGCCGCGCTATGGCACGGTCGGCTGCGTGGATCGGGTTGTCAGCTGACAACACGCTAAGATTCCGGAATTCCACATGATTTTCTCGTGAATCCAGGCCTGTTATAGATTGGCTAACCAAGAAATCGCTTGACGGAATCGCCAGACTCACGCTCATTTGCGCAAAATAGCCCGATTTAGCAGGATTTGCGTGAATGCCGACCAAGGCCGCGATTGTTGAGAAAGCCAAGAGGGCGAGTCAAGTCTCGATCGATGAGACGATTGCGCAGGACTCGACGATGCTCAGCAGCCAGTTGCAGGTGCTGTTCGAGCGGCTGTTCTCCCCCGATGCCCGCAAGTCGCTGCGGCGGTTCAGCAGCACCGAAGCCGCTAAGCTGCTCGGTGTCACCGACAGCTACGTTCGCCATCTCGCCGCTCAGGTAGAAAGCATCAATCCGGAAAAAACGGCGTCGGGGCGTCGGGTATTCTCACTCGAGGAAATCCATGCGATGCGCCAGCATCTGGGGCGCACCAAACCCTCTTACCTGCCGATGCGCCGGGAGGGTGATCATCTCCAGGTCATTGCGGTCACCAATTTCAAGGGCGGCTCGGGCAAAACGACGACCTCGATCCACCTCGCCCAGTTCCTGGCCCTTCGCGGTTACCGCGTGCTCGCCGTCGACCTCGACCCGCAGGCGTCGATGTCGGCGATGCTTGGCTATCAGCCGGAATTCGACGTCGGCGAAAATGAAACGCTCTATGGCGCCATCAAATATGACGAGACGCGCCGTGACGTGGCCGACATCGTCCGCCAGACCTATTTCCCCGGTCTCGATCTCATTCCGGGTAATCTCGAACTGCACGAGTTCGAGCATGATACCCCGAAGGCGCTGGCTGACAGCAATCGCGACGACAAGGACATGTTCTTCATGCGGGTCGGCAATGCGCTGCATTCGCTGGAGCAGAGCTATGACGTCGTCATCATCGATTGCCCCCCTACCCTCGGCTTTCTGACGCTGTCTGCCCTTTGCGCTGCGACTGCAGTGCTGATCACCGTGCATCCACAGATGCTCGACGTGGCGTCGATGAACCAGTTCCTGACGATGACCTCCGACCTTCTGGCCGTCGTCAAGCAGGCCGGCGGCAATCTCGAATATGACTGGATGCGCTATCTAATCACCCGTTATGAGTCCAATGACGGTCCGCAGGCGCAGATCGTTGCCTTCCTGCGCAGTCTGTTCGGCGAGCGCGTATTGACCTCGATGATGGTTAAGTCAACGGCGGTTTCGGATGCAGGCTTGTCCAAGCAGACGATCTACGAGGCGGGCCGCGAGACGATGCATCGCCAGACCTATGACCGCGGCGTCGAATCCGTCGACAGCGTCAATGCCGAGGTCGAGCAACTCATCCGCAGTGCTTGGAGCAGGTCATGAGCCCGAAAGGTCGCGATATCCTGAAGAGTATGGTCGGCGCCGTCGAGCCGGCACGACCGGAGGCGCCAAGCGCGCCGCCGCCGCATCGGCCTTCGGGCGCGGTCAAGGCGATGAACCTGTCGCTCGGACGGCTGGGAGAGGAGGCCGCTGCCGCGAAAGCTCTGCGCGAATCCTTGGCCTCCGGCGACAAGGTGCTGGAGATCGATCCGGCCGCCGTCGAAATGTCCTTCATCCGCGACCGTATTCCCGTCGATAAGGATCCTGAATTCGAGCGGTTGAAACAGTCGATCCAGGAGAGCGGGCAGCAGGTTCCGATCCTGGTACGGCCGGATCCCGTCACGGCCGGGCGCTACCAGGCCGCCTATGGCCATCGGCGGCTGCGCGCCGCTGCGGAGATCGGGGTTCCGGTCAAGGCCGTGGTGCGCAAGCTGACGGATGAGGAGTTGATCCTTGCACAGGGGCAGGAGAACGGTCCGCGCGTCGATCTGAGCTTTATCGAACGGGCGCTGTTTGCACGCCGCATGGACGAGCATGGCTTCAACCGCGACATGATTGCCAAGGCGCTGGCGACCGACAAGCCGGAGACGTCAAGGCTGTTGCAGGTGGCGCAGACGATCGATCCCGAAATCATTCTTGCCATCGGCCCGGCGCCGAAGGTCGGACGCCCACGCTGGCTGGCCTTTGCCGAAAAAGTCAGGGAACCGGGCGGCCAGAAGAAAGCCCAAGTCGCGGTCCGGGCCGCCGCTTTCCACGCGTTGGAGACCAATAGTCGCTTCGACGCCGTCTGGAAGGCGGTGGAGGAGAAGGGCGCGCCGCAACGGATCGAGCAGACATTGCGGACATCGGCGGGCGCGCCGCTGGCTTCGGTGGCTCGCTCCGGCAAAACCTTTCGCATCACCGCCAGATCGGCGGAGTTTTCGGAATTCCTGGCTCAGCGGTTGGCAGGCCTCGCCGCCGAGTTCGAAGAGGAAAATGACGGAAAATGAGGCAGTTAGGCGAGTTGTCAGCTGACAATTCGGATAGGAGATAACGCGCAAAAGAAAAAAGCCCCCGAACGTCACCGTCACGGAAGCTTTCCTCGTAGTCTTGAACACCTCCGAGAATCGCACTTCCGAGAATCGCTGTCAAGAGTTTTTGGCGCCGTTCTGGCGAGCCGATTTCTTTTGCCTCATCGAGGTGGAAGATATGGAAGTCGGAAGTGTAACGACGCCCTTTGGGCGGCGGCCGATGACGCTTGGCATGCTCGCGAGCCAGGTCACGGCCGCAGAGATCAAGCCTGGTCAATCGGTCGATAAGTGGAAGCTGTTTCGTGCACTGTGCGAGGCAAAGCCCCTCCTCGGAATTGCCGATCGGGCGCTTGCCGTGCTCAATGCGCTTTTGAGCTTTTACCCGAAGAACGACCTTGCCGAGGCAAACGGCTTGATCGTCTTCCCGTCGAATGTCCAGCTCTCGCTGAGGACGCACGGCATGGCCGAACAAACGGTCCGGCGTCATCTTGCAGCGCTTGTCGAGGCGGGCCTGCTGTTGCGCAAGGATAGTCCCAACGGCAAGCGTTATGTCCGCAGGGACAGGGCAGGGGAGGTTGACGAGGCGTTCGGCTTCTCGCTGGCGCCGCTGCTGGCCCGCGCCGAGGAGATCGAACAGCTTGCGGCCGAAGTCATGGCCGAGCGGCTGCATGTCCAGCGCCTGCGCGAACGGATCACCCTTTGCCGCCGCGATATCGCGAAGCTGATTGAGGCGGCGGTCGAGGAGGACGCGCCAGGGGATTGGCAGGGGCTGTATCTGGAGTTTCGGGATCTGGTCGAAGGCCTGCCGAGGTCGCCGACGACGGCGCAACTCGAGCAGTTGCTGGATGAGCTGGCTGCACTTCGAGCAGAGATACTTAACCAGCTGGAAACTCAGATTAATTCAACAAAACGAAGCGGCAATGCCCATTATATCGAGCGTCACATACAGAATTCAAACCCCGAATCCACATCTGAACTTGAACCAAGCTTCGAAACGAAGCAGGGCGAGGGGGCAGAGCAAGACAATGGGCGAGGGGCCGTGACGATGGAAGGGAAGAAGCACAAGGATGCCGAAATGAGCGGGCAGGCGGAAGGGCCGGGTGGTCGTCGTGATGCTGGCGGACTGAGATCCTTCCCGTTAGGCTTGGTTCTGCAGGCCTGCCCGGAAATCCTGGCCTACGGACCGGGTGGGGTGATCCGCAACTGGCGCGAGCTGATGACTGCCGCCGTCACGGTTCGATCGATGCTCGGCGTCAGTCCGTCAGCCTATGAGGAGGCGGCAAATGTGATGGGTGCGGAAAATGCGGCGACGGTGATGGCATGCATCCTGGAGCGCGGGGGCCATATCAACTCGGCCGGTGGGTATCTTCGCGACCTGACGAGGCGAAGCGAAAAGGGAGAATTCGCGGTCGGCCCGATGCTGATGGCGCTCCTGCGGGCAAATGCACCGGCCGGCCGGAAGGCCGGATAGGTCTTCGGCGGTGCCGGTGAATTCTGTCGGCACGGGGGAGGGCGATGCGCGGAACGTCAGCGGATAAGCCTTCGCTCCAGGAAGGCCTGCATGTCGCGGCGTCCGTCTGCCACGCAATAGACGATGACGTCGCTGCCCATGATACGGTAGATCATACGCCAAGGGTTGTGATGCACTTCCCGATATTCGGAGATGCCGATGCCGGCCAGTTCCTTTGGGATGTTTCCGCGGGCGGGGAATTCTTCGAGCTCGGCACAGGCGCTTTCGATTTCCGTCAGGATGCGATCCGTCATGTCGGCGCCCTCGCGGCCGGAATGAAGCGATAGAGATCCTCGACGTCGCGTTCCGCGTCCTCAGCGAAACGAACGCGATAAGGCATCAGGACTGGCTGTCGGCCAGCCGCTTGCGAATGCGCGCGAAGGATTCCCCAGCGGGGTGCGTCTTTCCTTCCTCGACTTGCCGATTGGTGAGCGCCAGCACCTTCAGAAACGCCAACGTCTCCTGCGTTTCTTCATATTGGCCGACATCCTGAAGGATCGCTTTCGCCTCGCCATGAAGGATGATCACGACAGGCTGCGGGTTGTCCTTCAACGTCCGGATGATCTCGGGCGCGTGTGCCTTGAGATAGCTGATCGGCTTGACCTGTTCTGACAGCTTTATGCGGCACTCCTTTTGACCAGAATATGGTTCATCAAATAGTCGATTGGAATATCTCGGTCCACCGTCCTCCCGGGGCGAGCGAGCAATTCATCCGCGCCTGCTTTTTTCCCCTCAGCCGCTTCGAAAGAGAATGTCATTTCTTATAAAAAGGTTTGTCTACTGATTTTATAGATTAAATAATGCAACCATTGAGCGGATCGTGGCGTCATGACCTACCTTCTCAGCCTTCTCGACAAAAGCCCGATTGAACAGGGCCTCACCGCTGCGGACGCACTGCGAGCGACGGTGAAGATCGCCGCCCGGGCCGAGGAGCTCGGCTACCACCGTTTCTGGGTCGCTGAGCATCACAATATGTCCAATCTGGCGAGTTCGGCGCCGGAGGCGCTGATCGCCTATCTTCTGGCAAAGACTTCGAAGATCCGCGTCGGCTCAGGCGGAGTGATGCTGCAGCATTACAGCGCCTACAAGGTGGCCGAGACCTTCAATCTCCTCGCCTCGCTGGCGCCCGGCCGTGTCGATCTCGGCGTCGGCAAGGCCCCAGGCGGTTTTCCGCTCGCAACGCGCGCCCTTCAGCGCGCCTTCGATCCGTCCAGCAAGCCGGATTTTGCGAGCCAGCTGTCCGATCTCAACACCTATCTCGCCGCCGATCCCAATTACAACGGCGCGCAGGCGACCCCTTTCCCGCCGACGGCTCCAGAACGTTTCCTGCTCGGCGCTACCGTCGAGAGCGCCGAACTCGCTGCCGAGAAGGGATGGAACCTTGTCTTCGCCGGCCATCTGAATGGCGATCCTGACAATCTCAGCAGGACTTTCGACGCCTATGACCGGGCGTCCGGCGGCAAACGACCGATCCTTGCGCTCGCAGCCTTTGCAGCCGAGAGCGAGGATTATGCCCGCGAGCGCGTCGCCGACCTTCGCATCGTCAAGGTGTTCTTGCCGAACGGTCAGACCGTCAACGTCGGCAGCGAAGAACAGGCGGCCGAATTCGCTCGTCAGGCGGGCGTCACCGATTACCGCATCGAGGAGAAGGTGCCGAGCGTGCTGCACGGCACGGCAAAGCAGATCCGCAAGGAGCTGGACGAACTTCACCGCCGCTACGGCGTCAACGAATTCGTTCTCGACACACCGGCTCTTTCAGCCGCCGAGCGCCTCGCTTCCATCGAGCTGCTCGCCGCCGAGCGGCTTTCTCTCGTCGCCTGACCGTTTCAAGAAGGATCGATCCCATGGCTCAGAAACACATTACGTTCGGCATCATGCTGCAGGGTCCAGGCGGCCATATGAATGCCTGGAAGCATCCGAGTGGACCGGCCGATGCCAGCGTCAACTTCGATTTCTTCGTTGAGACGGCGCGCAGGGCGGAAGCAGCCGGCATCGCTTTCGCCTTCGTCGCCGACGGTCTTTACATCAACGAGCAGTCGATCCCGCATTTCCTCAACCGCTTCGAGCCTATCGCGATCCTTTCGGCCCTCGCCGCTTCGACGTCCAGGATCGGGCTCGTCGGTACGGTCTCGACCTCCTACAGCGATCCCTTCACCATCGCCCGCCAGTTCGCCTCGATCGATCTCATCAGCGGCGGCAGGGCAGGGTGGAACGCGGTGACGTCACCGCTTGAGGGCTCGGGGCGCAATTACAATCGCGAGCATCCCGAGCACCAACTGCGCTACGAGATCGCCGAGGATTATATCGATGCGATCAAAGGCCTCTGGGATTCCTGGGACGACGATGCTTTTGTGCGCAATCGCGAGACCGGCGTCTTTGTTGACAAGACGAAGATGCATCGCCTTAACCACAAGGGTCGCTTCTTCCGAATCGAGGGGCCGCTGAATATCGGCCGCTCGAAGCAGGGCCAGCCCGTCATCTTCCAGGCAGGTGCTTCGGATTCCGGCATCAGGCTTGCCGGCAAGCACGCCGACGCCGTCTTCACCAACGGCGGGCCGTTCGAGGAGGCGCAAGCCTTCTACCGGCAGCTGAAGGACAGCGTGATCGCCCATGGGCGCAGTCCTGCCGAAGTTGGCATCTATCCCGGCATCGGGCCGATCGTCGGCGCGACGTCCGATGAGGCGGAAGCCAAGTACCAGGCGATCCGCAATCTCGTCACGATCGAGGAGGCGTTGCTTTATCTCGGCCGCTTCTTCGATCATCACGATTTCAGCGCCTATCCGCTCGACGAGCCGTTCCCCGAGCTTGGTGATATCGGCAGGAATAATTTCCGCGCCACCACCGATCGCATCAAAAGGACGGCGCGGGAGCGAGGGCTGACGCTCCGGCAGGTGGCGCTCGATTCGGCAACGCCGCGCACCGCCTTCATTGGCACCGCCGAGCATATCGCAGACGAGATCATCCGCTGGGTGGATCATGGCGCCGCCGACGGCTTCATCCTCGGCTTCCCAGTCATTGCCGAGGGCTTCGACGATTTTGCCCGATACGTCCTGCCGATCCTTACCGAGCGCGGTTATTTCGATCCCGTCTTCAAGGGCGAGACGCTGCGCGACCATCTCGGCCTGCCCTTCCGCCAAAGCCGCTATGCAACCCCTGCGGATGAGCTCGAACGCGGAAAGGCTGTCGGCGCCTGAGCCGGCGAATCGTCATGAACGTCATCGCTCAGAACCCGCGCAGCAACGATCCAGTCGAGAAGGGAATCGCCTGTTACCTCGATGAAATCATCGCGCTGCGCCACGATCTGCACCAATATCCCGAGCTGGCGTTCCAGGAGCTGAGGACCAGCAAGCTTGTGGCATCCCGGCTTTCCTCCTGGGGCTACGAGGTGGCGACGGGCATTGCCGGCACCGGCATCGTCGCCACCCTCAGGCGCGGGACAGGCAAGAAGCGGATAGGTATCCGGGCGGATATGGACGCGCTGCCGATCGAGGAGGCCAGCGACCTTGCCTATGCCAGCAGCAATCCCGGCGTCATGCACGCCTGCGGCCATGACGGGCACACCTCGATCCTGCTTGCCGCCGCCCGTTATCTCGCGGAAAGCGGCAATTTCAGCGGCACGCTCAGGCTGATCTTCCAGCCGGCCGAAGAAATCGGTGCAGGCGCCCGCAGAATGATCTCGGAAGGGCTGTTCGAACGATTTCCCGTCGATTCGGTCTTCGGGTTGCACAACTGGCCGGGTGTATCGGCGGGTCAGTTCGGCTTCGTCACAGGTCCCGCCATGGCGTCGGTCGACCAGGCGGTGATCAGGATCCTTGGCAAGGGTGGCCACGGCGCCGAACCTCACCGGGCCGTCGATCCGGTCTTGGCGTCGGCCTCCTTCATCACCGCCCTGCAAAGCGTCGTCTCGCGCAATGTCGATCCGCAGGATATGGCGGTTGCGACCGTCGGCTCGATCCATGCCGGTTCCGCCTCGAACGTCATCCCGGAAAGCGTCGAGATGCAGCTCACCATGCGGGCCTACAGCGAGACTGTCCGCCAGCTTTTGGGAGAGCGCATTCCGGCCCTTGCCCGCGCCCAGGCCGAAAGCTTCGGCGCCGAGGCGGATGTGAATTACCGGCTCGGCTTTCCGGCGCTGGTCAACCACGCCAAAGAAACGGCCTTTGCCCGCGACGTCGCATATGACGCGCTTGGTTCGGCGGCGATCGAGAACGATTTCCGGCCGAGAACCGCGAGCGAGGATTTCGCTTTCATGCTGCTGGCCAATCCCGGCAGCTATCTCTTCGTGGGGAACGGCGACAGCGCTCCGCTCCACAGCGCCTACTACAATTTCAATGACGCGATCATCGCGCCCGCCGCCCGCTACTGGGTGCGGCTCGCCGAAGCCTTCCTCACTGACGACAATGGGTGATGAACGATATGAGCGATACGTTTCTCTATACCAGCCCTCTCGATCCCCGCGCCAAGCCGTTGATCGATGAATTGATCCACGAATATGACAGCCGCTACGGCACCTATTTCAATGCGGAAGGCGCGGCCGCCGAGCTCAACCGTTATCCCCCGGAAGCCTTCGCGCCGCCGGACGGCAATTTTCTCCTGTTGATCCGCAATGGCGACACCATCGGCGGCGGCGCCTTCAAGCACTATGACGAACGCACGGCCGAATTCAAACGCATCTGGACACGCTCCGACCTGCGCCGCCAAGGCCTTGCCCGCAAGGTGCTGGTGGAGCTGGAGGCCCAGGCCGCCCGCCAAGGCTATAGCAGGATCTATCTCACGACCGGTTTCCGCCAGCCCGAGGCCGTCGGCCTCTATCTGAATTATGGCTATACCGCTCTCTTCGACACATCAGTCGATCCCGAGATCTACAAGAGCCTGCCTTTCGAGAAGGACATCACCCATCTCGCTGCGCCGGTTTTCGATAGCGAACCGCGCCTGGTGGTGGCCGGCGCAAGTCTCTGAAACCGCAAGTCCGATAATCATAAAGGGAAGCAAGAATGGCACTGACGACGGATTTCGCCGGCATCGACCCCGGCAGCAAAGCGGCAGAACCGAAGGACTATTCCCGTTACCGCATCGTACCGGCGCGCCATCCCGAGCGGCTGGCGGGGACGATCTTCGCCGCCGTCGTCATCATTGCGGTACTCTATTCCACCTTCACCAATCCGCGCTGGGGCTGGGACGTCTTTGCCGAATGGTTCTTCGCCGAGCCGGTGCTCGTCGGCCTTGGCAGGACACTGCTCCTGACGGCGCTCGCCGCCATATCGGGTTCCATTCTCGGAACGGCTCTGGCGCTCGCCCGCGTTTCCAAGTCACCGCTGCTCTCCGGGCTTTCCTGGGGCTATATCTGGCTGCTGCGGTCGATCCCGGTGATCGTCCTGCTGTTGATCTTGAACAATCTCGGCTATCTCTACGAGACGATCAGGATCGGCGTCCCCTTTACCGATAGGGTCTTGCTCGACTACCCCACCGTGCAACTGCTGACGCCCTTTGCCGCGGCCTTCCTCGGCCTCACGCTCAACCAGTCGGCCTTCTTTGCCGAGATCGTCCGCGGCGGCATTCTTTCCGTCGATCATGGACAACTGGAGGCGGCGGCCGCACTCGGCCTGTCGCGCCGCCGCCAGGCCTTCCGCATAGTGCTGCCGCAGGCCATGCGCTCGATCCTTCCCACTGGTTTCAACGAGCTTATCGGATTGGCGAAGAGCACGTCGATGGTCTATGTGCTGGCATTGCCGGAACTCTTCTACACGGTGCAGGTGATCTACCGCCGCAATCTCGAAGTCATTCCGCTGCTGATGGTCGCCACCGTCTGGTACCTGATCATCATGACGGTACTGTCACTCGCCCAGCACTATATCGAGCGTTATTTCTCCAAGGGCGCCGTGCGCAATCCGACGCCATTGCCCTTCCAGGCATTCTTCACACGCTTTCGCCGTCCGTTGCCTGCTCTCGATGCGACGGGCGATGGGGTGCGAAAACTCGGCTTCCATGATGCGGCGGCCCTGCGGACGGGCGGTGCGGTGCGTATCCACGGGATTTCCAAAAGCTTCGGTGCGCTGAAGGTGCTCGATGATGTCGAGCTCAGCCTTCCAGCCGGCAGTGTGACCGCCATCCTCGGCCCATCCGGCTCCGGCAAGTCGACATTGTTGCGCGCCATCAACCATTTGGAGCGCCTCGACGGGGGTTTCATCTCGGTCGACGGCGATTTCGTCGGCTATAGCAGAAAGGGCGATACGCTCTACGAACTCAAGGAGAAGGATATTCTCGCCCGCCGCGCCGATATCGGCATGGTCTTCCAGAGCTTCAATCTGTTCCCGCATCTGACTGTGCTTGAAAACCTGATCGAGGCGCCGATAGAGGTGCGTGGCGTCAGCCGCGAGGAAGCCGTGCGATTGGCGCAGGAACTGCTTGCCCGTATCGGTCTCAGCGACAAGATCAATGCCTATCCGCGTCAGCTCTCCGGCGGCCAGCAGCAGCGCGTGGCGATCGCCCGGGCATTGGCGCTGCGTCCAAAAGTGCTGCTCTTCGATGAGCCGACCTCGGCGCTCGATCCGGAGCTCGTCGGCGAAGTGCTCGATGTCATCAAGGAGCTTGCCCGTACCGGCACGACGCTCGTGATCGTCACCCATGAAATCGGTTTTGCCCGCGAGGTCGCCGATACCGTCGTCTTCATGGAAAGCGGCCGCGTTCTCGAAGCCGGACCGCCGGCCCGGATTTTCACGCGAGCGGAACATCCCCGAACACGCGAGTTCCTCGCCAAGGTTCTCTAGCGCCGACGGCGCTGGTGAAATGCCGGGCCGCGACGGGCTGCTCCGGCTGAATGACGACAAACACAACCTAAGGATGAAGTGGAGAAGGGGCATGACATTTAGAGATAGGGCAAGGCTTCTGATAGCGGGAGCCGTCACCATTGCCGCGATCGGTTTCGGTTCCGCTGAGGCGCAGCAGAAATTCGATCTCAGCCCCGAGCA
Organism: Rhizobium lentis; assembly: GCF_017352135.1. NCBI lineage: Bacteria > Pseudomonadati > Pseudomonadota > Alphaproteobacteria > Hyphomicrobiales > Rhizobiaceae > Rhizobium > Rhizobium lentis. Next base: position 315,494 of record NZ_CP071457.1, read on the forward strand.
GCCGAACCGGCTGCGGGTGGAAAAGAACGAGAAGCGCATCGCGGAGATCAAGGACTTCAAGTTCGTCGAAGCCGGCATCTTCACCGTTGGCATCAGCTCGAGCGGCAATCTTCCGCTGCACGATTATGCCTCCGATTCCAAGACCGTCATCGGCTATGACGTCGATCTCGCGCAGGCGATCGCCGACAGTTTGGGCTTGAAGCTCAATCTCGTGTCCGTCGCATGGGCGGATTGGCCGCTCGGGCTCACCTCCGGCAAGTTCGACGCGGTGATATCGAACGTGACGGTCACGGAAGAGCGTAAGGAAAAGTTCGATTTCTCGACCTATCGCAAGGATGAGCTCGGTTTCTACGTCAGGGCCGATAACCCGATCACTTCGATCAAGGAGCCGAAGGATATTGCGGGGCTGAAGGTGATCACCGATGCCGGCACCAACCAGGAGAAGATCCTTCTGGAGTGGGATCGGCGGAACGTCGCGGCCGGCCTGAAGCCGATCGAGGTGCAATATTACGATGACGACGCGGTCAAGGATCTCGCCGTCCAGTCCGGCAGGGCCGACGCCGTCTTCAGCGTCAACGCGACCCAGGCCTATGCGGCGGGGATCAACGGCAAGACCAAGCTCGTCGGCACCGTCAGCGGTGGTTGGCCGATCACCGCAGAAATTGCCGTCACCACACGCAAGGGCAGCGGCCTGGCGGCGCCTCTGACCGATGTCGTCAACGACCTGATCGCCAGCGGCGCCTACAAAAAGATCCTCGATACGTGGAATCTCGGCCCCGAGGCGATCGACAAGGCCCAGACCAACCCGCCGGGCCTGCCGAAGAGCGGCTCCTGATCCGTTCCTGTGGCCGGCGGCATGCTGCCGGCCATCCCCCGCCTGACAGTTTGGAGATTGAAGACGATGATTGACATTCCGGCATTCCGGACCCTGCTGATTGCCGCCATAGCGTCGGCCCTTTCCTTCAGCCCAGCCCATGCTGCCGAGGATTTCGACCTTAGCCCGCAGCAGCCGGGCCGGCTTCATGCCGCCAGGAACGATGCGGCCATCGCCGCGATCCCTAGGGGATTCAAATTCGTCACGCCAGGCAAGTTCACAATCGCCGTCAGCCCCGGCGGCCCTCCGCTCGCCACCTATGCCACCGACGCCAAAACCGTGGTCGGGGCGGATCCCGACTATGCCTATGCCATCGCCGACAGCCTCGGCCTGACGCTGGAGATCGTGCCCGTCGCCTGGATCGACTGGCCGCTCGGCCTCACCTCGGGCAAATATGATGCGGTCATTTCCAATGTCGGCGTCACCGAGCAGCGCAAGGAGAAATTCGATTTCTCCACCTACCGCCAGGGCCTGCACGGTATCTTCGTGAAATCCGATAGTCCCATCGCCTCGATCAAGGAGCCCAAGGACGCTGCCGGCCTCCGAATCGTCGTCGGCGCCGGCACCAATCAGGAGCGTATCCTGGTGAAGTGGAGCCAGGAAAATGTCGCCGCCGGCCTGAAGCCGATCGAACTGCAATATTACGACGACGAGGCGACGAGCCTTCTCGCGCTGCAGTCGGGCAGGGCCGACGTCATCGTCCAGCCGCATGCGCAGCTCGTCTTCATTGCCGCGCGCGACAAGAACATCAAGCGCGTCGGCACGCTGAGCGCCGGCTGGCCGGATCGCTCGGACGTTGCGATCACCACCCGCAAGGGAAGCGGGCTGGCCGATGCGCTGACCGTCGCCACCAACGGCCTGATCAAGGACGGCACTTATGCAAAAATCCTCGATCACTGGCATCTTTCCGAGGAAGCCTTGCCGGCCTCCGAGACCAACCCGCCCGGCCTGCCGAAATACTGACTGGATGGTACGCGTGGGCAATATATCCATCAGCCATATCGGATTCCTCACCCCCGGCAACTATCCAGACGACGATCCGCTGTCGGGATTGGAGCAGACGCTGCAGCAGCTGCAATATGGCGAGGACCTTGGCTTCGACAGCGCCTGGGTCCGCCAGCGGCATCTGGAGCCGGGAATCTCGTCCGCGAGCGCTTTCCTGGCGGCGGCCACACAGCGCACCCGCCGGATCGAACTCGGAACCGCGGTCATTCCGATCGGTTATGAAAGTCCCTACCGGCTGGCCGAAGATCTCGCCACCGTCGATGTTCTCTCGCGCGGACGGCTGAATATCGGCGTCAGCGCCGGCCGGCCGCTGGATGCCGAACTGATTGCCCCACTGGCCTTCGACGGCGACTGGACGAGCTACGATTTCTCGCATGATCGGGTGCTGCGCTTTGCCGACAATCTGCGCGGTGCCTATCTCGGAGACGAGCAGACCTTCATCAAGACACCTTTCGGCCCACAGCGGCCGCGCCTGCAGCCTTTTGCGGCAGGTTTGGTCGACCGGATCTGGTACGGCGGCGGATCGCAGCGCTCCGCCGAATGGGCCGGCCGCACCGGCTTCAACCTGCTGACCGGCAATGTGATAACCGGTGAGGGGACGGATGATTTCTTCACGGCCCAATCGCGGCTGATCGAAACCTTCCGTGCCGCCGGCACGCAGCGCCGGGTCGCGCTGGGCCGCGTCATCGTGCCATTCGACAGCGCCGATGCGGCGACGCGCCGCCGCTATCAGGACTATGCCGACGGCCGTCATCAGCGGACGCTTTCGCCGCAGGGCGAGCGACGGACGCTTTTCGCCCGTGACATCGTCGGCACGTCGGAGGAAATATTGGAACAGCTTTTATCCGATCCGATCCTGCCCGAGGTCAGCGAGCTGAGACTGGAGCTCCCTTACGAGTTCGAGCACGAGGAATATCGCCAGATTCTCCACGACTTCGTGACGGCAATCGCGCCGGAGCTTGGATGGAAAGGGCAAGCCGGCATTCGAGCCGCTTCCTGAATGCCGTCGAGGCGCTGATCCGCGCGCATTCGACGCCAGCACAATCACTTACAGGGAACACGCATCAGTGACCAAAACCGTAGACTATTTCTTTTCGATCGGCTCGCCCTGGTCCTACATCGGCTTCGACGCCTTTACCGAACTGGCGGCCAAGAACGACGTCGTCATCACGCCCTATCTGACGACGGTGGTCGAAGAAAACGGCGGCATTTTCTCGCGCAACCGGCCGGAAATCCGCCGCGCCTACTGGACGCGGGACCTCAAACGCTGGGCGCGCGTGCGCGGCAAGGAATTGTGGCTCGAGCACCGCCCGGAACTCAGCGATCCGACTCCGGCATCCCTCTTCGTGATCGCGGCCTATCTCGACGGAAAGGATTGGATCGGCGTTACCCGCGCCCTGCAGCATGCTTTCTGGAGCGAGGCGAAGGATATCGGCAAGTCCGACATACGCGAGGCGATCGTGACGGCGGCCGGGTTCGATGGCGCAGCGCTGCTCAGGCGACAGGCCGACGACGATGTCCAGAATAAATGGTCGGCGGACCGCCTGCATGCCCGCGACAGCGGCGTCTTCGGTTTTCCCACCTATGTCTATGACCGCGAGCTTTATTGGGGACAGGACAATCTTCCCTTCCTCGAGCGCCATCTTCGCGGCGACAGGCCCTAGGTCGCGTTCGAGCGATCCAGCCATCGCCGGCCGGGCATCTCCTGGTACAGGCTTCCCGCGGTCTATCGCCACAACCGCGAAACGCTCGTCCGCTCGAATGGCGGGCTCGTCTATGACGGCTATTGGGACATTGCGCGCCGGTTCTTGCTGAAACCGCACGACGATCCGACTCATCCTCGTCATTCATAAGGGCTGCTGCCGGTGCAGCGGAGGTGCGCTCGACATGGCACGCGCGCTTGACCGTGAACTGCCGGGGAGGGCGAAGCGCCTGCCGTGTCATTGGCCAAGATAACGGACAGAAATCTGTTATCTTGTCATATTGCGCAGTCCTATCGCAACCGTTCCATTCTATTGGAGGACAAGAAAAAGGAAGAATTTTTTATATTGTTTACTGCAAATGGTTCTTTTATCTCCCGCTTCATCGAAACGCGAAACACCGCTATTTACCGGAGAGAGACAATGAACCCCGCCATGAACATGATGCCGATGATGAACAACATGATGCCCGCCATGATGAACCCGATGATGGGCGGCATGATGCCGATGATGTCGGGCATGCCGATGATGCCCATGATGAACGGCGCAATGATGCCGATGATGATGATGATGGGCTCGATGAAGTGCACCATGACGGCCGAAGGCATGGTCTGCGAAATGAAGCCGATGGAGGGCATGGACAAGGACATGTTCATGGAATGCTGCAAGGGCATGATGTCGATGATGTCCGGCGGTATGCCCATGATGATGAACTGCGGCGGCATGAGGCGCCATATCCTGCAATGCCCATTGTCATTACCGGGACGAACCCCCAATAGGGCACCCACATCATGACCGGCTGCATCGCAAATGATACCGGCGCGATCGCCTTCACTTTGTCGGCGGGCCTGCTGCGCGATTGCCGGTAGGCCTGAAAATCGATGACGTCAGCCGTCTGCACTGGCATGAAAAGCTCCCGCTAAAATCTATAAGAAGCCTATATTTCTCCAGCAGAAAGGGCAGGGCGTCTCATCCAATCGCTAGGCTAAACCGGAAATTTTATACCAAGAATAGTGGATCTTGCCGCAAGGCCATTTGTGGTGGGCCGGCGACGGTACGGTCGCCGCCCGTGTCGGCCTCCATCTCGAAGGGGATCTTTATGCACGCGGGGAGGCCGGTCGCAGTCGTTGGGTCCTTGCCGCAGGCGCGGAGCCGGCGAATCGGTGATTCCTGATGATCGCGATGCAGCCTATGCGTGCCGGATCCGGGGCGAACGTTTTTTTCAACGACGGGAGTAAGGAGGAAAGGTCGTTCCTTTAATCTATGAATTTTGTAGACAATAATCCAGCAACTAAAGAGAGGAAAAACCATGTCAGGTTTCAAACTCGTCGGCATTGCTGGCAGCTTCAATCGCCCTTCGAAGACACTGGCCTTGGTGCGGCATGTCGCCGAACGTGCGAGCGATCGATACGGCTTTACGAGCAAGACTTATGATCTGCATGATGTCGGCCCCTCGCTCGGCAGCGCCTTATGGCGCAAGGATCTCGACGAGCAGGCCAGACATGTCATCGACGAGATCGTGCAGGCCGATGCCCTGATCATCGGTTCGCCAACCTACAAGGGCTCCTATCCTGGCCACTTCAAGCATCTCATCGATCTGATCGACCCGCACGAACTGCGGGGCAAGCCGATCGTCATCACGGCAACCGGCGGCGGCGACCGACATGCGCTGATGGTCGAGCATCAGCTTCGACCGCTGTTCGGCTTTTTCATGGCTCACACGCTGCCGACTGCCGTCTACGCCTCCGATCGCGATTTTACCGACTACGTGGTCTCCTCGGATGCGCTTTCGAGCCGGATCGGCGAGGTGGTCGGGGAATTGGCGGCGTTCTTTCCGGAGGTAAAGCCGGCGCTGGCGGCAGCTGAATAGAGTCGCCGCCATGATCCGATCTCAGGAGACAGTAGTGGACGATCCGGAAGGAGCTGGCGCGGGTGAGCAGATGTGGAAGCGTCTTTGAATTCGCTCGGCGATATCGCCTCGCCAAGCGGGAAGAGAACCGGCTGCTGATGCTCTATGGGCCGACCGCGTCGCTTCGCGATCTCCTTGCCAATGCGCGACGTCATGCGCTGATTTCCTGATCGCACGAAGGTGCGCGGGGAGTGACGACATGCGTCGGTCAAAGACCTGAAGCGTGCCGCATCCGTCCGCTTTGACGTGACGCGCAGTGCAGCAATTCCGGGAAAGGTGGGAAGCGGTCTTCCGTCCCGAATTGCGTAAAAACAAAAACTTAGAGCGGTTCTGCGCTTCTATGAAAAGCTGAACCGCCTAGCCCTAGACCATCGATTCCAGACAGGAGGTTCGTATGAAGTTTGATGTCCACTTCTGGCTGAAGCTTACGATCGGCCGCTTTCTTGATCTGAAAACGGCAACTGCGCGGAAGCCTGAAAACGAATTGCTGATCCGCGACGAAGAACGCGACCGCTCGGCACGCGAATACGAACTTCACTATTGGGGCGCAGCGCCCGGCCTTTGGTATTGAGGAGTGGCGTGATGGCGATCGTCGTTGAGACCGGCCTCCGTCGGCATGGTACGAAAAGAGCGGCGGGAAGCCTCGTGTCGCAACTCCGGCACGCGGGCGGGATCTGCACGATCGCCGGCTCTTTCACATTTCTGTTTGCCCTGGTGATCGGGCTGATTCGATGAGCGATGTGCTTATTCTTCCCGGGCTGTTCGGTTCGGGAGAAGGACATTGGCAGCAGCACTGGCTGCAGGACCAGCCGGGCAGTCGATTCGTCAATCAGGATGACTGGGATCATCCGAACCTTGAGCGCTGGCTACATCGACTGGAAAGCGCGCTCGAAGAGGCCGGTGAGGCCTATCTGGTCGCCCACAGTCTCGGATGCCTGCTGGCCGCCCGGCTCGCCGGACGCATCGCTGCACGTCACGTGAAAGCGGCGTTGCTGGTCGCGCCATGCGACCTGCCGGCCACGGAAATTCTGCATCCCGGGCGGATTTCGTTTGGCGAGATGCCGACGGCGCCCCTGCCTTTTCCAGCCGTCGTCGTTGGCAGCATGAACGATGCTTATATGACGGTCGACCGGTTGACCCTGTTTGGCCGCCTGTGGAATGCCGAGACCAGGAATATCGGCCTTGCCGGGCATATCAATGTTTCCAGCGGCTTCGGCCGCTGGCGCAATGGCTACCGGCTGCTGGAGACATTGAAGACGCAGACGCGTGGTCGACGGCATATCGTTTCGATGTCACCGGCTTTTGCGATTTGAATGGAGCCGGAATGTCCGACATTGTCGCCGACCTCCTGCGCCTGAGCGAAGATCCGAATGCAGATCCGAGAACCCGGCGCCGGAAAACCATGGAACGGTTGGTGCAGACACTGCTTGCCATGGCCGATGCCGACATCGGCTCGGAAGATCCGCGGCATCGCCATTCGATTATCCATTTGACGACGATCATCCGTGACATGACGGGAAGGATCGCAGAGGCCGACGATGCGACATTTTCAGCGATCGTGAGGGAGGCCGCGATGCTGATACGCAGCTTGCAGCGACGCCAGGCCGCTGCGGCCAGATTTACGGTGCATTGACACGTCATGGATATCGGCAAGCATGAGCAGGCGACCGTGCGGGCAAGCGCAGTTTTGCTGCCTGGCAGAATGGCTCTGACGGACGAGCTGGTGTCGCTCAGCCTTCGCCCCGAGATCGATGTCGGTCCCGAGCCGCATCGGAAGCCGCTCACCGACGCAGAGTTGGAGGTGCTTGCGAAGCGGCTCTTCCATGAGTCGACCGGCGCCCCGCTTTGGGTTTTCGCCTACGGATCATTGATATGGAAGCCGGATTTTGACGCCGTTGAGGCGCGGCATGGTGCAACACGGGGGTGGCATCGCTCCTTCTGCCTGGAGATGACCCGCTGGCGGGGAACGCAAGCCCAGCCGGGCCTGATGATGGCGCTTGATCGAGGCGGGCGCTGCAATGGCGTCGTCTTCAGGCTCTCCGATGACGATCGCCTCGGCCAGCTTCGGCGCCTGATCCGCCGCGAGGTCGGTACGATCGAAGACGCTGCGACGGTGCGTTGGATTCCGGTCGCGACCGCGCATGGGCTCGTCCGCGCGCTGGTCTTCTGGGCTGGCCCGACGGGCGATCGTGTTTCCCGCAAATTGCCGCTGGAGACGGTGGCGCAGGTGCTGGCGAGAGCCTGCGGACACGTAGGCTCCTGCGCCGAATATCTGTATCTGACGGTGAAGCATCTGGAGGAACGCGGCATTCGGGACCGCAATTTATGGCGGCTTCAGCAGCTGGTCGCAGCTGAACTCGTCGCTATACACGGCTTGAACGGGGCGGCAGGCAGTCATTGAATATGGTTGCCTGCCGCCACTCGGTCAGAGCTTGCCCTTCCAGGGCACGAGGAACGTCTCGAGGAAGCGGACGGCGAGCGAGAATGTGAAGGCGCAGATCGCGATGATGGCGATGCCGACGAAGACGACGTCGGTCGCCAGGAATTGTGAAGCCGACATGATCATGAAGCCGATCCCGCGGGTGGAGGCGATCAGCTCGGCCGCAACCAGCGTGCTCCAGCCGACGCCGAGTGCAATGCGGATGCCGGTGAGGATCTCGGGCAGGGCCGACGGCAGGACGATATAGAGGAAGAGCTGCAGCCGGCTGGCGCCGAGCGAACGGGCGGCATTGACGCGCTCGATCGGCAGTGAACGAACGCCGGCCTGGGCCGACAGGCAGATCGGCGCGAACATCGCAAGCACGAGGAGGGTGATCTTCGACGTCTCGCCGATACCGAGCCAGATGATCATCAGCGGTAGGTAGGAGAGGGGTGGAAGCGGCCAGTAGAACTCGATCGGCGCGTCGAACACGCCTTTCGCCCAGCGGTTCAGGCCCATCAGCAATCCGAGCGGAATGCCGGCGGAGATGGCGATGAGGGCGGCGACCACGATGCGAAACAGGCTCGCAGAGACATGCTCGAAGAGCGATGCCCCGGCATAACCGTCATGATAGATGACGCCGATCTGCGTCAGCACCTCGTCCGGGCGCGGTAGAAACAGGTGCGGAACGACGCCAAGCGCGGCTATCAGCCACCACAGCAGCAGTATGGCGAGCGCGGTAGCGACGCTGATCGCCACCGTCGATTTCTCGCCGGCGCCGAAGCCGGCCATTTTCACCAGCTTGACCTGGCGATTCGCAGCCTGGGCCGCAATCGGCGGAGCCTGTGTTATATCGCTCATGCGGCGCTCCTGAAGTCTTCGGTGCTGTGGAGAATGGCGCGGATCTCCTCGCGCAGTTCGGCAAATTCCGGCGACGCCTTGATCGATCGGGCGTCGCCTGTTTCGGCGAAGCGCTTGACGAAGTCGAGATCAAAGCGCGCGACGACGCGCCCCGGCCGCGGCGACATGACGAGCACCTGTGTGCCCAGGAACAGCGCCTCTTCGATCGAGTGGGTGATGAAGAAAACTTTCTTTGCCGTTCTATCCCAGACGGAAACCAGCAGTTCCTGCATCTGCTCGCGAGTCAGGCTGTCGAGCGCGCCGAAGGGCTCGTCCATGAGCAGGATGTCGGGATTGGTCGCAAGCGCCCGTGCGATGCCGACGCGCTGACGCATGCCGCCCGACAGCTCGTAAGGAAAGGCGCCGGCGAACTCGTCGAGACCGACGAGCCGCAGCAGTTCCAGGGCCTGCGCTTGCCGCTCCTTCCGGCCTATGCCGGCGAATTTCAAACCGAGCGCGACGTTGTCGACGACCGACTTCCAAGGCAACAGCGAGTCTTTCTGGAAGACGACGCCGCGATCGGCACCCGGTCGATCGACGCTGCGGCCATCGAGCGTGATCCGGCCGTCCGAAAGCGGAAGAAAGCCGGCAATCGCGTTGAGAAGGGTTGATTTGCCGCAGCCCGAGGCGCCGAGTGCGACGACGAAACCGCGTTCGGGAATATCGAAAGACACGCGATCAAGCGCGTGAACGGTCCGCCCGTCGCGGGCTGCGAAGAAAACGCTGGCGTGGTCGACTTTCAGCATAGGGAACTCGGATGTTAGACGCCGGCGCAGCAAGCCGCGCCGGCGTCGGGGAGGATCAGTTGCTGATGCCGGCGAGCGCGTCCGCGGTGACGAAGCTTCCGTAATTGTCCAGCACGCCGGACACCTTGCCCTGCTCCTTCAGGAAGGAGGCCGTGTCCTTGAGGATCTTGCCGGCGCCCGCCTTTTCGCCGCCGCCGAGCCAGGCGTCCGATACCTGGACTTCGGGGGTGAGCAGCGTCAGGTTCTTCAGAGCCGAAGCCTGCTGCTCGGGCGTTCCGCCGAGAAGCTTGGCGAGCGACTTGGCGTTGTCGCTCTCGGGACCCCAGGCGCCTTTGTCCGCCGCGAAGGATGCGTAGTATTTGGTGACGACCGAGGCGAAGCCCTTCAGGAATTCCGGATTGTCGGCGGCGAACTTCGAGGTCGCGACCCAGGCCGAGAAGGTCGGCGCGCCCCTGTCCGCCACATCCTTGGAGGTGACGAGGACCTTGCCGTTCTTTTTCAGTTCGGTGAGCGCCGGATCCCAGACGAAACCGCCGTCGATGTCGCCGCGGTTAAAGCTCGCGACGATTTCCGGCTGGGGGATTGCGAAGACCTGGACGTCCTTTTCGGTCAGGCCCAGCGACTTGATCAGCGCCAGAAGCTGATAGTGGTCCGTCGACACGGGCGCGGCGGCGAGCTTCTTGCCCTTCAGATCGTTCAGGCTTTCGATGCCGGAGCCGTTGCGGACGACGAGCGCTTCGTCGATGCCTGAGATCGACGCGAGATAGAAGGCCTTGACCTCGAGCCCGCGCGATACTGCCGCGGCAAACGGGCTGGAGCCGACATAGCCGACCTGGACATCGCCGGAGGCGA